>NZ_CP172056.1:2530625-2861562 GCF_049860565.1 Desulfitobacterium nosdiversum
GCTATTTAATTCATAGTGCTCCCGTAATATTGCCTGCATTAGGTGTGGTGCTAGGCTCAGTCGGTTATTATATTAATCATAATCTACCGATCAAATATGAATTTCAAGCATGGGTTGTCATTACCATTGTCTTAATATTTAACGGAATTATTCTCGGTTCGATTGTAAGGTCGTTAGCGCTTCGAGCAACCTTGGATTCATTAACGGGGTTAGGAAATAGAGGAATGTTCTATTTAGACTTGAAGAATGAAACCCATAAATATCTAAAAGGCGCTCAATCTGTGTTTTCTTTGGCTTTGATTGACGTGGATAATTTTAAGGCTGTAAACGACCGCTATGGCCACCCGGCCGGAGATAGTGTGCTCAGACAATTAGCTTCTATTTTTGAAAACAGTATTCGCGTCTCTGATGCGGTTGTGCGCTGGGGAGGAGAGGAGTTTGCCATTATTTTATCCAATACGGGTCACGATGGGGCGGTTGCCTTTCTCGAGAGAATTCGCGGGATCGTAGAAAAGCACGATTTCGGACAGGAGGTTCAGTCTCAGCCAATTACAGTGAGCGTTGGCGTGGTTTCTTTAAAAGATCTAAAATTCAAAAAGGACGAAAATGAAATTGAAAGCGATGTTGTTGAATTTGCAGATAAAGCCCTTTATCAGGCCAAAATAACGAAGAATTGTGTTATCGCTTATGGGCATTGAAGTTATTAAGACGTAAGACTTGAAGTCTGACCAAATTTGATTAAAATATAATATGGAAAACTTTTCAGGAGGCACATAAGAAATGAGTACAACAGAAACTAAAGAATTTCAAACCGAAATCCGGCAATTGCTGGATATTGTCATCAACTCTTTGTACACAGACCGTGAGATCTTTTTGCGCGAACTCGTCTCAAATGCTTCGGATGCAATGGAGAAAGTCCGCTTTCAGCAGCTGTCTGGCCAGGATATTTTGGCTAAAGACATCCCGCTCGAGATTCAGATCACAACGAATGAAGATGAGCATACCCTGACTATTACGGATGCAGGGATTGGCATGACAAAGGATGAATTAACTGAGAATCTCGGAACAATCGCTCATTCAGGCTCCAAAGCTTTTATTCAAAACCTTGCCGAGTCTGGAGACAAAAAAGATATGAATTTGATTGGTCAGTTCGGGGTAGGGTTTTACTCAGCCTTCATGGCGGCAGAAAAAGTAACGCTCTATACGCGGTCCTATCGGCCGGAAGCTAAAAGCTATATCTGGGAATCCGAGGGTAAAGGAAGCTATACGATTGAAGAGACGGATCCTTTAACACGAGGCACGCGATTAGTTCTTCATTTGAAGAAGGATGCCGAAGAGTTTGCAAAACCTGAAACCGTTAAACGAATCATTAAGCAGTATTCCAGCTTTGTTCCTTATCCGGTCAGCGTGAACGGCGAAAAAGTAAACACGGTCCAAGCCCTTTGGACTAAAAACAAAAATGAGATCAGTGATGAAGACTACAATGAATTCTATAAATTTATCGCCAATGCCTATGATGGACCCCGCTTCCGCCTTCATTTCTCTTCAGACGCACCGATTAATATTAATGCGCTTTTATTTGTTCCGCATGATAATATCGAAAAATTTGGGTTCGGCCGCATGGATGCGGGCGTAAATCTTTACTGCAAGAAGGTCTTAATTCAAGAGCAAGCCAAAGATATTCTTCCTGAATGGCTCCGGTTTGTACGGGGTGTTGTCGACAGCGAAGAACTGCCTTTGAATATTTCGCGGGAAACGATGCAGGACAGTGCCTTAGTTGCGAAATTAAACAAAGTGGTGACAACGCGTTTCCTAAAATATCTTGAGGAACAGGCGAAAAATGAACCTGAAAAATACAAAGAGTTTTGGGATGAATTTGGGATCTTCCTAAAGGAAGGGGCTGCGAACGATTTTACACATCGGACGGAGCTGATGAAACTTCTGCGTTTTGAATCCTCCAAGACTGAAGCCGACAAGATTATGTCGTTGAGTGACTATGTAGGCCGGATGAAGGAAGGTCAGGAAGCCATTTACTATGTCAACGGTCCGAGCCGTGAGGTTATTGAAGCGGGACCGTATCTTGAAGTTTTCCGGAATAAGGATTACGAAGTCATTTACACACGTGATGCGATTGATGACTATGTCTTGAATACGATCGGCGAATTTGAAGGTAAAAAATTAATATCAGCGGATCAAGCTGATCTCAATCTTACAGAAGAGAATCAAACCGAAAATAAAACGGGTTTGGAAGGAGAAGAACTTAAGTCCTTTAATGAATGGCTGAAGGGAATTCTGGGAACAAAAGTCACTGAAGTCCGTGAATCAAAGCGTCTTGTCGACAGCCCTGCAATTATGCTTAGTCCTTTTGGATCGCACAGTATGCAGCGGATGATGCAGCTGGTAAATCATAACTTGCAGGATGTTGCTCCCGGTATATTGGAAATCAATCCCAAACATGCGTTGATTCTCCGACTTAATGAACTGCGCCAGAAGGAGGATTCCTTCGCGCAATTGGCAGCTGAACAATTATTTGCTAATGCTCAAATTGCAGCTGGGATTATTGTGGATCCCCGGGGGATGGTTGCACGTCTTAATGATATTCTTGAAAAAGCATTGGGATAAGACTGTGTTGCATTAAATAGCAGATATCAAAAAGGTGGGGCTTAGCTCCACCTTTTTTCGTTATATTTGTATTTAAGTTAGCGTCCCAATACCATAGCTATTATCAAAAGTCAATATTAAACATTTTGATATCGTCAATATATTGATTCAGTTGAATATAATATATAGGATAGTGAAAGTTCTAATAAACACTAAACCAATTAAAAAGGAGGAAGGAAAATGGGGTTGACAATTATCTTGATTAGCGTTTGTCTTGCAGGGATATGGGGATTTATTGTACCAGTATTAGTTTTTGGCACACGTCTAAATCTAAAAACTCCTTGGCGTTGGGTAATAGGTGCTATTTGTGGTTTGCTTGTAGGAATGTTATTAGCTTTTGTAGAGTTTATGATTATTTGGCCTCCGATGAATCCTATAGTAAATATTATTGGAATTGTTATTCTTGCAGTGATTTCAGGATTGCTGCTTATTGAACCTCAAATGAAATCTGAAGATTGAGAGTAACAAAGATTTAACTTGCTAATTTAAATCATTGGATCGAAAGGAGAGCAAAAATGGCAAAAGAAGGTCCAAACATTAATCGCCGAACGCTCTTAAAATTAGGATTAGCGACAGGGGCTGTAATGAAATTTGGACTTATTCCAAAATCAGTAGTTGGGGTAGAAGCAACGAATCAGAACAACGTTAATTCAGAGAAAAAAATGCCTGGAGAGCAAATTGGTTTTGTTTATGATCAATCGAAATGTATTGGTTGCGGAGCATGCGTTGAGGCTTGCCGGAAAACGAATCAATGGGACGAAGGAGCTCAATGGCGTAAGGTACTATTTGAAGGTAAAAGTAAAGCACCTTCTCTGAATGAGCGTCATTTATCGATTAGCTGCAATCATTGCGAGAAGCCAGCTTGTTTAGAAATTTGCCCAGTTAAAGCTTATCATAAGCGTCCTGAAGATGGAATCGTTCTCCATGATAAGGAAAAATGTATTGGCTGTATGTATTGTCTTTATGCATGCCCATATCATGCACCAAGTTTTAGTTCTAAAGAAGGCCGGATTTCTAAATGCCATTTTTGTTATGAACGGCAAGATCAAGGTTTGCAGCCTGCTTGTGTTGAAGCTTGTCCTATGCATGCTTTAGGTGTAGGGAAAATGGACTATTTATTATCGTTACCCTTCGTTACACAGCAGTTAAAGGGAATGCCAAGTCCGGATGTTACTCATCCCTCGTATGTCATTATTCCCAAAAAAGAAATGAGATAGGGGGGATTTGATAATGAATCATTGGGGTTTGCTTATTATCGTTTATCTTTTTATGGGAGGTATGGGTGCAGGTGCCTATCTAACCTCGTTTATCGCGAACCGAGGGTTTCTTGGTCATGTACCCAACCTAAAATATTTAGGTTATATGATTTCTGCTCCGATCGTTGCCCTTGGAACAGGGCTTTTAGTCTTAGACTTAGGGCAAGGATTACGAAAACCGTGGCTTTTATTTCGTTTAGTAACGAATTTTCAATCAGTCATGAGCTGGGGAACAATAATTTTATGCTGCTTTATTTTTATTGGTTTAATTCGTGGATACCTAGCCTGGAAAAATAAACAATCTTTAAAGTTACTTGATTATCTAGGAGTAATTCTCGCGTTTGCTACGGCGGGTTATACGGGAATGCTTTTAGCAGCTGTTTCTGCAATACCGTTTTGGAACAATGGGTTCATTCCTATTTTATTTATAATTTCAGCTTTATCTACCGGAATGTCTGCAACTACCTTTCTGGCTTATTTTATAGGAAAAGAACCGGATGAGCATCGTCGCGTAAATCTGATGCATCTTATTTTAGTAGCAATTGAACTTTTAGTGCTATTTCTCTTCTTTACTGCTCTTTCCCAAGGAAAAATGGGAGCTATTGCCATACAGTCTGAGAGAATGCTTCTTTATGATAAATTCTCGTTTGCATTTTGGTTCTTCTTTGTTGGGATTGGATTAGTTGGCCCGCTCATTTTGTATCTATATAATTATTTTCATGCAGCCAATTTATGGCTTCGATTAAAGCGTTTTTTTGCTAACCGCAAAGAATCCGAAACAAAGAATTCCATTAAAAATGAATTTAAATATTCTTGGTTGTGTGATATAGCAATTCTAATTGGTGGATTTTCTTTACGGTGTCTTATTGTTCTTGCTGCATTGCCCTTATGGAATGGGCTTATCAATTAGTAAAGTTGAGCTGCTGAAGCCGATTTCTCCTATAATAGGATAAACCGGCTTCTTTTTATTTCGTCTTATATATTATCTTGGGCGGCTAGGATTTCTTCAATTGTGGAAGTCTTTCGGCAATGCGGACAAACCCAACTCCAGTTTGAACGTTCGCGAGCGATATTAAAAATGGGCCCGGCTTCCCTGTGTAAAAACTTCCAAGTCGTAATGCTCCATTGGTCTGAGGTAGATTTAATTCCGCAAAAGGGACAAATGTAACCTTCAGCCATAGGCTTTCCCCCCTTTAGACATATATTTCTGATATAATTTATTCTGTAATTAAAAAAGTTGAATAGACATACTGTAAAAAATAAAGGAGAATAAAAGATGCTCGAAAAACCATTGGTCGCTTTAATAGCACATGATCAGAAGAAAGAGGATATGATTCAGTTTGCTCGAACTTATCGTTCAGTTTTGGAATGCTGCAATTTAATCGCTACAGGTACAACCGGCCGCCGAATTCATGAAGAAACGGGTTTGGAAATAGAATACTGTTTGTCTGGTCCGCTTGGAGGCGACCAACAAATTGGCGCTCGCGTGGCTCAAGGTGATGTTACAGCGGTCATATTTATGCGTGATCCGCTTACGGCACAGCCTCATGAACCGGATGTCTCCGCTCTGCTGCGTCTCTGCGATGTTCACAATATTCCGCTGGCGACCAATCCTAACTCAGCTCATATTTTGGTTGAATGGTTAAGGAATCGTTTGATTTAACAGCGGAAAATACTCTTTTGCCTTGAATTCTTATCCTTTTTCCGGCATACAAATTAGTTAGGGCTTTTAAATGATACGGAAAGGGATAGGAAGGTGAGGCTGTGTTGGGAAGTTGATCAATCATGTTGAGGTATGTTTTCCAATAGCGGGTTGGGAGATGTTAGAGTTACCTAAACCTGTCTTTAAGCGCATGCGTAATAAATCCTTGTATTGGTTTCAGCAAAGATTAAACTGGGGGGGGAACCATTTCAATACGCTGCGCTGTGAAAACCTGGATATGGTTGCTACGTATCGCCCTTATCACTTTAACGGCGGGGAGTTTGGGCTGTATCTTTATGCGCATTATTTTACAGCTTTTCTATTAAATATTATGGAGAGGACAGGACTGCTCTTTAACGAGGCTCACCGGTTTGCCTTGGAATGTGTTCAGACGCATGGAGCATTCCATTATCTCGTTGAAAGATATGCCGGCTTAATGAACGCGGTCTCTTCTTATCCTCACTATAAGAAGGAAGTTTATAGTCCATTATGGGGAACGGAAGAGTGTATTGAAGAAACTCTGGCTAATGCTTACCTCTTTCAAAACCATCCTGAGTGGGAGGAAAAGAGACTTAATTATGTTCATGAGCTTTTTAAAAAGCAGCGGGACGGATACGCTCAAGCTGCTGGAATCCAGCAAAAAACAATAACCTCATTGTACCGGCAGCTTGAAAACTTTATCGGCGGGCGGAAAACGTTCTCATTAGAGGAATGGATTAGACGAAGAACACCTTTTTACGTCGATCATCTTCCGGTTTATTTGGTTAATGATTGCCTTAAGGATTCAGAATTTGAGAACGTTATAGAGATTGTTTTTCCGGCTTGTTTAGACTGGGAAGTGAATCTTTAAAGATAGATTATCTATTTCTTTTTATAAGAAAATGCTTATTGACGTAAACTATTTTCGGGGTTTATTATTTAACGGAATAAGTATTAGGTGGGGATCATCATGCCAATTTTAAATGAAACAGATATCCTGGTACGTTTGATTGGTCAAAAGTTTCAACAATTAATGATTCCAAAAGAAGGGCCTATGTCTTTTCATCAATATTATTTTCTTAAATATCTGGAACGTAAGAAAGCATGTACTCCTTCTGAGATTGCAGATCAATTTGGGATTACTTTAGGAGCCGTTTCCGGATTTATCGACCGTATCTATAAATTAAATCTAATTACACGGATCCGGAGTGAAAAGGATCGGCGTCAGGTTATTATTCGGTTTTCAGAAGAAGGAAAAAATCAGTTGAAGATTTTTGAAAAAAGAAGTGTAGAAATCAACCGGCAAATTCTTGAAAAGTTAGGGCAAGAGGAGATAGAAGTTCTTAATCAGCATTTAGCGCGATTCCGTCAGGTTCTTGATGAAATATCAGGCGTTTAATGAAGATATAGACTAATATTAGTATTCAGAGGTTGGGGAAGAAACAGCATTTGCTGGAAAATTGTTTATTGTAGAGGATAGGAGATTGAGATTTAATGAATAAAAAACAGACTCGGCCAATAGTTATCTTGTTTTTCGTCCAGTTTTTAGTGATGATGGGGTTTGGAATTGTGATTCCAATTTTGCCTTTTTTAGTTCAAGATTTGGGCGGAAATGCAATTTCTCTTGGTATCTTCATGTCAGCTTACTCCATCATGCAATTTTTCTTTGCACCTTTTTGGGGCCGTATGTCGGACCGAATCGGGCGAAGACCTGTTCTTCTCATAGGTATAAGCGGCTACGGACTAACTTTTTTCCTTTTTGGGGTTATTCATCAGCTTTGGCTTTTGATCGCTGTTCGGGCATTATCCGGCTTAGTGTCTTCCGCAACTCTGCCTACAGCGATGGCATATTTGGCAGACATCACGGAAGGAGCAGATCGCTCAAAAAGTATGGGGCTTATTGGTGCGGCAATGGGCCTTGGAATGGTTTTCGGACCGGCTTTAGGCGGCTGGTTAGGCCATTATAGTTTTTCGACTCCGTTTTTCGCCGCAGGAGCCTTAGCACTTGCTATTCTTCCGTTTGCCTGGTTCTTCTTGCCTGAAACTCTGAATTCATCCAGTGCCCGCTCGAATAAGAAAATTCCTCGCTTTAGTCTTCAGATTTTTAAGGATCCTCTATTAACACTTTATATTTTTAACTTTGTCATTAACTTTTCAATGGCTATGTTTGAAACCACTTTTGCACTCCTTGCTGCGGCCAAAGTAGGTTTTGGCCCAAAAGAAATGGGAATAACATTTACTATCCTCGGAATTTTTGGGGTCATCGTTCAGGGGGGGTTAATCGGAAGGTTAGTCAGCCGGTTTGGTGATGCTCCACTGGTTAAAACCGGTACATACTTATGTGGTTTTGCTCTTATTTTTATTATATTGGCACCAAATACAGTTACCTTAGTCATGGCTACAGTCTTATTCATGGTTGGCAATTCATTAACCGGCCCGACAAGTTCCAGTCTTGTAACAAAACAAAAAAGCGGGAGTCAAGGTGCTTCGCTCGGGCTGTTCCAATCCTTTGCAAGCCTTGGAAGAATCCTCGGACCCGTTATCGGCGGGGCTTTATATGGGCTGGCAAAGGGGTTGCCTTATATAACGGGAGCGATTCTTCTATTGGGTTTGGTCATTGTGGCACAGCAAAAACTTTATGCTTATGGAAAAACAGAAATTAAGCGCCCCGCCCGATCCTAAAAATATCATTCAGAGTTTCTTAAATATATCGTAATATATCGAAAATCATGTATATTGAGTAATATCAGTATTATATGTTAGACTAAAATTAAGGCGTATTTTTTAAACATGCGCTAGCGAAGAAAGGGGAACTCGAATGATCAAGGGGATACTGATTGACGATGAGGCTCCAGCCCGCCGAGAGCTTCGATTCCTGCTTGAACAGATTAGTGAAGTAGAGATCATCGCGGAATTTGCCGATGGGGAAGAAGCTTTGGAAAAAATACCGAAGCTGCTGCCGGATGTTCTCTTTATCGATATTCAGCTTCCTAATATGAGTGGTTTAGAATTAGCTCACTGGTTAATTCAGCAAGGCCTTAAAGCATCGATGGTTTTTGCCACGGCGCATGACGAATATGCTCTCCAAGCTTTTGAAGTTAATGCTATTGATTATATTCTTAAACCATTTAATCCCGAGCGAGTACAACATACAATGACGAGGATTAAACAACAGCTTCATGATCGAGAAGCCTGGGCTAATAAAGTCATTAAAGCCATTGAAGGTATGGAAACACAACGAAAATACCGTAAAATACCGGCCTTTAATAATGGCAAGGTTGTTCTAGTGGATCAACAAGAGATACTCTATGCAATTTCCGAGGGACGTCATGCATCTTTGGTAACGGCAGAGGAAACCTGGCCGACTTCTTTGACGCTTCAGGAAATTGAAGAAAGGCTGGATCCCAAACAATTCTTAAGAACTCATCGGTCATACCTTGTTAATATTGATCGAATTCGTGAAATCATTCCATGGTTTAACGGAACATATAAACTCGTTTTGAATTTACCCCATCAATCTTTGGAAATACCGGTGAGCCGGACGTTTGTTCGTCTCCTTCGTAAAGAATTTAATTTTTAACAATAATTTAATATTTTTTTGAACATAGATTTAAACATAGTATAGAGTAGTTTGTAATAAAACAAGCTACTTTTATTTAATTTTTAGGGATATTTAGACCATTTTGATCGTAAAATTTATAAAAATTCAAATTCCTATAAATTGTTTGGGCCTGTTCTTCAGTTCATCATTTCGACTAATCATTAGACTTTCGTAGGATATGTAATTCATGTAGAGTTTTCAAACTGTTATGCAACTGTAAAAGCATGTTATACAACATCTGTAGACAATTAGCTGAATTTTATGATTATAATATGATGAACTTCTTAAATGGGCAGTCTTTACTTTTTAGAAAAGGAGGGCAGAATTATAATTTTGGTCTTATTTTTTATGAACTAATTTAATAAGAGAAGGAGGAATGTAAAGAATGAATGCCTTAACACTCGTCATTGCTGCTGCTTGTATCCTTATTCTTGCGTATCGATTCTACGGTGCTTTTCTTGTTACAAAAGTACTGGTCGTTGATGAGAATCGTGTTACTCCTGCTCACCGGTTAGAGGATGGTCAAAACTATGTTCCTACAAATAAATGGGTTGTTTTTGGACACCATTTTGCTGCAATTGCAGGGGCTGGTCCTCTTGTCGGACCGGTTTTGGCCGCTCAATTTGGTTACTTGCCCGGTCTTGTCTGGATTTTAGTAGGTTCTGTACTGGGTGGTGCAGTCCATGATATGATTATTCTTTTTGCTTCTGTTCGCTATAACGGACGTTCACTTTCAGAAATTGCGAAAGAAGAAATCGGTAAGGTATCCGGTTTGACAACGGGTATTTCTATTCTCTTCATTCTTGTGCTCGCAATGGCTGGCTTGGCTGTTGTTATTGTAGGTGCAATGAAGAATAACCCTTGGGGTTCCTTTATTATTACAAGTACTATTCCAATCGCACTTTTGGTCGGAGCATATATGTATAAAATCCGCCCTGGAAAAATTGGAGAGGCTTCCGCTCTTGGTGTTGCACTCGTCTTTGTAGCGATTTGGGTAGGGCAAGCCGTTGTTTCGACCAGCATAGGAGCTTGGTTTGACTGGTCTGAACAACAAATGTGGATTATTCTTCCGGTCTATGGCTTAGTTGCTGCAATTTTGCCGGTATGGCTGCTGCTTGCTCCGCGCGACTATATCAGCAGTTATTTGAAAATTGGTACGATCCTGATGCTGGCAATTGGAATTATCTATGTTCATCCGCAAATTGTGATGCCTTCAGTTACTGATTTTGCAAGGACTGCAAATGGTCCGATTGTAAAAGGTCCGATTTGGCCTTTTGTTAGTATTACGATTGCTTGTGGTGCTATTTCTGGTTTCCATGCTTTGATTAGTTCAGGTACGACTCCTAAGATTATCAATAGTGAAAAAGATATCCAACTCGTTGGTTTTGGCGGAATGCTCATGGAAGCCTTCGTTGCAGTTATGGCGCTAATCGCAGCTACAGTGCTCCAGCCGGGAGACTATTTCGCGATCAATGCCGCTCCTAAAGTCTTTGCTACATTAGGTATGCATACGGTAGATCTTCAAAACCTATCCAATATGGTAGGCATGGATTTAGCCGGACGTACAGGAGGAGCTGTTACCCTCGCAGTTGGTATGGCTCACGTTTTCTCTCAAATGCTGGGAACTCACTTGATGAAATACTGGTATCAATTCGGAATTATGTTTGAGGCTCTCTTCATCTTAACGACGATTGATGCCGGAACTCGGGTAGGTCGTTATATTCTCCAAGATTTCTTGGGACGTTATGTCTATAAACCCTTTGGAAATATTCACTGGTGGCCTGGTGTAATAATTACGAGTGCTGTAATTTCCGGAGCATGGGGTTACATGCTCTGGGGAGGAAATGTTGCCTCAATTTGGCCTATTTTTGGTGTGTCTAACCAGCTTCTTGCAACCATCGTTTTAGCGATTGGAACAACCACTATTCTAAGAAACTCCAAGAAGATGGTCTATGCTTGGACAACACTTGTCCCTCTTGTTTACATGGTTTTCACCGTTTTCTATGCAGGAATATGGTCCATGATGAATCAATATCTGCCGGCTAAGGATTACATCAAAGCTGCTCTTATTGTGATCATGTTGCTGTTAGCTGCGGTGATCATTATTGATAGTGTCCGTAAATGGGTTGAAATCGTTAATGATCGTAACGCAGGACGTTCTACAGCAACGGTTTCGCTGCCTTTATCAGGTAAATAATTAAAAAATAAACAAAATAAAAAATTACCCATTAAAAATCTCCGAAGCGATGCTTCGGAGATTTTTTTTGTTACATCATTATTGATTTCTCAATGATTTTAAGGATAACTTCAACTCCTTTTTCAAGAGAAAAAGTGGGAATGAATTCATATCTGCCGTGAAAATTGTGACCGCCTGTAAACAAATTAGGAGTAGGCAATCCCATGTAGGAAAGTCGCGCTCCATCTGTACCGCCGCGAATAGGGCTGATTTTAGGCTTCACTCCGACCGCTTCCATCGCTTGCTTTGCAATATCGACGATTTGCATTACCGGTTCAATCTTTTCACGCATATTTTGGTATTGATCCGTAATCTCAATCTTTACGGAATCTTGACCGTACTTTTTCTGGAGCATTTTTGCAGCGTTCCTCATCGTATTTTTCCGATTTTCAAGACCTTCGTTTTTAAAATCCCTAAGAATAAAGTGAAGGATGGTATTTTCAATTTCTCCCTGGGAACGGTGCAGGTGATAGAATCCTTCATAGCCTTCGGTATCCGCGGGCGTTTCGTGAGAAGGCAGGAGAGAAAGAAATTCATGGGCCAGGAGGATGGAGTTAATCATTTTCCCCTTCGCACTTCCTGGATGAACATTGCGGCCATAAAATTGAACAACAGCTTTTGCGGCATTAAAGTTTTCAAATTCAAGTTCTCCGACGGGTCCACCATCAACGGTATAGGCGAAATCAGCACCGAAGCCTTTTACATCAAAATGATCCGCGCCACGGCCAATTTCTTCATCTGGTGTAAATCCGATACAAAGCTTGCCGTGTTCAACTTCAGGATGCTGAACCAGATATTCTAATGCAGTCATGATTTCTGCGACCCCCGCTTTGTCATCTGCACCCAGAAGTGTTGTTCCATCCGTTGTTATTATTGTTTTACCGACATACTGTTGGAGTTCGGGAAAGGCGTCCGCAGAGAGAATGAAATTTTTTTCAGCATTGAGAATAATATCTCCCCCGGGGTAATTTTCAATCAATTGAGGTTTAACAGCAAGGCCGGACATATCTGGGCTTGTATCCATATGGGCAATAAAACCGATTGCAGGAACAACATCTGAAGTATTTGCCGGCAGGACTGCATATACATAGCCGTTCTCGTCGCACCTGGCCTCCTGTAATCCCAAGCTTTGAAGCTCTTCAACTAATACCCGAGCTAAATCAAGTTGTTTTGAGGTACTGGGCACAGATGTTGAGGTTTCATCGGATTGAGTATCTATTTGTATATATTTCAGAAAACGTTCTATAACGCTAGACATTATGAACTCCTCCATTCGCTTTAAGTGCATTTCTAATTATAAATGTTTTTGTGGTAGAAAAAAAGAACGATAATTCAACAAGTCTTAGACAAATTTATTAGTTAACATTAAGTGTTAACTAATAATAATTAAAAATAAGGTAAGTTAACGCAAGTTAACATAGGGTTAACTATTACTTAGAGAAGTTAACACTTAATAATAATTAAAAATCAGGAAAATCGGCATGGCATGATATTTGCATTATATTTTAAAATTGTCGATTATTATTAAATATTGCCCAATACGGTAGGAACAAATGCACAAATTGGTGATAATGCGTATTAGTATTTAATACCCAAGGTTTTGATCCAAGGGATGGATATTAAGGAGGATCTAAAAATGTCTTTAGTTAAAGAAAATCAGGACTATCGAGAGACGCTTATAGAAATTGGCCGATATATAAATGATTATCGCGTTCGCAGAAAATTGTCGATACAGCAAATGAGTGTAAGAGTGGGTGTTAACCCTTCCTATTTACGCGAAGTCGAACGTGGGGAAAAAATACCGGATGATTACTTTATTCGGAATTTATCGGAGCAATTTGGACTTGATGAGAACTATATCTTTGGACTTCTAGGTAAAACCACGCTTGTTGCGCGAGAAGAGCTTGATCAACATGCTCTTTTACAACAAATTTTAACAGAGATTGGAATGTCCTCTTTTCCCGAGCAAAAAAAACAAGAGCTTTATGAAATGTTCTATTCATTAACAAAGAAAGCGCTTATTAACCAGGTTAATATACAGAATTAGAGCAGAGGCTTAAAGGATATCCTCGTAGGTAAATTGGGCGAGGATATTTTTTGTTTGTTAATTTGCTTAATTCGCTTAGAAAATAGGCTTATAAATAAAAAAAATAATGCTATGTGAGTAGAATTTCTGTATAATAATTATTATAAGTAATAATTCTAATTTCCTAATCGATTTGAATGGAAATGGATCGAAATAGAATTATCGGGGCTGATAAGTGAGGTGACTTCAATGGTAAAGAGACATCGAATAAAGTCTCCTTTAATATTTAAAGAAGGAAAATTCAGCAGAATACAAATTGCCGCACTGGAAGCAGCTGCTAATTCAATCGTCATTACCGACATTGATGGAATTATCGTTTGGGCGAATACTGCCTTTACAAGAATCACAGGATACAGTTTGCTTGAGGCCTTAGGCCAAAATCCGCGCTTTTTAAAGTCTAATGTACATCCTCCGGAATTTTATAAAGACCTTTGGGATACCATACTTGCCAGAAAAGTTTGGCATGGTGATATGGTCAATCGCAAAAAAGACGGGACTTTATATAATGAAGAAATGACAATTACTCCGGTGTATTTTGAGCCGGAGCAAACACTATACTTTATTGCGGTTAAGCAAGATGTTACACAGAAACGTCTAGATGAAGAACAAATGCGCTTAGCTTCGAAAGTTTTTGAAAATACTTTAGAGGGTGTTTTAGTCACTGACCCTAAGGGAAATATTGTCTATACGAATCAAGCGTTTCAAGATATTACAGGGTATACCACTGAAGAAGTTATGGGGAAAAACCCTAAAGTATTGAGTTCGGGAAAGCATGACAAGAAATTTTACCAGGAAATGTGGCGGGCTTTACTTGAAAAGGGAGAGTGGCAAGGAGAAATCTGGAACCGCCGCAAAACGGGAGAAATATACCCAGAGTGGCTGACGCTAAGCGCCATAAAAGATAACAACGGTAAAACAGTACAATTTGCAGCGATTCTTAGTGATCTAACGTCACGCAAACAAAATGAAGAAAGAATTAAGCATCTTGCTTATCATGATGCTTTAACAGACTTGCCCAATCGCTACCTGTTTCTTGATCGGCTTACCCTTGCTTTAGCACATGCCGCAAGACATGAAAGTACACTTGCTGTCCTTTTCCTCGATTTGGATCGCTTTAAAGATGTTAATGATACATTAGGTCATGCTGCGGGGGATCATTTGCTTCAAGAGGTGGCTCGGCGATTAAAGAAATGTATTCGAGATGAGGATACGGTTGCCCGTATGGGGGGAGATGAATTTACCCTTCTTCTCCCGGAGGTGAGTGTCGATAAGGCCAAAGATGTGGCTCGGCGAATTCTTAAAGTATTTGAACAGTCCTTTAAACTTGATGATAAGGAGCTCCTCATAACCCCGAGTATCGGCATAGCGACAGCATCAGATAAATCCATTGATGCACAAACCATTTTGCGCCACGCCGATTTGGCAATGTATAAAGCAAAGGAAAGCGGGAAGAACAGGTATTGGCTTTATCAAGCTGATATGAGTCTAATTGCGCAAAATCGTCTTACACTTGAACAGCGCCTAAGAAGAGCACTTGAAAGAGGAGAATTTGTTCTCTATTATCAGCCCCAGGTTGATGTTGTAAGCGGCAAACTGCTGGGTATGGAAGCCTTATTGCGCTGGAAACATCCGGAAGCGGGAATAATCCCTCCCCTGAAGTTTATTCCGATTGCAGAGGAGACCGGTCTTATCTTACCCATTGGTGAATGGGTTCTTCGAACAGCGATTGCCCAAAATGTAGCATGGCAAAGGAAAGGTTTATCTCATCTTCGTATCGCGGTTAATCTTTCAGGCCGTCAATTACTTCAGGAGAACCTGGTTGAGAGGGTTAAAACAATCCTGGAAGAAGAACAAATGGAGGGTAAATGGCTTGAATTAGAAATCACGGAAAGCGTTGCTATTCATGATTTAGAGCTTACGATCAGAGTATTAAGTGAATTTAAAAAAATGGGTGTGCATATTGCGATTGACGATTTTGGCATAGGTTATTCCTCTTTAAGTTATCTTAAACTTTTCCCGATAGATACTTTAAAGGTTGATCAAAGCTTTATTCGAGATAGTCTCCATAATGCTGAAAATGGGACCATCGTCTCGACGATTATCGGACTTGCCCGCGATCTGAATTTCTTAGCAATTGCCGAAGGAGTAGAAACGGAAGCGCAATATGAATTCCTAAAGGAACAAGCCTGTACGGGGATTCAGGGATATCTCATCTCACGTCCTCTGCCGGCTGCTGAAATGACAACTCTTTTAAATTTAGTTCATGAAAATGAAGATAAAGTTCCGGTATCCGTGGAACAACCCAGTGATCCATAAATAGGTTTAAACAGGGGCTGTTGCAAAACAGCCCCTGTTTCGTACGCGCAATAATTATGGACTATTGCAAAAGACCCGAAAGCGTAGTTTCGCGCATAGAAGTGAACGATTCGCGGAGGGACGTGCAGGTGAACAAAGCTTTCGTAGCGTAGCGCAGCCAGGGGTTCACATCAGGTATCGCCCAGAGGTTTGGCGGAGCTGCTACGAAGGCGAAGTGAACCAGTCCAGGAGCGCCTGAGTAAACGGATATGCGCGAAACTACAAGACCATAGGTTTTGCGACAGCCCATTATTTCTGATTTTAAATTGTAAATTCCTTTTCAAATTCGCCGAGTGATTGTCCGAAATTCTGCTGAAAGCTTCGCTGAACATCTTGACGCTGCGTCTGGTTTAAGAACGCTTTAAAGCGATCTAACCCATGCTTATCAATCAATTGTTCAGTTGCTAAATACCCTTGAAATTCAACATTATAGGATGCACTCAAGAGGGATTGGTCAATTTGGTCGAGTGGCAATAGTTCTCCATTTTGTGCTGTTTTCTTAAGATTTGCGGTCATAGCTTTAATAATACGATTAGTCCGAGTGGAGTTAACCTTTTCTTGAGCCGCAAGCCCATTATGCCAACAGACCCCCTCATTAAGCCAAAGCGGAAGTTTCGTGCCAATTCCGGCCTGGTTAAATGTGACATGCGTAAGCTCATGAGTTAGAACGTTAGCAAGATCGTCTTTTCCTTGAAGGTTATACATCGGAATCCAAATAGCGGAATCCACGGTTATTCCACCCGTTTGACTAACAATAGCAGAGATTTCATCAGAAGAGATTCCTGCTTTCAGAAGCGCATTACCATAAAGATCAGGTGAAGAATAGAGAACAACTTCTGTTTCCTTTTTGGGGTTTAGATTTGTATTGTTTTGAATTATAGGGAGAGAGTCTGAGGTAATTAGAGAACTTGCAGACTTTAATGTTTCATCACTTATACCCGTATCCCCGGCATAAAGAGTAATTGTTTGCGATGCTTGTTCTTTTTTTAGGGAGGGGTTTACCGGGGGAAGTGTGTGAAGACGGATTTGCAGATGATTTTCAAGAAGGCGCATTGATTTTTCTAAAGCAGGATTATCACTGCTTACTCCGGAAACAACCTGCAGGGTTGTACCCAGCATTTTTTGCACAATTTCGCTCCAGCCATGATCAGCAGCATAATTGGAAACCTGAGTTACCGCTTCCTGAACAGGCTTGCTCTGAACAAGAGACTTTGTTTCTGTTTGTAGTTGAGGTGAAAAGGTATATGCCAGGAAATAGAGCATAATTAAGATGGCAATTTTTTTCATGAGTTTAACCTCGTTCTTACGTAGAATAAAAGCTTCTATCTCATTCGTCTTTATAATTTTATCATTTTTGACCTTGTTTTACCAAAGGGAATATTAACTAAACAAGAGATGAAGAGGCAATTGCGCATAAGCAATACTTCAATATTCAATCATAATTACTGATGATATGATATAATAAAATTTCAGAGTGTACAAATAAAGCTTAAATTAAGATATTACTTCAATAATATTACTTCAATAAGGAGATACCTTATGAATCTTTTAGCGGCAGAGAATTTGACAAAAAGTTATGGAACGAAGGTTCTGTTTGATAATATCTCATTCGGTATTCAGGATAAAGAAAAAATGGGGATCATCGGAGTCAATGGGACGGGTAAATCCACTCTGCTTAAAATCTTGGCCGGTCTAGAAAGCCCAGAAAAAGGTCAAGTAATTACTGGGAACAACGTATCTGTTGAGTATTTACCCCAAGATCCGGAGTTCGAGGATCAGGCCAGTGTTCTTGAGCAGATATTTAGAGGAAATTCAACCCTTATGCAATTATTAAAGGATTATGAGCGTGCACTCCAAAAGTTAAATAGAGATCCTCAGAATACTGTTTTCCAGCAAAAGCTTCTTGATCTTGGACAAAAAATGGATGCACAGAACGCTTGGCAGTTAGAAAGCGACGCTAAGACAATCCTGACAAAGCTCGGAATTAACGAGTTTGATACATCAATGGGTCTCCTATCCGGAGGGCAGCGAAAACGCGTAGCTTTAGCCAGCGCCTTAATCAATCCTTCAGATCTGCTGATTCTTGATGAACCGACGAATCATATTGACAATGCAACGGTAGACTGGTTGGAACAATACTTAAATAATCGGAAAGGGGCTCTAATCATGATTACGCACGATCGCTATTTTTTGGATCGTGTTGCCAATCAAATATTAGAACTCGATCGAGGGAAACTCTATCCTTATCCGGGGAATTATACACGTTATTTAGAGTTGAAAGCAGAACGTGAGGAACAAGAGGAAGCCTCTGAACGTAAGCGGCAAAATCGAATTCGCAATGAGCTGGCCTGGATAAGGCGCGGGGCTCAAGCAAGGTCAACTAAACAAAGAGCACGAATCGAACGCTTTGAGGCGTTGGTCGCAGATAAGCCAGCCGAATCGGCTGGAAGGGTTGATATTGCAGCCGGGGCAAGCCGATTAGGGAAAAAAGTGATTGAATGCCGTCATTTGCATCACGAATTTCCCCAGCGAGGAATTGTCATTGAAGATTTTAGTTATAGTGTTGCCCGAAATGACCGGATAGGAATCATCGGTCCGAACGGAATGGGCAAATCTACGCTGTTGAATATATTTGACGGGCGGATTGAACCGGATCAGGGGGAAATCGAGTGGGGACCAACCGTTAAGGTCGGCTGCTTTGCTCAGGAAAATACGGCAATGAACCCTAATCAGCGTGTGATTGATTATATTAAAGATATTGCGGAAGTACTTCCGACTGCTGATGGTGGAGTAATCACAGCTTCACAAATGCTGGAACGTTTTCTTTTTTCGCCGGCACTCCAATGGACTCCAATTGCTAAGCTTTCGGGCGGAGAAAAACGGAGGCTTTATTTGCTTCATGTGCTAATGGGAGCACCTAATGTCCTGTTGCTTGATGAACCAACCAATGATTTAGACATCCAAACGCTGCGTGTTTTGGAGGAGTATCTTGAGGATTTTCCAGGTGCTGTGATCAGCGTTTCCCATGACCGTTACTTTTTAGATCGTGTCGCGGAAAAGATATTTTCGTTTGAAGGACAGGGGAAAATTCGTACCTATATTGGAAATTACTCTGATTATCGGGAACATGTGATGCAAGAGCAATGTATAGAGCCAAATATGGCTCAAGGACAGATTAAGAAGCATCAGAATGAGCAAAAGGATCAGGCCGCAGCGGAGAATTCCCATTCGCAAACGTTTAAGCCTCAAAAAGAACGCCTTAAAATGACGTACAAAGAGCAGCGGGAATATGAACAGATTGATGATATTATCGCCCAGAAGGAAGCAGAGCTTGCTAAAGTTAATCAAGAGATGAATGAAGCAGGCAGTGATTATGGCAAACTAAATGAACTTGTGAGTCAGCAACAAGCTTTGGAAAAAACGCTCGAAGAGCTTATGGACCGTTGGACATACCTCAATGAGCTCGCGGAAAAGATTTCTCAAAGCAAAGCATAGGAATAAAGGCAAATTTAAGTCATAAATTAAGAGATAGAAATGGAGCATTGACAGTGGAGAATAATATGATTGAACAAATGAAAAAGATCATTGCGGAAAAGCATAAAAAAAGTTCTGAACAAGGGATGCCGCAAAATCATGTAAAAAAAATTGGAGAAAAACGCAAAGGAATTAAACGGTATAAACAAGGCGGTATGTTTGATAAGTAATATTTGATAAGTAATAATTGTAAGATCCGGTTGTTTTCACATCCGGGTCTTTTGTTTTAATAGGACAAATTGATCATAAATTCTATCCATATTAAGGCTAATAGTATACAATATACATTATCGTGTTTTAAATTTGATAGTTCTTGAGTTAGGGTGGCGAGAAGATGTGGTTATCGATATTATGGAAACGTTATGATCGTGCACTTTGGGTTAGAGTAGTAGGTACAATTCTTACAACAGTGACAAGTTCAGCGATCCGTCCATTTTTAGCAGTGTATCTCTATGATAAAACGGGGAGCATTTATGTTATTAGTATTATTTTAGGTTTAGCTCCGTTGATGGGAGTGATCACAAATTTCTTTGGCGGTAGTTTAGCAGATAAATATGGGCGCAGGCCTTTAATGATCTTTAGTTTATTTTTTCAAGCGCTCTCTATGGCAGGCTACATATTTGCCGTGACTCCATTACAATTTGCATTGGTTTCAATTGTTAATGGAATGGCCTCTTCGCTCTATTATCCAGCTGCAAACGCTCAAATTGCTGATATTGTTCCGGACCATCAATATTCAGAAGTATTTGCATTAATGCATACAGCACTTAATTTAGGTGCTGCTGTTGGACCCATGTTAGGGTTACTCCTCGTTAAAGTGAATCAGAGCCTGGCATTTTTAGCTTCATCTGTAAGTCTGCTTATATATGCAGCGCTTGTGTATTGGCTGGTTCCAGAGACGCTCGAATCACTGATTCAGAGAAATAAATTCCAAAATAGCAGGGAAAACAAGGGGAAAGAGAAACAGGATTTTCAAGTCACTTCGTTTAAATTAAGAGATCATCCATTTTTATTAGGATTTACACTGCTCTCTTTACCGATTAACATTTTGTATGCTCAAGTAGAATCAAATTTCCCTCTATACTTAAGAGATAATTTTGATAACTATCTATCTATTTTTACCTCGCTTATGTCGCTCAATGGTTCTATTGTTGTCCTCTCTGCACTTTGGATTGCTAAAAAGACAGAAAGACTTCATACACCTTATGTTTTATTCGTGGGAAATATTCTTTTCGCGCTGGTTGCAGTGGGTTATGGCTTAGGCCCATGGAGTAAGGCTGTTTCTCTATTGGTTGTTGCTGAGATCATTTTCACAATTGGAGAAGGATTAACTTTCCCTAATCAAAATAAATTGCTTTCACAAGTTGCTCCTCCGGGAATGCGTGCACGCTATTTTTCAATTTTTAACATGAATATGGGGATATCCAAAAGTTTAGGTCCTATTTTCGGTGCGGCAATATTCGTTCGCTGGGGCGGCCTGACCTTGTTTCTTATCTTATCTGTGATATTAGTCGTTACGGGTATAGTCAACTTTTTGTTAACTGAAAAAATATCTGTTAGTATAAAAAAAGAGTCTGTCCACGCTTAAAAGGTTCGTTCATTGGAGTAAAGAGTGGCTGGGAAAGGAAAATACTATGAAGATCATCGTCGATGCAGATGCCTGCCCTAAATCTGCCCTTCAAATTTGTTTTAAACTTGGACTGCAGCATAAAATTGAAGTCTGGACGGTTGCCAGCTTTGATCACAATATTCTTTCAGAACATCATATTACTGTAGGTGACAATTCACAAGAAGCAGATTTAAAAATCCTGAATGTTACGAAAGCAGGGGATATCATCATTACCCAGGATTTTGGACTCGCGGCTATGGTTTTAGGAAAAGGGGCCTATGCCATGGGACCGAAAGGACAAGCATATCACCCGGAAACGATCGATTTTCTACTGGAGGAACGCGAATTGAAGGCGAAGTTCCGACGCAGCGGAGGAAGAACAAAAGGACCGAAAAAGCGGACAGGTGATGATGACGAAGCATTTGCCAAGAGCTTAAGTCAATTGATCCAAACAGCTTTGAACCTTGGATGACTAGAGCTTTTCTACATATCAAAGATCAATGCATGGGTCTAAAATAGATCTGATTGGAGATGTTTATATTGATATCAGAGAGAATGCAAAAGCAGATTGATTTTATTGTTGCCATCGATCAGTTAAAGGAGATTACTCGGCAAAATATCGTCATCGGATCTAAGCGTAATGAAAATGATGCTGAACATTCCTGGCATCTAGCGGTGATGGCTATGCTTTTATCTGAATATGCTGCGGAAAAGGATCTTGATGTATTACGGGTTATAAAAATGGTTCTGATTCATGACCTTGTAGAAATTGATGCGGGTGATACATACTGCTACGACGAAAAAGGATATGAAGATAAAGACGAACGAGAGCAAAAAGCGGCTGATCGGTTATTTAATTTTCTCCCTGCAGACCAAGCGAAAGAAATGATGGAGCTGTGGCGTGAATTTGAAGAGATGAAGACACCTGAGGCAAAGTTTGCGGCAAGCCTTGATCGTTTTCAACCTTTGCTGCTGAATTTCAATACCGGAGGTTTTACCTGGAAAAGACCTGAAGCAACAAGTGAAAAAGTTTTTAAACGAAATGATGTTGCGAAGGAGAATGCACCTGAGATTTATGCCTATGCTAAGGCTATAATTGAAGACTCGATTAAAAGGGGAATCTTAAAAGAATAAGCTTTAACAGAAGTTTTATGTGAAACTATGAAGCTGCTTGTTTTTTTCCTTAAAATACACAATGAATAGTTGTTCCTTGGTTTAATATGCTTTCTGCCCATATTTGTCCATGGTGGGCTTCAACGATCTGTTTGGCAATGGCAAGTCCCAGCCCCGTACCGCCTTGAACACGTGATCGCGCTTTATCACTTCGGAAAAAACGGTCGAAGATGTGAGACAAATCGTGTTCGGATATTCCGATTCCCGTATCTTCAAGCTCAAGCTTGATGGCCTTTTTACTCTTTTGACAACGGAGTTCAATAAGACCGTTCTCAGAGGTAAATTTCAAGGCATTATCTAAAATGATAAGAAGAAGTTGATGAATTCGTTCCTGATCCCCATAGAATGTGAGATCTGATTCGCAGAAGACGTTCAGCCGAACGCCTTTTATTTCTGCAAGAGGCCGGAATTGTTCGGTAGTCGTATTGATCAAGTCATATAAAGAAAACCGGCTTTGTTCCAATTCCAGTTGATTTGATTCTGAGCGAGCGAAAAATAAAAGATCGGCCACTAATCTGCCAAGGCGTTTTATTTCTGTTAAGACGGTATGAATCCGTATGCTTTCCTCTTCAATGGTTTGTTCCGGATGGCGCAGGAGAAGCTCAAGCTGGCTCTGGAGAATTGCAAGCGGGGTTCTTAATTCATGCGAAGCATCGGCAACGAACTGTTGTTGCTTATTCCATGAAACATTAATAGGAATCAGGGCGCGATTGGCTAAGAAGAATCCCGCAAGCAGAGAGATACCCCCTCCGGCGATTCCCATAACGAGTAAAAGAATCATGAGATTACGAACCAGTTTAGCCTCTAAATCGATATTGGTTATATATTGAATCATTTGAACGTTCTTTAAATCCGGCTGGAGGTTGGCCAAATCCTCCTCTAAAGGAATGGATCGGGACAATGTACGATAGTTATGCCCTGCGATCAGGAGAGTATATGGCTGCTGATTGGAAGGATTGGTTTTGAAATTCACTAAATCAGCAGCGGAAAAGGCATCTTGCGGAATCTGAGCATGTAAATTGCCGTCTTTATCCCATAATAAGGAGATGACCCTGTGTTCAACAGCACGTCCTGCTCCTTTCTCTGTCAGTAATTTTATATAATGCTCTGTCTGTGTACGATTGGCGATCCCGATTAACATCTGGTCAATGTTTCGATAAAGCTGGTGGTAGGTAAAGGTATACAGTACGCTTCCTAAAAGAGCCAGAAGAATGAAAAGGATAAGCGTATTTATGGCCGCCAGCCTGATGCGAATTTCCTGGAACATGTCATTCTCCTTTAAGCATATAGCCCACGCCGCGGACGGTTTTGATAACATCTGCATATCCGTAAGGTTCGAGTTTTTTGCGAAGATAATGGACGTAGACGTCAACAACATTGATCCCTGATTCAGAAGTAAAGCCCCAAACACGATTGAAAATCTGATCTCTGAATAAAATCTGTTCACTGTTGCGGATAAGAAATTCAAGCAATTCATACTCTTTTTGTGAAAGGTTAAGCGGATGGGTATCGACAAATCCATCATAGATCGACGGATTAATGGAAAGCCCAAGATAAGCAATATTTTCTACGTTTCTCCCGTGCCCTCTGCGAAGGAGCGCTCGGACTCGGGCGAGCAATTCGGTGATGGCGAAGGGCTTGACAAGATAATCATCCGCGCCGACATCAAGTCCTCTAACGCGATCCTCGACACTGTCTTTCGCCGTTAAAAATAAAACCGGAGTTGAAATCGATTGGCCGCGGAGCGTCTTGACCAATTTCAGGCCATCCATTTCCGGCAGCATAATATCTAAAATTAAAGCATCATAGACCTTGCTTTGAGCAAGGAGCAGGCCCTCTGTGCCATTATCAGCGGAGTCGACCTGATAAGCCTCTTCTTTTAAAACTGTACAAATAACCTCTAAGAGGGAATGATCATCTTCGACTACCAAAAGCTTCATTAAAAATGCCCCTTCAACTCGACTTATCGTCACAATGCTTAAAAATATGGGTAGATATAAAGAAAACCCGGCTTCGCCCGAAGACACTGTCTTCGCACTTGTTAGCCTTAGCGAAGGCAAAGCCGCTGGTTGCACTTATGCTGGAAGAAAGTATAAAACCAAAGTTTATACTTTCTGACAGTATAAAAAACTGCAGGCCTTAACCTGCAGTTATTATACCCGTTTCGTTTAATAAATTACTTACTGATTCTTACTCGTAGCGAAGGGCATCAATGGGACGAAGTTTTGCGGCTTTTTGCGCAGGAAATACACCGAAAGCAATTCCAATTCCTGCCGAGAAGGCAAACGCAAGTAAGACCGAAGATAAGGAAATCTGAGTACTCATGCCTGCGAAATGGTTTAAGGCGGAAGAACCTCCGGCTCCTAATAAAATTCCAATTATTCCGCCAAGGATGCTCAAAACAACGGCTTCAGCTAAAAACTGAAACATAATCGTTTTACGCCGTGCTCCAATAGCCTTACGGATCCCAATCTCCCGTGTCCGTTCTGTGACTGAAACCAACATAATGTTCATAATTCCGATTCCGCCGACAAGCAGCGAAATTGCGGCTACACCACTGAGCAAAAGGGTTAAGGTCTGCGTAATGCTTGCGGCGGTTGACAAAATATCCGCTTGGCTTGTCACGGTAAAGTCATCTTGAGCATTATAGGAAAGCTTATGCTGATTTCTCAAGATTTGTTCAATCTCAGAGGACGCAGTGTCCATTAGGTCTGAGCTTTTAGCCTCGACGAAGATGGAACGGATGGCGGGAGAACCGATAAGACGTGTTTGCGCACTTGTAAGAGGAACCAGGATTTGATCATCATTGTTATTCATGCCGCTGGACCCTTTGCTTTCCAAGATACCGATAACTTCGAAGGGAACTTGGTCAATATTAATCGTTTGACCGACAAGGTCGGAATTGGCATTGCCGGTAAGATTCTGCACGACCGAGGTCCCGATGACGGCGACTTCGGCATTGTTTTGAAGATCTTGATCCGTAAAATAGCGACCGACAGAAACAGGTTGGTTTCTAACCTCAGAATAGGCGGGAGTTGTCCCCACCAGCTGGGTGCTCGTGTTTTGACCGCCTAAAACCACCTGAACCTGTTTATTGGTTGTGGGAGCAACATTTTGGACTGCATCAGCCTCGCTTTTAATTGCGTTGACATCGTCGGTGGTCATATTGGTAAGGCTTCCGGCGCCGCCTTTTACGCCGCCGACATTGGATTGCCCCGGGGTTATGATAAGAAGGTTTGAGCCTAACCCTTGGATTTGGTTCGTGACTGATGCCTTGGCTCCTTGCCCGATAGCCACCATCGTGATTACCGCACCGACGCCAATGATGATGCCCAGCATCGTCAGTGCTGAACGCAATTTGTTTGATTTAAGACTGCGGAGGGCTAAACGGATATTTTCCAGAACATTCATCAGCTCACCGCCTCCTCGTTTTTAAACAGATTGAGGTCTAATAGCTCGCTTTCAGCTAGACTGCGATGCTGAACAATTTCATCCTCGTCGATCACACCGTCTTTAAAGTGGATAATGCGTTGACTGTACTTGGCGACATCGGGCTCGTGAGTAACAAGTATAATGGTAATTCCGATGGCATTTAATTGTTGAAAAATAGCCATTATTTCAAGAGTGGATTTACTGTCCAAATTTCCCGTCGGTTCATCGGCCATCAATATGACTGGATTATTGACAAGTGAGCGTGCAATCGCAACACGCTGCTGCTGTCCTCCGGATAGCTCATTCGGTTTATGATCAATACGCTCCGAAAGCCCTACGGCTTCAAGTGCCTTTAATGCCTTTTCCCGCCGTTTGCGCAGATTGATCCCTTTATACAGCATTGGAAGCTCAACGTTTTCCAAAGCGGTTGTTCGCGGAAGAAGATTAAAGCTTTGAAAGATAAACCCAATTTTGCGATTGCGTATATCGGCCAACTCATCTTCCGAAGTGTCATTGATATTAACGCCATCTAAAAAATACTCACCGAAAGTCGCAGTATCTAAACACCCGAGTATATTCATCATTGTCGATTTTCCAGACCCCGAAGGGCCCATAATGGAAACGAATTCACCTTTGGCGATGGATAAGTTCACACCTGCAAGGGCTTTTAACTCGATATCTCCTGTTTTATAAATTTTAACAATATTGTTAAGGGTAATCATATGCTTAACACCTTCTTCCTAGTTCCCGGATCTGTTGCTTCTGCTTTCGTTGCCGCTGCCGTTGCCGCCTGCGGCACTGCCAAACCCTCCGAAGCTTCCTCGTGCTGCATTATTGCCCCCAAGGTTTCCGCCCATTAGAGAGGTCGATTGAGTTTTAGCCGTTTGCTGTGTTTTAATGCCGACGATGACGCGGTCACCTGCTTTCAGGCCTTGAATGACTTCAGCATTTTTGCCGTCATCTAAACCAATTTGAACAGTTTGGACAATGGGGGTGCCTGAATTGGAAGAAGGGGCAAGGGAGACCGTTTTTTCCGAACCATTCGTATGAACGGCCGAGCTGGGTACTGTCAGAACGTTGCCTTTTTGCTCAATAATGATAGAAACATTGGCACTCATGCCCGGTTTCATGAGATTGTTGGAATTCGGCGCAGAGATTGTAACTCCAAAAGTGGTGACCCCGTTTTGTGTATCTCCTGTCGGATTGACTTGGGTTACAGTACCGGAAAAATTTTGATTGGGGTAGGCGTCCAGTGTCAGATCAACTGATAAGCCGGTCTTGATTTTAGCGATATCCACCTGATTTACGGGGACAACGACTTGCATCGTATCGGTATTTCCCATGAGAGTAATTAAGGAACTGTTATTGCTTACGTCAGAACTCCCCGAATTTTGGCTGCCGGAGCTTGCTGATGTCCCTGCAGCTTGGGTATTGACAGCTGTAATGATGCCGTCGGCGGGCGCAGTCAGAGTCGTATTGGCTAAGGTTGTATTGGCCTGAGTCAGAGAAAGCTTGGCTTGAGACACTTGATTCTCAGCGAGCTGAAGATCCGAACTGTTTGCACCGGCATTGACTTGAGCCAATTGGGCTTTAGCCAGTTTTAAGTCATTTTCGGTACCGTTGTAAGTGTTTGTTGCTTGCGCAATTGCCGTATCCAAATTGGCAGGGTTGGCTTCATAATCCTGTAAAGTATTTAATTGCGAAGTACTCCCTTGTGAAGCGGTTGATTGAATTTTGGCAATAGCAGCTGCTAAGACAGAACTATTCTTATAGCTTTGCAGAACAGATAAACTGTTTTCTGCGCCGGCAGCATTTGCTTCAGCCTTTGCTACCGAATTTTCAGCACTGATTAGATTGACTTGTGAGGGCGGCCCCTGCAGCTGAGTTAATTTAAGCTGTGCCTGCGTTAAATTGGCCTGTGCCTGACTGACTTGCTGTTGTGCCTGTGTAGGGTCCAATTTGGCTAAGACCTGTCCGGCTTTGACCTGGTCTCCAACCTTGACATCAACCTCAGTAACCTTTCCGCCGTTAGCTGATAGCTGATAGAGAGAAGTCGCGTTAACGGTTCCCGTCGCATTAACGGTTTCCTTGATGTTTCCCTCGCGAACTAAATTTGTAATGTAATTTGAAGAAGGGGTTGCCGAATGGTTTGCCCGGTATAACCAAACACCTCCCCCGATGAGCACAACGGTTAGGACACCGGAAATGATCAAGGGCAATGGCTTTTTGAGTTTCATGGATTTTACACTCCTTATTTATATTTTCATTTCTTATTTCATTTCTAGAAACAAAAATAATTTTAAGGAAGCAAGATTAAAAGATCATTAAAATATAGAAAGTATTTTTGACAAATAAAGTATATTAAGGAAGAACTTTATCTTCAAATTGTTTTTGTCCGGGAAGCTGTACAAGAGTTCATTAATAGAAAATTAAAGCCGTTTTCGATATAATAAAATGTATTGAAAACTTAACGTTTAAGGGAATAGGATTGACGAAATGAGTATTTACAGACGTTACTTTACTAAATACAAATTCCCGTTTACTGCGGCTGTCTCATGTGTTGTTTTTGAAGCACTCTGTGACCTCCTGCAGCCGGCTGTAATGGCACGGATCATTGATGAGGGTGTAAAAAGAAGTCAGATGGGAACGGTGATCAGACTGGGCTTCCTGATGATGATGATTACTGTTTTGGGTGCAGGGTTTGCGATAACACGGAGTATCCTGGCAAGCAAAGTATCGCAAAGTTTTGGAGCTGATCTTAGGAATGAAGTTTTTGCTAAAATTATAAGATTCTCTGAAGTCAGTGCTGATAGAATTGAAAGCGGTTCTTTGATCACTCGAATGACAAATGATACATCTCAAGTGGTTCAATTTGTCAATGGATTAATGCGTATTTTTTTCAAGGCGCCCATTACCTTTATCGGCAGTATCATTTTGGCAGTTATGCTAAGCTTTAAGCTGAGCATTATTCTTTTTATTGATGTAATCCTAATTTCGATTTTCATTATTTTGAGTATGGAAATGAGCTATGTCCGTTTTGCAAAGGTACAGTATGCTCTGGACAAAGTAAATGGGGTTGTCCAGGAGTACCTTATGGGAATAAGGCTGGTTAAAGCCTTTGGACGTTTTAAGGATGAGAAAGCCAAATTTGAAGGTGCCATTAACGATTTAGCCCAAAAAAGCGTGTCTTCTCAGTTGGTAATTGCCTATTTTTCTCCTCTCATGTCGCTGACGGTCAATATTGGCATTGCAGTAATTCTATATATCGGAAGCATTCTGTTTGGTCTGGGCGAGATTGAAGTAGGAAAAGTAGCGGCATTCATTCAGTATATGACACAGATTTTATTTTCACTGATTATGATCACTAATGTTTTCAATGTTTTTGTAAGGACGAAAGCATCTGTGGAAAGAATCAATGAAGTATTAGACAGTGAAGAGGACTTTAAGGGCTCAGCCAAAACGCTCGAATTTACTTCCGGTGAACTTGAGTTTAGGAATGTAACGTTTGCTTATCCACGGGGAAGCGGAATACCAGCGCTTAAGAATGTAACCTTTAAAATCGGGAAAGGGAAAACGTTAGCCGTTATCGGGCCCACTGGATCAGGAAAATCAACGCTTGCCTGGCTTTGTCTTCGGTTTTATGATCTTCAAAAAGGTTCGATCACTTTAAATAGAAGAGATATTCGAGCGATCGATGTTTATACGTTAAGAGAGAATATTGCTTTTGCACCTCAAAAAAGCATGCTGTTTACAGGAACCATACGAGAGAATATAGCTTGGGGAAATACAAGCGCCGCAGCAGGTGAGATTATCAGAGCGGCTCGTATTGCTCAAGCAGAGGAATTTATTCAGAAGCTCCCGGATCAATATGAGAGTATTTTGGGTCAGGGAGGAGTTAATCTTTCGGGCGGTCAAAAACAACGGATTTCCATTGCCCGAGCCTTATTAAAAAAGTCGCCGCTATTAATTCTGGATGACTGTACCAGTGCCCTCGATGCGGTAACAGAAGCTAAGGTAAGGCAAGGCTTAAAAGGACTGGGGGATAGACAAACGGTAATCTTGATTACCCAAAGAATCGGAACGGCAATGCTTGCCGATAAAATACTTGTTCTCGAAAATGGTGAAAAGGTTGGAGAAGGGACCCATCAAGAACTGCTTCAATCCTGCAAAACCTACCAAGAGATCTATGACTCGCAAATCGGGGGTGATCTCTATGGCTGAAAATCGACGGAATATGGACTACAAAAATATGCCGAGACTGGGGAGACGAGGCGGCGGAGGAGGCGTTCGTTTTGCACCAAAAGCAAAGCCTAAGAATGGGAGAAGAACATTTCGGCGTCTGCTGAATATCTTTTTGAGGTGGAAGACCACGATTGGGTTTACGCTTGTTTTAACCTTGTCCTCCTCTATTATTTCTCTTTTTACTCCCTTATTATTGGGTAACGCTATTAATACGTTTAATATTAAAACAAGCAGGGTAGACACCTCGCTCTTAACATTAATCTTAATTCTTTTGATGATAAGTTATCTTGCAAGTTGGTTTCTTGATACCATTACTGGGGTTTTGATGACAAAACTCACGCAGAAACTGGTTACCTATTTGCGAGCGGAGTTTTTTGCCAAGCTGCATAGAATTCCCTTGAATTTCTATGACACACGTTCTCATGGCGATACCATGAGCAGGATTACGAATGATGTGGATAATATCAGCAGCACGATTGCGCAAACGACCACGCAGTTAATTTCCAGCATTTTTACGATTTTAGGCTCTTTCGTGATGATGGTTATTTTGAGTCCTGCTTTAACACTTGTCGCAATGATTGCCGTTCCGTTATTTTTGTTAGTAACGAAAACCATTGCCGGCCGCAGCAGAACCTATTTTTTAATCCAAGCACAAAAGTTAGGTGCTTTAAACGGTATGATTGAAGAAAACATTACGGGTTTAACAATGGTCAAAGCGTTTAATCATCAAAACAATGTTCTATCTGATTTTAAGAATCTTAATCGGGAGCTGTGTGACTATTCGACAAGGGCTCAGATCTGGTCTGGCTTCTTGATGCCTTTGATGAACGTCATCAACAATATCAGCTTTACTTTGATCGCAAGTATTGGAGGAGTATTCGCTCTCAAGGGAGGGGTAACTGTAGGTATAGTGGTAAGCTTTCTTACCTATTCAAAACAGTTTGTCCGGCCGTTAAACAGTATCGCAATCATGTTTAATAATATTCAATCAGCGCTGGCTGGAGCAGAGCGTATTTTTGAAATTATGGATGAAGAAGAGGAAATTTCCGACCAAAGCGGGGCCAAGACGCTGGTTAACCCTCAAGGGAAAGTGGAGTTTTGTAATGTATTTTTCTCCTACGAAGAAGGTCAGCCGGTACTCAAAAATATAAATTTCATAGTGAATCCCGGTGAAGTCGTAGCTTTAGTCGGTGAGACCGGAGCAGGGAAAACAACGATAGTAAATCTCCTAACCCGCTTTTACGAAGCGGATCAGGGAAAGATACGGATAGATAATACGGATATTACGGAAATCTCCCGCGAGAGTTTGAGAGAATGCTTTTCAGTCGTTTTACAGGATACGCATCTTTTTACAGGGACAATTATGGATAATATCTGTTATGCAAGACCCAATGCAACAGATCTGGAAGTCAAGGAAGCTGCAAAATATGCGCATGCCGATGAATTTATCTGTCGTTTGCCAAAAGGCTATGAGACGATTGTAACGGGAAGTACCGATAATCTCAGTCAAGGCCAAAAACAGCTCCTGGCGATCGCAAGAGCGATACTGTGTGATGCCCCGCTATTAATTCTCGATGAAGCAACAAGCAGTGTTGATACGAAGACTGAAAAAGAAATTCAACATGCTCTTCTTTCACTCATGAAAAATCGTACCAGTTTTTTAATTGCTCATCGACTATCGACCATTCGCGATGCGGATAAAATTATGGTTTTAGGCAATGGTGAAATAATAGAGAGTGGAACCCATAGTGAGCTTATGAAAAATGAAGGGGCATACCATAAAATGGTGCTCAGCCAGATGGGTTGTGCTAAGCTTTTGGAAAAAGGAAATTAATGCTATAATATATACAGACTTAGCAAATAATAGAGTCCTAGGTAAAAAATAATAAGTATGGAGGTAGCCTTTATGCAATTATCAGCGCGAAATCAATTAAAAGGAAAAGTTAAGGAAATTAAGGAGGGACCTGTATCAACTGAAGTTATACTTGACGTTAACGGCACGGATATTGTTGCAAGCATTACTTCCGGTTCGGTGCATGCGATGGGTTTAAATGTCGGGGATGATGCGACCGCAGTGATTAAAGCAAGCTCAATTATGATAGGTAAGTAGTTTTCATAATTAACCTAGAAAACATATTTTTATAAAAAAGAACGAGGCTAAGGTAATATCCATAGCCTCGTTCTTTTTTAAATTAACCTCTTTTATTAATGGGGACATACGTTTGCCGGGGAGCAACACTCTTATAGGCGGGTCTGATAATTTTTCCCGCATTAACGATTTCCTCGATACGGTGAGCACTCCAGCCCGCGATTCTGGCAAGGGCAAAAATAGGAGTAAACATTTCAATAGGAAGATTGAGCATGCAATAAACAAAACCGGAATAGTAATCGACATTCGCGCTTACGACCTTGTACATTTTAGTAGATTCTGCGATAAGATGAGGAGCAAGTTTTTCAACCTTATCATAAAGATTAAACTCGTTTGTTAAGCCTTTTTCGTGGGCAAGTTTTGCCGCATATTTCTTAAGAATAACAGCTCGAGGATCTGAGATAGAATAGACAGCGTGACCAATACCGTAAATAAGACCGGAATGGTCAAAAGCATCCCGTGAAAGTATCCTGGAAAGGTAATTTTTGACTTCTTCATCATCTTCCCAGTCTTTAACGTTTTCTTTTATATTTTCAAACATTTGAATTACCTTGTGATTTGCCCCGCCGTGTCTTGGCCCTTTAAGCGAACCTAAGGCGGCAGCCATCGTTGAATAGGTATCGGTACCTGTTGAGGTGACGACATGGGTGACAAAGGAAGAATTATTTCCCCCGCCATGTTCCGCATGAAGGACAAGGGCGAGATCAAGGAGTTTCGCCTCAAGTTCTGTATATTGACGATTAGGTCTTAGCATGTAAAGAATGTTTTCGGCTAAGCCTAAGTCGGGCTGCGGGCTGTGAAGAATTAGGCTTTGTTTGCCGTGGTAATGAGTAAGGGCTTGATAACTGTATACAGCTAAGGATGGGAAGGAGGCAATCAATTTAATGCACTGTTTTAAGACATTTTTGATTGAAATATCATCCGCATTATCATCAAAGGTGTACAAAGCTAAAACACTTCGTGCCAATCCGTTCATGATATCCTTGCTCGGAGCATTTAAAATAATGTCACGGGCAAAATTTTCAGGGAGCTTTTGATTGAGTATGAGGAGCTGTTCAAAATTTTTAAGGGCCTTTTGATCCGGCAGCTCACCGAAAAGGAGCAAATAAACGGTTTCTTCAAAACCAAAACGACCATCCTCCATAAAACCTTTAGCAAGGTCGGTGATATCATAGCCGCGATAAATTAATCGTCCCGGGACGGGAATAATTTCACCTTCATCAAGAATGTAGGAATGGACTTCTCCGATTTCCGTTAAGCCTACGAGCACACCCCTTCCATCTAAATCACGAAGTCCCCGTTTGACTTCATATCTGCTGTAATACTCGGGGTCAATAGGACCCTTTTTTAAAGTAATATGGCTTAAATCATTAAGCATTTTTGACTCAAATTCTTGTTGATCTAGATAATCCATCTTCTGCCTCCATATTTTCTATATTTATCGTCATCCAAATTTTTAAATTAAAAACCTATTGACAACTTTATATAGAATATAAGTTGTCAGCCAGTAATTGTCAAGATGATAAAATTTAGCAATTTGTGTATTAATGTAAACGTCTGAAATACATTGAAGTCTAAAGATAATGAAAATTCAGCTGAGACTAAAATGCTTTAAGATATTTTAACGCATTATTGAAAGATTTGTCACGAAAAACCATTGAAGAAACGAACATGGACTGTATTCCTTGGACATGATAAGATATGAAAAGGACTTTTCTATAACTTGCTGTTACTGGGGGGATAATTATGGCTATTTTAGTGACTGGAGGAGCAGGATATATCGGCAGTCATACAGTTGCTGAGTTCATAGAAAGAGGAGAAGACGTCATAATTCTTGATAATTTACAAAAAGGGCATGCGGAGGCAGTATTGGCTCCCAACTTTTATCAAGGAGATCTTCGCGATTCTAATCTCTTGGATCGGATATTTGCTGAGCATGATATTGAAGCTGTGATTCATTTCGCCGCCGATTCTCTCGTCGGTGAAAGTGTTTCAGATCCTCTTAAATACTATCAAAACAATATTGCTTCTACGTTAAATTTAGTCACTAAGATGAAGGAGCATGGGGTTAATAAGATTGTATTTTCATCGACTGCGGCAACCTATGGCGAGCCGCGCAACAATCCGATTCAAGAATCGGATCCGACTTTACCGACGAATCCCTATGGTGAAACAAAACTGGCGATTGAGAAGATGCTTCATTGGTGTGATCAAGCTTATGGAATTCATTTTGTCGCTTTGCGTTATTTTAATGCAGCCGGTGCTGACCCAAATGGGAGAATTGGAGAGGATCATCATCCCGAAACCCATCTTATTCCCCTTATTCTCCAAGTTGCCTTAGGACAGCGCGAATCGATAACAATCTTTGGACAAGATTATCCGACCCCTGACGGGACATGTGTCCGTGACTATGTCCACGTTTTAGACTTAGCTCAAGCCCATTATCTGGCACTTAATCAACTAAGGAAAACGCAGAAAAGCGGAATTTATAATCTCGGGAATGGACAAGGCTTTTCGGTTTCAGAAGTCATAGAAGCTGCGCGCAGGGTCACCGGTCACCTAATCCCGGCGAGGCTCGGTGAACGAAGGGCGGGGGATCCTGCGGTTCTCATTGCATCCTCACAATTAGCACAGGAGGAACTGGGGTGGGTTCCTCAGTGGAATCGCTTGGAACAAATTCTTCAAACGGCCTGGAATTGGCATAAAAATCATCCGCAGGGTTTTAATAAGTAGACAAAAAAGTAAATGAGTAAAGGAATGACGAGTGTGAATGTATTGATTTTAACGGGCAGCCCTAATACCAACGGATTAACTGCGGCATGCGGAATGGCGGCCAAAGCAGGCGCGGAAAAAGCGGGAGCAGAAGCCACTATCGTCAACTTAAATAAACTTAACATTGGAAATTGCCACGCCTGTGGAAATGGCTGGGGAACGTGTGGTACAAAGCATATCTGCCAGGTCAGGGATGATTTTCAAGACTTGCATGCATCATTAGCTGATTACGATGCGTTTGTTTTGGTTACTCCCGTTTATTGGGGCGAGATGAGTGAATCCAGCAAAGCATTTGTAGACCGCGTTCGCCGCAATGAAGCCAAGAAAAAAGATCGGACTGCTTTTGAGGAAAAGCCGGTACTTTCTGTAGCCGCGGCCGGTGGCAGCGGTAATGGACTGACGACATGCCTCACATCAATGGAGCGTTTCCTTTTGCATGTACGTGCTGAAAAATTTGATCTTATTGGGGTTACTCAAAAAAATAAAAGGTATAAGCTTGAGGCCATCCGTGAAGCGGCTCAAGAAATGATGAGCAGACTGATGAAAGAATAATACATAATACATGGATAAATGCAGTTTACGAAACCTGCATTTTTTAGGTAATGTATAAGTATGTGCTTTTATAATTTTTTTTATATTTAAAACAGTAAAGAAGGCGGTGTAAATTTAATGGCGATACGACCCGCAGAAGAGCTTGAGCATGTCGAAAGAAAGCTTCCAGCAGTATTGGAAATTATACGCGGCAATATTCTTAAACATGGTAACCCGCTTGCGTTAAAGGGAACTGAAGTAGCGGTTTGGGCAAAAGATCTTAACTTGCCGAAGACGGGGGAAATGCTTTTTTATACCGGAGGAGAATATCAGCTTCTGCCGTTCATTGATTCCTTAGTTAAAACGATGACGGTTGTTGATCAGGGAAGTAAAGGCTTTTCCATGATGATCGGCGTACGTAATATCCTTGATAAAGCGGGTATCAGTGCCGAGAAAATTTATGCCTCTGTTTTATCGAAGGATAAGGAACGTTTTCAATCTGTTTGTACAAAGGCAGCGAAGCTTCTTCAGTCATTAGGCTATGATTTTTGTTACTCCCATGATGAAGAACTTTATAGCGGAGCGCTTCTCTATGAATTAGGATATTGGGAAGATCTTAAAGATTATGCTCATCGGGTTAAGCAGGTCATTGATAAAACGGGAGCGAAGACGATTATTTGTCTTTCTCCTCATGCGGCTGAGGTTCTTAAATTTGTTTATCCTAAGTTAGGAATTCCGATGGATATTGAAGTAAAAACTTTTGTCGAGCTGGTTTGGGAACAAAGGAGCAAATTGAAAACAATTCCTAATGCGCCAACTGTTGTTATCCATGATTCCTGCCGTTTGGCCCGTGAACTTCATATTTCACAGGAAATACGTGATATTTTGACATCATCAGGGGTTCATTTCCGCGAGGCTGCACGCAATAAAGAATGGACAAGTTGCTGCGGTGGACCCAGTAAACTCCTTTATCCGGACCTTTCCCATACGATCGCCGGGCGGCGTGTAGACGAACTTCAGGAAACAGGCGCAGAACTCATGCTTACCTCCTGTCCGTATTGTTTAGCTGCGCTGGAAGGCGCTCTTGAGAAAAAGGATAAAGATCAAGTCGTTGACTTGATTGAATTTTTGTATAGGGGGATCGCAGGATGAGTGTTTTTCAAAAAGCCAATAAAAATGAAACCGTCGACCTGCAAAAGAATTTCACCGATTATTCGAAAGAATTAGATCGTGCAAGTGAGGATAATAATATTCGTACGGCAATTTCCCGCGCGGTAAAGGCTTACCGCGAAACAACAGCCAGCACCATGGAACGTTATCCGCACACTCCGGATTTAGCAGCCGAAGTTCGCGAAATTAAACGCAATGCCATTGAACATCGCGAGGAACTTCTTAACCAAGCTATGGAATCTGTTGAAAGAAACCATGGTAAAGCTTTCTATGCTAAAGATAAGGATACGGCCCTGATGATTGCCAGTGAAATCATCGGCAAAGGAAAGATCATTGTCAAAGGAAAAAGCATGCTTGGAGAAGAGCTTCATCTTCGCGAATATTTGGAGAATGAGGGCAATGAAGTTTGGGAAACCGACTTAGGCGAATTTATTCTCCAGCTCAAAAAAGAACGTCCGATGCATATTCTTTCGCCGGCGATTCACGTTCCGCGTGAAAAAGTCGCAGAAGTCTTCAGTCGATTCTTTGAGCGCGAAATTGAACCGGATATCGCCAAAGAAGTTGAGGCTGTCCGTGAATTTATGCGCGAAAAATATTTCAATGCCGATGTGGGTATCAGCGGAGCCAATGTCGTGGCTGCCGATACGGGAGCCTTTGTTATCATTGAAAATGAGGGGAATGTGCGGTTATCCACCTCCGCCGCTCAAGCCCATATCGTTTTTGTCGGAATCGAAAAGGTCGTCCCGACTTTCCAAGATGCGATGAAAGTTGCGGAAGTAACCTGGCGTTATGCTCAATATCCTGTACCTGCTTATGTAAGCATTGTCACAGGTCCAAGTAAAACAGGAGATATTGAAAAAGTAACAACGTACGGAGCGCATGGACCTAAAGAGTTCTATGTAATCTTTGTTGATAATGGCCGAAGTGCAATGGCCGAGGAAGATGACTTTAAACAAGCTCTGCACTGTCTGCGCTGCGGAGGGTGCATGTATGAATGCCCCGTGTTTCAAGTGACAGCCGGAACATTTGGAGAAACGTATCTTGGCGGGATCGGCACAATCTGGGATGTGTTTGTTGCCGGCGGACTTGAAAAGACTTCGCCAATGATCTATACCTGCTTGCGCTGCGGACGTTGTGTTGAACGCTGCGGAATGCAAATTAACGTTCCCGCGATGATCGGTGAACTTAGAAATCGCTTAACCAGCGGACAGGTGATGGACTAAGTAAAATTGATTTAATGGAATGTATTTACGGCTAAAGAATGCTATACTTAAGCAATCTTTAGCCGTTTTTTCGCTTTAACGAAAGATTTAAGCTATAATAAGCAAAGCAAGGATAATAGTTTATACTAAGTTGCGTTAAATATATCACATGCATTAAAAGACGCAAAATTAGGCCTGGCTGTCACATGACAGCGGCAAGCGGAGCAGGAGCGAAGCGCGGCTATTTGCGCCCGGATGGCGCAACTTGCCGAAAAGCAGTCAAGTGACAGCTAGGCCTTGCCCTTCAGGTTAAAACAAACGAAAAAAGATAGGATGAAAATGAATTGGAAATGACTTTTGAACAATTAGGAATTTCGTCAGCATTAATAAAAGCGCTTAAAGCTGAAGGTATAGTTGAACCCACTGAGATTCAAACAAAAACAATCCCATTGATACTAAATCATCAAGATGTTGTAGGACAATCCGAAACGGGTTCGGGTAAGACCTTAGCCTATCTTCTTCCCATCTTGGAGAAAATTGACTCACAGAAGAGGGAAAACCAAGTCCTTATTCTGACCCCAACGCACGAACTCGCACTGCAAGTTCATCGTCAAATCGAACGTATATCTCAAAATTCAGAGGGGAAGATCACCTCGGCTGTCCTCATTGGTAATGTCAATATCATACGGCAAATTGAAAAATTAAAGGAAAAGCCGCATATTCTTGTGGGGTCGGCAGGACGAATTTTAGAGCTGATTCAAAAGAGAAAGATTTCCTCACAGACCTTGAAAACAATAGTGCTGGATGAAGCGGATCGCCTGCTTGATGAGAAAAATAGTTCGTCGGTGAAAGCGGTGATCAAAACAACGCTAAAAGACCGCCAACTGCTTTTATTTTCGGCTACGTTGAATCCAAACGCTTTGAAACGGGCTTCAGTTGATTTAAAAGATCCGGAAGTTATTCGAGTTACAGAAAAAGCGGCTGTTGCATCGACAATCATTCATTATTATTTTACATGTGACCAGCGTGATAAATTCGAAGCCCTGCGTAAATTGGTCCGTATTCTTAATCCTCCGCGCGCCTTAGTCTTTATTAGTAAAAGCGAGGAAATCGAGCGAACGCTTGAAAAACTCAAGTTCCACGGTTTAGAGGCTGAAGCCATTCATGGAAGCTCCCGGAAAACGGATCGACGTAAGGCAATGGAGAATTTTAGAACGGGCAAAATCCATTTACTGGTTGCTTCTGATCTAGCTGCACGTGGGCTCGATATCGAGAATGTTACCCATATCTTTAATCTGGATTTTCCCGAGGATCCCCAGCTTTACCTCCATCGTGTGGGAAGAACCGGTCGGGCAGGTCATAGCGGCGTAGCAATTTCTTTAGTTAACGAAAGGGAACTCCAATTTGTTCATAAGGTTGAAAGAACCTTTAATATTTCAATTGGACTTAAAAAAATGTTCCAAGGAAAAATCGTGGATTCGCGTCCTCCTCGAAAAGAGAAGAATACAGCCTCAAAGGTTATGGCTAAGCCTAATCCTAAATCTAAAGTAAAAAGTTTCCCAAAATCACCCAAATGCGGACGCCTAAAAAATAAGAGATAAGAAGTATATCACTGAAAGATCAAAATTCTAAAGGCTATAGTTCAATTGAACTATAGCCTTTAGAATTGCTAGAGAACTATTATTTAAGGCGAATTCAGAAAAAAGGTTGCCAAGTTTTTGAATGATTAGATCGTTTGCTTCGAGCTTTTAGAAGTGAGTCGTGGAGATTCAACGGGAGAACTGATCAGAGACAGAATAACTCCGGAAATAACCAAGAGGAATCCCCAAAAGTGATATATGGTGAGTACTTCCTTGAGGATAAGCACGCTTAAGGTGATACTGAAAACATGCTGCATATAGCCGATGATCGTAGCCCGACCGCTGCCGAGCTTTTGAATGCCGTATAGATTAAGAAAATAGGCTATCCCTGCGGCCAAGCACCCCATATAGATGACGATAAGCCATCCCGACCAGGAAAGATGCCAAGCAACCGAATTACTTTGCCATAGGCCCACGGGACTTAGCGTCAAAACCGCAAAGCCAATGGTATAGATGCTTGTAACGATAGGAGAAAACTTTTTCATGATGTTTTGTCCGGCAATATTAAAGATACTGACGGAAAGAACATTGATAAATAAAAAAGCTTCTCCTTTTCCCAGCTTGAACGATAAAAGATGAAGGAGATCCCCATGTGTAAAAACGATGAGCAGGCCGATGAAGGACGTTATGATTCCCCAAACTTGAAACTTTGAAGGCTTAATTTTATAGATTAAGAAGAGCAGGGCATTCGTCGCGGCGGGAAGGGTTGCAAAGATGACCGAGGCATTCGTCCCAGAGGCTTCCGCAAGTCCTAGAATCAAAGCGGTATAAGGAAGTGAGACACCTAAAATGCTAATTAGAAAGAGGAACAGCAGTTCCTTTTTGTTGGGTTTTGGTGCGTTTTTGAGGGCCGGCCAAGCGATGGGAAGAAGAATGACTAAGGCTAAAATGGCCCGAAGTGCCGATAGGGTAATCGGTGGAATGCTGTCTGCAATTAATCGTCCTGCGACAACGTTTCCTCCATAAATCAAGGCAGAGAAAATTACGGCGAAAAAAGCTTTATAAAATAGAGTATTAACATTGTTCTTTTTAAAGTTAAACATGTCGCCCACCTTATCTGTTTTTAGGGATTTTAAGATTGAGAATTACTCGCAAATATAAAAACATTATACCTCATATTGTGTTTGGGCAGGGATAAAATACGAACGCATGGACTGGATAATGTGAAATTATTATGACGTATTATAAAACGGAGCAAGATATGCATCGATAATTGAGGATGCGCTCTTGCTCCGTTAAGACATTGCAAAGCTTAAATAAGAATTCCTTTAGACTTAATGATGAACCCCTTCGGAAATGTCACTGAGTGCTTCGCCGGCTTCATTGATATGGATGGATTCGACAGCGATATCTCCGATGGCAAGAAATCCGACGAGCCGATTGTTTTCAACGACAGGTAATCTGCGAATTTGGTTTTCGGCCATCAAATCAGAGGCTTGATGAACATCGGTATCTGCGGTAACCGTTTTTATCTTTTTAGACATGATTTCACTGCATTTTGTTGTTTTGGGATCTTTTCCCTGAGCAACAGCACGAACGATAATATCGCGGTCGGTTATGATACCCAGCAATTGCTCCCCTTGACATACGGGAACTGAACCAATATCAGAAGAAGCGAGAATGCGGGCAACTTCTTCAATCGATTGATCTTGATCTGCCCATTGTACATTTTGAGTCATTAAATCACGAACTTTCATAATCTTACCTCCCGAAAAGTAGTTTCATTGTATTTTTTACCGAGAGCGCAAGATTATACAGCTTTCTAAAAAAAAGCATCCATAAAAATAGAAAGATACCTTGAGTTGAAACTTGAAATATGTTTAAGTAAACTTATGAGGATAAAAAAGCTTCACTCAACGTTACTCGATAGAAAGTAGAGAACAAATGATGAAGAAAATTTTAGTCCTTGCCGAAAAACCCTCAGTGGGTCGTGAAATTGCTCGTGTTTTAGGCTGCAACCAAAAAGGAAACGGCTGCTTTATAGGTTCTCAATATATTGTGACATGGGCCTTAGGACATTTAGTGACTTTAGCCGATCCGGAAGCCTATGGGGACCGGTATAAATCGTGGCGGATAGAGGATCTTCCGATGCTTCCCGCGAAGATGGAGCTCGTCGTGATCAAAGAAACCTCAAAACAGTATAGTGCCGTGAAGCAGCTCCTTAGGCAAACGGATATAGATGAGCTGGTTATTGCAACAGATGCAGGGCGGGAAGGGGAGCTCGTCGCAAGATGGATCTTGCAAAAAGCGGGCTGGCACAAACCGATTAAACGTTTATGGATATCTTCTCAAACCGATAAAGCAATAAAGGAAGGCTTTAAGAATCTAAAACCGGGTCAGAATTATGAAAACTTGTATGCTGCGGCGGAATGCCGAGCTCACGCGGATTGGTATGTCGGAATCAACGTGACCCGGGCACTGACGTGTAAATATAATGCTCAGCTTTCTGCAGGCAGAGTCCAGACGCCTACATTAGCCTTAGTTGTCGAAAGGGAAAACGAGATTAAACGGTTTGCACCCAAGGAGTATTGGACAATTCAAGCTTTTGCCCAAGGATTTTTTCTGCACTGGCAGGATAAAAATAACGGGCAAACGCGCCTTTTTGATGCGCATAAAGCTGAATCACTGCTGGTCAAGCTCAGGGGGCAATCCGGCTTAATCACTGATATCAAAAAAGAAGGAAAAAAAGAGCTTCCTCCGCTTGCTTACGATCTAACGGAGCTTCAAAGAGATGCCAATCGTAAATATGGGTATTCTGCGAAAAAAACGTCTTCTATCATGCAGCAGCTGTATGAACACTATAAAATTGTAACTTATCCACGGACCGATTCGCGGTATCTTACGGAGGACATTGTTCCTACGCTCCCGGAACGTTTGAAAGCGGTTGAGATTGGACCCTATGCCAAATTAGCACGCACTATTTTACATACTAAAATAATGCCGACGAAAAGACTGGTGGATAATGCGAAGGTTAGCGACCATCATGCGATTATCCCTACTGAAGAGTATGTCAACTTAGCCAAACTAAGCCAGGATGAATACAGAATCTATGACTTAATCGTACGCCGCTTTCTGGCCGTTCTTTCCCCAGCCTTTGAATATGAACAAACCACAGTTAAAGTCGATATTCAGGGAGAGATTTTTACTGCCAAAGGGAAAATCGTGAAACATAAAGGGTGGCGCAGCGCCTATGACGGAAGGGATACGGAGGTCGAAGAAGACGAGCACGAAAAAGAATACGAATACGAATACAACGATAAAGAGCAATCGCTTCCCGACCTTAAGGTTAAGGATAAAATAAATATTCTTTCCGTTAAATCGATTACCGGTCAAACTAAGCCGCCAAAGCGTTATACTGAAGCCGCACTGCTTTCAGCGATGGAAGGTCCCGGATTAGGAACCCCGGCCACACGTGCGGATATCATTGAGAAGCTTTTTAATTCGTTCTATATGGAAAGAAGGGGGAAGGAAATTGTTCCAACTTCAAAAGGGGTTCAACTGATTGATCTTGTGCCTTCAGAACTTAAATCTCCTGAACTCACAGCAAAATGGGAGCTGGAACTGAGTGAAATCAGCAAAGGACGGGAAAAACGGCAGAATTTTATTCACGGGATTACAGGTTACGCCGGACACCTGGTTTCAGAAGTTATCGCAAGCAGCCAAACATTTAATCACGATAATCTCACACGAACAAAATGTCCGAATTGCGGAAAATACCTTTTGCAGGTTAAAGGAAAGCACGGAGAAATGCTCGTTTGTCAGGATCGTGAATGCGGCTATCGTCACGGTATTTCCGTTCACTCCAATGCGCGCTGCCCTCAATGTCATAAAAAGATGGAACTTCGCGGGGAAGGCGAGCAGCGGATTTTCACATGCACCTGCGGCTATCGTGAAAGACTGTCTGCATTTGCCCAACGAAGAGAGCAGGAAGGAACGGGTAAAGTCAATAAAAAAGAAGTCCAAAAGTATATGCAAAATCAGAAAAAGGATATTCCGATCAATACAGCCTTCGCTGATGCGCTGGCAAAGCTGAATTTAAAGAAATAGTGTATACTGAGAATGAAGTTAAGGCATGAGTTAATAATGGAGCAAGGTAGCAAAGGAAGCATTTTTATGATTTTTGCTGTTTTATTAATCGTATCTCTTGCCGTAGTGAGCGGATTTTATATATTAGCAGAAAAGAAAAGATTAGGCTTAAGTCATTCGGAAACTTTACATCCAAACGTGTCTCCTGAATTAAATCCAACGGTGACAGCTTCCAGGAAATATCGGACCGATTATTATGCCTCAGACCGGTCAAGGCTTAGAGAATCTCCACGCTGTAAATCACAACGCAAAGGGGAATTGGGCGAATATAAAATTGAAGTCCAGTTGGCTCAGCTTCCTTCAGCCTTTAAAGTCATCAGCAATATTTTATTCAAAACAGAGCGGGGGCTTGAACAGATCGATCATCTTGTTCTATCTCCTTATGGAATCTTTATATTTGAAGTTGAAAATTTAGCGGGACTTATTGTGGGCGAGGAAGAGGATGAAAAGTGGCATCAAGCGATTACTTGGCGTGTAAAAAGTTTCAGCAATCCGCTTTTCGAAAATCAGGCCCATCTTGAAGCCTTAAAAAAGCAGGTTGAACTGGATGAGAATTGGCCTATATACTCTTATGTTACGTTTAGCCGCCGAGGAGAACTTAAAGTTATTTCCGGTTCCGTCTTTTATGATACGGATATAATAGCTGTCCTTTATAAACGAGCCGAACAGGCGGAAGTTTTGAGTGAAAAAGAAATAGTATCGCTCTATGATGAAATTAAGCAAATCAATATTTTAGATATAAATATTCGCAACGAATATGCGGCGCATGAGCGCAAACAAAGGCTCCGTCAAAGGCCTGTATATGGTGATATACGCTGTAAAGTGTGTCAAAAGCCCGTATCTGAGCGGACAGCGAGGTATTGTTTAAGGTATCCTGACAAGTTTAACTACCGCATCTATTGTTTAAAACACCAAAAAGAGCTTACCCGTGCAGTCAATTCAGGACGAAAAGCGGTTGATGCAATCAGTAGTTCATAAATGATCTAATCTCGGAGAATAAATAAAAAATTCAACATTAAATATGGTGAGCGGCCTAAAAGTTTTTTACCTGGGCCGCTTTTGTTATGAATTGTTATGAATTATGTATACTTACGGTTAATATGGCTAAATTGGCAAAAAAAATAAAGGGACTTCTTTTGTAATGTCGAATAGAAACCTTACTTGAATAACTGAAAATTCGAATAATAATATTATATCTGGAAATGTACGTATAAGGTTCTCTTTAAATTCATAGTTATTTGAAAAGCTGAAACTTATGGTATGTTTTTCGCTGCCAAAATAAGAAGAAGGTGATTTTTATGAATACGGAAAAAGCATATTACCTCGCCAAGGTCCCCTTCTTCGCTGATTTAACTCCCCGGGAAATTGAAGAAATTGCAGTGGACTTTCAGTGGGAAACCTACCCCAAAGGAGAATTAATACTTGAGCAAGGCCAAAAGCCAGCCTCGTTTTATGTTTTGTGTGAAGGTTTGGTTGAAGTACAGAATAAAAATGGTGAGCGTTCTCCGGCCTCAGTAAAAACCGTTGGCTCGGGTTCAGTATTTGGTGAACTTTCAGTGCTCATGGGCAAGCCGTTTCAAGAAACCTTGCTCTGCATGGAAAAGTGTCGGGTCTTAAGTATTACGGCTGCAGATTTTGCACGAATCCTTTTGGAAAGGCCGCTCATATATTTGTCGATCATAGGACAGCTCAGCGAAACACTCGATGAAGCAAACCAATTGCTTTCGGAAACCAAATATCGCGAGGTTCTTCGTTCTGCAATCAAGCTTACCCAATACCAAGACAAGTTTTATGGAATCTGGGGAAGCGTTAAAACAACCAAAGAAGTGGAACGAAAATATGAAGAAATTCAACATCACCCCGGTCATTTACTGATTAAAGGCGAACGGGGAACAGGGCGGCAAATGATAGCCTGGTATCTTCATAAAAACCTTTTTGGTGAAATCGCACCTTTTGTACTTGTGGACGGTCTTCGGTTTGATCATCAATGGGGCAGTTTGAAGACAGATAAGATTGAAATTAATAATTCCGAGGAATCGTCTTCTTCTCAGCTTCCTTATGCAAAGCTCTTTGAAATTGCAGCCGGCGGAACTTTATTTATTCAGGAAATTGATCGTATTTCTCCTGCAACTCAGATTGAATTAGCTCGAACAATAAAAGCACAGCCTTATCCGTGTTTTGTTATAGGAAGTATTCAAATAGAACCCCGTGTTAGGGAGGAAGGACTCCTTCCTGAGCTGCACAAATGTTTTACCCATTTGCATTATATTACCCCCCTCCGTGAACGGAAAAGAGACATTCCTATTTTAGTGCAGGGGATTCTTGAAAAATTAGCGCAGAAGAACCACCGCAAAACACCGGTTGTTACGGCGGAAGCGACTCAACTCTTGCTTTCGCATCACTACCGTCAGGGAAATGTAACTGAATTGATTCAAGTTTTGGAGCGTTCCTTTTTTTTGGCTTCACAAGATACGATTGGGTTGGAACAAATCTTTTTTGGGCCCACCTCAGAAAAAGTCGGACAAAAAGTCAACCTGCTCCGCTGGAGTTTCATTGAGCAGATTCTAAAAAACGGGAACTTTCTGCGAGTGATTCGCCAAATTGCGGCAGTATTATTTCTCTTTCTGATTGGAGGATTAATTTTTGCCTCACATTTGCCTGGAATGCTTAAGGCATTTGCTCTGGTTTGGGGACTATGGTGGCCTGTTATTACGCTTATTTCGCCGTCTTTAGGAAGAATCTGGTGTGCAGTTTGTCCCTTTTCAACCATTATGGATTTTGTGCAAAATAAATTTCACCCTCATCGACCCGTTCCTGATTTTATCGTCAAATACGATTACTTAATTGTCACCGTCCTATTTCTGGCAATTTTTTGGATTGAAATCGTTACCCAGATGCATACTAATCCACTCTTTACAGGCTTATTACTGCTGGTTATGCAATTGGCAGCTATTGTTGTTAGTGTCTTGTACCCGCGTCATGCCTGGTGCCGGCATTTTTGCCCGCTCGGCGGTTTTATAGGAACTGCTTCGATAGGGTCTCTCCTTGAGGTCCGCTCTGACCCGGCGGTTTGTTTAAACAAATGTACAACTTTTGAATGTTATGTTGGTAAAGGAGAAGTCAAAGGCTGTCCGATGTCTCAACATTTACCTTACCTTGATAATAATCTGGATTGTAAATTGTGCTTTAACTGTGTCCAGAATTGTCCTCACGGATCAGTACAGGTTAATTTACGTGTACCCGCCCGTGAAGTATGGAATTTAACCCGTGTCAATCAAGGATATGCTGTGTTTATGGGAGTACTCCTTGGAATATTATTTCCTATTAACTATTTTGAACCTCTGCAGCCATCCGGTCTTTTGTCCCAGCTGCATATTTCGTTTTCAATTGCCTATTTCTCTTTTGCGGTATTAGGCGGAGCCTTGGGATGGTGGTTTGCAAGACCTTTCAAAACGAAAGCCGCTTCCTTAAGGACTAAACTCGTTTTTGCTTTAACACCGTTGGTTATTGCAGGGCATATCATTTATCAACTTAATTTTGTCCCCGGTTTGCAATCTCTCGTGCTTGGTGCAGGTTATCAAGGCCCAGGAGGATTTCAGTCCTTTTGTATTTCAGCGAGTACAGCAGCAAAGGGAAGTGCCCTAGGGATAGGAATTCTCCTGGCAAGTGTTACTATAATCTTCGTACTCCTTAGACATAAGCGCAGAAAAAGCAACAATTAAATTCTATTTCTTGGCTTTAACTTGAAGAATCAAAGAAGGTTTAGAGGTGTACAGACATTTCTAGGCCTTCTTTAATTATTTAATCCTAAAAGACGGAAATACTTCTATATAATCGAAATACACTAATAATTGCAGGAATTATGAAAATAATGGCGAAATCATTTAATCAATTATTAAAATGTACTGGAGGTAACTTGAGAATTAGAGGAATTACTATAGGAATTAGCAGTAGTAAGGAGGGTGCCCAATGAAAACTCTTGCAACATCTTTGAGCGTTGGACTATTTACCCTTTTTGCCTTTCCCTCTTCCCTATATGTTATTTTGATCTCAGTAATCGGCGGAGTGATTTTCCTTTTTGGAGTTTTTTATAGAAACAGAGCACTTAAGCAAAAGCTTAGGCTTCGTTCGCAGCAGATTGATAAAATCAATACCCAATTGGAACAACAATACACTCTATTCCGGGCGATTTTTGCTGACTCGCCTGAGGTAAGCAACTTTTCTTTAGATCACGATTATTGCTACCTCAGTTTTAATAAAAAACATAAAGAAAGCATAAAGGAAATATTCGGAACTGAAATTCGATGCGGGATGAGTATTCTCACGGCTTTAGGCAATCATGCGTTTCAAACGACTATTAAGGCAAATTGTGATCGCGTTTTAGCGGGTGAAAGCTTTGTTCTCATTGATGAGTATAAAGCGGATGATGAAAGCTCTTTGTATTGGCAGGGCTTTTGGTCGCCTACATTAGCCAATACGGGTAAGGTTAAGAGCATTTCTTGTTTCATGCTGAATATTTCTGAACTCACTAAAGCGGAAAAGGCACTAAAAGACAGTGCCTATTTATTGCGTGAGTCCGAGCGCGTATCACAAATCGGCAGCTTCATCATGAATTATAAAACAGGGTTATTAACGTGTTCGGAAGAATTGCATCGGATAATTGGAATCGATAAAACTTATCCTCATTCAATTGAAGGCTGGTATGCTCTTGTTCACCCGGATTGGTGCGAACGCGTTGAAGCCCACTTTCAGGAAATTTACGCGCAAAGAAAGCTTTTTGATTATGAATACCCCATTCGGCGTTTTTCCAACGGCGAGGAACGGTGGATACACGGACTCGGAGAAATTGAGCTCGACAGCAATAATGAGCCCCTGCGCATGATTGGAACGATTCAAGATGTTACAACGCGGAAAGATGCACAGGATAAAATTCTTTACTTAAGTTATCACGACCAGCTGACGGGTCTTTATAACCGGCGCTATTATGAGGAGGAACTTAAACGCTTAGATGTAGAGCGCAATTATCCTTTGACTCTCGTAATGGCGGATGTCAATGGCTTAAAACTTGTCAATGACTCCTTCGGCCATTCTTTTGGAGATGAACTTTTGAAAAAGGTCGCCGAAGTTATGCGAAAGGCATGCCGCGGAGATGATATTATCGCACGTCTTGGCGGAGATGAATTTATTATTCTTCTTCCGAATACGGATAGAAATGAAGCGGAGAAAATTGTAAAAAGGATCCATTCTTGTGCAACTGAAGAAAAAATAGGTTCGATTGAAATTTCCATATCCTTTGGCTATGAAACAAAGTATAGTTGTGTCCAAAATATTGAGGAAGTTTTAAAAAAAGCCGAAGATCATATGTATACCATGAAGCTGTTTGAAAGTCCAAGCATGCGCGGCAGAACAGTTACGGCGATCGCACGGACTTTGAATGAAAATAATAAAGCAGAGGACATTCATTCGAAACAGGTATCTGATTTATGTGTGCGTATGGGAGAGGCTTTAGGTTTACCCGAGAACGAGATTGTAGAGCTTAAAACAGTAGGCCTGTTGCATGATATTGGGAAAATTGCGATCGACGGCAGTATTTTGACAAGTCCAACCCCTTTGGATAATGCAGGATGGGGGGAGGTCAAACGTCATTCGGAGATTGGCTATCGAATTCTTCGTACTGTAAACGATATGGCAAAGATGGCAGAGGATGTATTAGCTCACCATGAGCGTTGGGATGGTCATGGATATCCCAAGGGCATAAGGGCTGAACAAATCCCCTTGTTTGCACGGATTATTGCCATTGCTGACAGTTATGATGCAATGACAAATGAGCGAAGCTATCGCGAAGCAATATCGAAAGAAGAAGCTATAGAAGAACTGCGAAAAAATTCAGGAACACAGTTCGATCCTGAGCTTGTTCAAATTTTTATCGAGAAAGTAATTCAGCCATAAAAAAACAACATTATTTTATTCAATTGTTTTTAAGCAGAGGTTTAGAAACCCGATTGGGTCTTCTAAACCTTTAGTTTTTAATGAACCATTTATTGAAAACGGTTTAATGAATGCTGATAGTGATAAAGGAAGTAGGAAAATTGGAAGCTGCCCTCGAATATAGTGATACGGATAGCCGATAAGGACTATTTAGCGGCAAGACATGGAGGTTGACATGAATTCACCTTGGAAAAGACATAAGGGAAAGATGGTCTATATATTAGCGGCTTTTGTAATAAGCTTGAGTTCCGTATTATTCCTGACGGGTTGTATTTCAAATATAGACTCATCATCCGCTTTAAAAGCAGCAGCTGATTTCTCACAAGAAAGCAGATCACAAGCAACTTCAGAAGGAAAGCTCCGTGTATCGTATATTGACGTCGGGCAGGGAGATTCGAGTTTAATCCAGCTGCCCAATGGCAAGACGATTCTTATTGACGCAGGGGAAAATGATCAGGGAAACAAAGTCGTTTCTTACCTTAAGAGCCAAGGAATAAAACGTTTAGATGTAACAATCTGGACTCACCCTCACTCAGATCACATAGGAGGAGCTGATGTGATAACGAATGCCTTTGATATTGGTCAGGTTGTAATGCCGAAGGAGACGTCAACAACTCAATCTTTTCGGAGTTTAATTACTTCTATCAGCCGAAAAGGACTTCGAATTACGGAAGCAAAGGCCGGTCTGAATTTGGATCTAGGCCCAGAGGTCAAAGCAGAAATTCTTGCTCCTAACTCATCAAACTATGAGGAAGTCAACAATTATAGTGCAGTTTTAAAACTTACCTACATTGAAACAAGTTTTCTTTTTATGGGAGACGCGCAAACAGAATCCGAAGAAGAGATGATCAATGCAGGTTTTGACCTTAAAGCCGATATTTTGAAGGTTGGCCACCATGGCTCTCGAACATCGACATCAGCGCGCTTCTTATCTTTAGTTCATCCTAAATATGCGGTTATTTCTGCAGGCAAGGATAATCCCTATGGTCACCCCTCAGCAAGCACGATTGCAAAGCTCCAGAAAGCTGGTGCAACAATTTTCCGTACAGATCAGTCAGGAACAATAACAGCAGAATCCGATGGAAAGAATATAAGCATCAAGGGGAGGTGAAATCCGTGAAGGGTATTATTGATCGTTTTGAAGGAGATCTGGCAGTCATCGAGACAGAAGAGCGTCAAATCATAACAATTCAGCGCAGGATGCTTCCCCCAGGAGTTTGCGAGGGGGATGCAGTTTATGAAGAAGATGGGGTTTACCGAATAGACATGGAGGAAACAAAGCACCGCAAGGAAGAAATAAAAACACTCATGAATAGGTTGTGGAAATAGCACAAAACTCTTGACAATCTTGAAAAATAGATTTATTATTAAATCAGAAAAAGTTATACGTTATCGAGAAGCATTCATTCAAATCTGGTTTATCGACTACCGACGAGGGCTGGAAACAATCCGCGGCATAGTTGGAAGGATATGATGAAGGTTGCCGGACGGATTACAGCCACCCCTTAGGGATGGCTTTTGTTGTACCTATTGCTGGATTTCCCGCAAAGCTCCTCCTTCGGATGACACTTAATGCTCGTCTCATGTAGTTTTTCGTTTATCAAAGGTTGTCATGGTTATTTCGCATCCTAGTGTTTCGGTAGTGCCAGTAGTTCAGTTGTTTAGTAGTTTCATTGATTGTATCAGATTTTTGTCCTGAGATTACCTTATCCTTAATGTTCCTTAGTCAACAACTTCTCTCCAAAAACGTCTATCCAAATTCCTAAATTGTTTCGTTCCAGTTCTTCAACACCCACTCTGTTGCCTTACCGAGGGAATTGCAAATCTTTAGAAAGGTGTCCGTTAGAACAGTATCAGAACGAATTAAGTAGGTGAATCTTGGTCATTACTCAACGGTTTTGTTCGGAGGAGCTTTGCGGGATTATATACTGGGTCAAATGACCTCTTCACACTAGGTGAAGAGGTCATTTGTTTTTCCGGTTCTCTGTCAATTGGTGGAGTAACATGTATATTTTTTGGAGTAAGTTTTAGATTTAGATATATTTATTTTTATTATAAAGAAGGAAAAACTTCTTCAAAAATAGAATAAAAGTGTTATTCTAAATTGTCATAATAGATCGAAAAAACTTACAGGGGTAAGAGTACTGCTTATAAAGGAGATTCATATATGAAAGAACCGATATATGAGTCCAACCATAGAAATATTATTAAATATTTAAATGAATATGAAAGACACATCCATTACCTTAATCGACTGTACGTTGTTTTAGCCGAGACCAATAAAGCCATTGTTCACTGCTCTACGGAAAGACAGCTGTTGGATCAAATCTGCCGTATTGCCGTAGAGTATGGTGAAATGGAAATGAGTTGGATGGGGCGACCATCTGAAGATGGCCGATTTTTTGTCTTGTCAAGTTATGGCAGCAGCTCGACAGAGTATTTAAAAGATATTTTCATTTCTTCAAGCTGTGATGTCTCAGAAGGACGAGGGCCTTGCGGGATTGCTTTTCGTGAAAATCACATGGTAATCAGTAAAGATTATTTGAAAGATGAAACTACTCAACCTTGGCAGGAAAAAGCACGCCAATACGGATGGAGAGCAAGTGCTGCAATTCCCATTCAGCGCGGGGGCCAGCCCTATGCCGTTTTATCTGTTTACCATTCAGATCCTAACATTTTTGATTTAAAGATGATCAATCTGCTAGGTGAGCTGGCAGCAAACATCAGATATGCTCTTGATCGGTTTGACATGAATCGTAAACGCATAATTGCCGAAGATCGTCTTCGGCTTTATGCTAAGGTGTTTGAACACAGTCACGAAGGAATTATCATCACCGACATAAAGGCGACCATTCTGTCAGTTAACAAGGCTTTTACGGATTTAACGGGATATAGTGAAGAGGAAGCGATGGGTAAGAATCCTAATCTTCTTTCGTCAGGACGACAGGATAAGAAGTTTTATGAGAGCATGTGGAAAGAGATCCAAGCCACAGGATATTGGCAAGGTGAAATCTGGAATCTTCGTAAAGACGGCAGTGAATATGCAGAAGGGCTTTCGATCAGTCAAATTGTCGATGCCCAGGGTGAAATCACAAACTACATCGGAATTTTAAGCGATATTACACAGCGCCTGCAAGCCGAAAAAGATCTTCTTGATGCTCAGCAACGCTTAATGGATATCATTGACTTTCTTCCTGATGCAACTTTTGTTATCGATAATAAGGGTAAGATCATTGCTTGGAATAAAGCTATTGAAATGATGACGGGTGTCAAAAAAGAAGATATGCTTGGTAAAGGAAACTATGAGTATTCCGTTCCGTTTTATCATCGAAGGCATCCGATCTTAATTGATCTTGCCTTTAATTACAATCAAGAGAAAGCAAATCATTATAATTCAATCCGCCTTACTCAAGAGGATGTACTCATCGGTGAGTCAATAACTGAGCATTTAGCCCCTGATAATACCTATCTTTGGTCAACTGCATCCGTTTTAAGGGATACAGAAGGCGAGGTCATGGCTGGAATAGAAACAATCCGTGATGTAACCCAGCAAAGGGTCGCGGAAGCACAAATTCAGCATTTGGCTTACTATGATGCCTTGACAGACTTACCCAATCGGTCTTTGCTTAAAGAACGTGTCAACGAAGCAATCACTGAGGCGAAGGAAAAAGAAGAGTCACTTGCGCTGATGTTTTTTGATCTCGATCACTTTAAGAATATCAATGATACATTAGGCCATCGTATTGGGGATCTAATGCTTATAGAACAGGCTAAACGTTTAAAAGCAATTTTTAAAAATCAATATAAGCATCAAGAAGTTGTTTTTCGTCTCAGCGGAGATGAATTTATCATATTACTCACAAACGTTGATGAAGATGGGGCCGCCCATGCTGCTGAAAAAGTGATTCTTGAACAATCCCAACCCTTTCAAATCGAAGGGCATGAGTTAATTATTACACCGTCGATCGGCATTGCTGTTTTTCCCGGCAATGGACTGGATTTTGAAAGCCTTTATAAGTGTGCTGATATTGCAGTATATTACTGCAAGCAGGGAAGCCGCAATTCATATCGTTTTTTTAATCCCGAAATGCAGCTGCGGTCTGTGCGCCAGGTACAAATGGAAAATGCGCTGCGGAAGGCTTTAGAACGGGAACAATTGCGTTTGTTCTACCAGCCTCAAATATCCTTAACCACGGGTAAAGTTGTCGGCATAGAAGCTCTGATTCGTTGGCAGCATCCGGAGTTCGGCCTTGTATCTCCGATGGAGTTTATACCCCTGGCAGAGGAGAGCGGTTTGATTTTGCCGATTGGAGAATGGGTATTGGTTACGGCCATCCAACAGATGAAAAATTGGTTGGATCAGGGGATCGCCCCGATGACTATTGCGGTGAATCTATCCGCAGTACAGTTAAGAGAAAAGAATATCGCCCAAATCGTTCGCCAATTGCTTGAAGAAGCGAATCTTCCCGCAGAGTATTTAGAACTGGAATTGACTGAAACCGCAGCCATGAGTGAACCTGAAAAAGCGATTGAATTACTGGATGAACTCCACTCACTTGGGGTTTCAATTGCGATCGATGATTTTGGGACAGGATATTCATCCTTTGCCTATTTAACCCGCTTTAAAATCAATAAACTTAAAATTGACCAATCCTTTGTGCGCAGAATAGGGACACATACGGAAGCGGAAGTAATTATTGATTCGATCATCAGCCTGACGCAGAGTTTAAATCTTAAGACCGTTGCTGAAGGGGTTGAAACTGAGGAACATCTGAACTTTCTGCGTGAAAAAGGGTGCGGAGAAGTCCAAGGATATTACTTCAGTAAACCGAAACCTGCTGAAGAAATCGAAAATTGGCTGCGAGAATACATAAAATAATACTCAATGCTTAAAAAACTACCAAAATTTAAACTACTGCCTACAAAACTTTTATTCTATTAAGACTCCCACGCCTAACGTGGGAGCTTTTAATAGAATTTTTACTTTAATGTCTTAAGAAAAGCCTCAATATCTGCAGTATCCTGACTGCTTAATGCGAGATTGCCCGGCATGTCCAAATTGGGCAAATACATAAGAATTATTTTGCTAAATCAAGAACTGACCTGAAAGTATGAGCTAAATGTTCTGGTTTGTCTATGGCCCAGAAGTGCATGAAGAATAGTCGCGGGACTTCTATTAACATATGATTGTGAATAGCAGTAACAGCAATATTATTCCTCTTTAAGATACTTACAACGGGATTGACTTCGTGTGCAAATAAGACAAAATCACCTGTGGTAGCTACATTCTGTCCAACGGATTGAAAATTAAGAGCATGTGATATTCCCATAGCTGGGGATAATGGATGACCACCCTCTGAAATTATTGAAGTTCTTGGAACGGATAACTGCAGCACATTACCTTTATGAGAACCTTTGTATCCTAAAATATGTTCCATAGCTTGCCAGTTAATTTGAAAGGGCGGGTACTGTGTTTTTGCGTTCAAGGGAGTTGTTGTTAAAGAAAGTGCTTTTCTTATACTTTGAGCAAGTTGAATCGGCGCTTTTTCTCCTTTAATATGTAGAAACATAATTCGAGGTGATTCATAGAGTAGATGATTATGAAGCGCGGTTACTTCAATTCCGTTTTCTAATAGACTACACATGACAGGAGCAACTTCGTTTTCGAGTAAAACCAAATCCCCCATCAGCATGCTGTGATTTCCTAATTGATTAAAGGCTGCCCAGGAAGTGAGAGCCAGATCAGGTTCTATTATAAGGTCACCTATTCTGATCCTTAGATCAAAACGTGGGAAAGTAAACTTAAAAACTCCTCCTGAAGTAGAACCTTCCTGAGAGAAAATCTTTCTTATGGTTGCTAAATTATGTTCCGATCTGTTATTTCTAAAATTTAAATTCTCATTTGATAGGGTAATTGGAACTAATAGTTTCTGCCCTTCAAATATTTTATAAGGCCAAAACAGATTATTGGTCATTGCGAGCATTTCAACATGAATCCCGAAACGACCCGCAATCGTATAGAGTGTATCGCCATTTTGAACTCTATAAGTTACCATGCAGCTTTTCTCCGATAATTAAATTTTCTTTAGTTATCGTATTCGTTACTTATTAAACAGTGACTAAAAATTTACTATGAAGGGAATAAACAAACCTTAAATTTGGAATCTTTTATTTGGGCAAAAGTATTAGATCACGCGGATTTAGAGATAATAACGATTATTAATAAAAAGAAAATTATGATAATAAATAAACACAATTCTGAAAAAGAGGATAAATAATATGTCAACTCCTGCAACTCAATCCCAGTCATCAGGCTCCGGCAAAGGAAGTTTGGGAAAAGTAACGGCATTACTTCTTACTTCGGCGATGATGGTTGGTACGGGGATATATACCACCTTGGGCGAAGCAACAGGAGAAGCCCGTGCAGGTATTTTGATTTCCATGCTTATTGGTGTATTCATCGTTATGTTGACAGCGATCAGTGCAGCGGAGGTAGGAGTCAACTATCCGGAGGAAGGTGGGGCGTTCATCTGGATGCGCCTTTTTGGGTATCCCAGCATCAGTTTCGCTGCGGGGATTTCATATTTGATAAAAGGGATTGTCGGCCTTGGCATCCCCTCACTTGGGCTTGCAACTTATTCTGCGCAAATATTTCCCGAATTGCCCGTACCAATTGTAGCCAGTATTGCTCTGCTCGTTGTTGCGGCTGTGAATTTTTTTGGGATATCCCCCACTTCAAAAGTATTAATCGGCATATTTTTTATCAATTTGATCCTGTTTGGATTATATGTGGGTTCTGCTGTGCCAAATGTAAAGATTGATAATCTGACCCCGGTTTTGAGTTCTGGAATCACAGGTATTATGAGTGGAGCAGCGATTTTTTTCTGGTCGTGGGATGGCTTTCAGCGTACCGCAATCATGGCGAATGAAATCAAGGACCCACGCAAGACCATTCCCTTTGCCATTATCGGCGGAATTTTAATAACCGCTGTTATTTACCTCATTATTGCTGGTACTACCCTCGGTGTTCTTGGCGCTGATGCTATGGGGGGAAGTGATACGCCGCTTTTACTTGGAGCTCAGACTGCGGCAGGCCGGGGTATCTGGATAATCCTTTTATCTGTATGGATATTGACTTTTAGCGATATAATGGGTGATCTGATGAGTACCTCCAAGGTGGGGCATGCTATGGGGCGAGAACATGAATTGCCTCACTGGTTTGGCAGTGTACATAAAAAATTTAAAAGTCCTCAATTCATGATTGTGTTATTGACTATAGTAGGTTTGGTACTTATAAATCTGGTTCCGTTGCGACAGCTTACGACGGTAGCCAGTGCCTGTACGCTCATCTGGTATATAGCAACTAACCTAGCGGCATTAAAGCTGAACCAGGAACGGCGTTTTTCTTGGACCATCATTTCCTGGCTGGGCATTGCTGCATGTGTAGCCCTTTTCTGTTCATTGCCGCTTTGGAGTACCCTCGGAACTTTAGGTTTTATTGTAATCCTTGTTGGAATGCGTTGGTTGTCTATACGAATCGTTCAAAAGGCAGTTGTTGATACCGGTGGAAACTGGACTGTGTCCGGTTTAACTCTAGCAGAAGGTGATTTGATTTCCGTGACGGCTCATTATGCCGGTGAAACAATGAGTACATCAGTTACGGCGATCGTTGCCGCAGCTCCTCGTCAAACAATATCACCGGTAATTTCCAGAGCTGTAACAGCAGCAGATACAGCAGTATCGGGAAAAGCTCCTTCCGGCTCAAGTGTAGTGTTTAGCGTTAACGGCGCAGCTCAGACAGCAGTTGTCGCTACGGGTGGGAACTGGACGGTGTCGGGTTTAATCTTGGCCCAAGGGGATTCGATTTCCGCAACTGCTCAATCTGTTGGCGAAACAATGAGCACAGCAACAACTATAACAGTAGCTGCTGCGCCACTTGAAACAATAGAACCTGTAATTACCGGAATAGCAACAGCAGAAGATAAAACAGTATCGGGGAGGGCCCCTTCCGGGGCAAGTGTAGTGCTGAGTGTTAATGGAAAAGACCAACCAGCAGTTGTAGCAAAAGATGGAATATGGACGGTGCCGGACTTAAAATTGTCAAAAGGCGATTTGATTTCAGTAACAGCACAGTATGCTGGTGAAACTGTGAATACATCAAAAAAAATGAAAGTCATTACAAAGCCGCTTCAAACTTCAGAACCCTTAATTCCTAGAATAGTAACAGCGGCAGATACAACCGTATCAGGGAGAGCTCCTTCCGGGGCAAGTATAGTCCTTAGTATTAACGGGCAAGCCCAGCCGGCTGTTGTAGCTGCAAGTGGCAGAATAGTGGGTACAGGAGCAACAACGACAGTAGTCACCGCGTCCATTGAAACTTCAGAACCAGTGATTTCTGGAATAGTAACAGATGGAGATACAACTGTATCAGGCAGAGCCCCTTCAGGCGCAAACGTGGTGCTTAATGTGAACGGAGCAGCCAAATCGGCAGTTGTAGATAACGGTGGCAATTGGATGGTATCGGGTCTAACTTTAGCACAAAATGATTTAATTTCCGTAACTGCACAATCTGATGGTAAATCAGTGAGTAAACCAGTAACGATGATAGTAGTACCAGCACCCAATAAAATCCCAGCACAAAATCAAACTGCAGTACCCGTAATTTCCGGAATAGTAACAGCAGCAAATACAACTGTATCAGGAACAGCCCCTTTAGGTGCAAGTGTAGTGCTTAGTATTAATGGAAAAGCCCAACCAACAGTTGTTGCTAACGGCGGAAACTGGATTGTGGCTGGTTTAATCTTGACAAAATGTGATTCCATTTCCGTAACTGCTCAATGCGTTGGTGAAACAGTAAGCATACCGGCAATGATCAAGGTGCAGTAAATCTAAATATAATAGAATTTTCAATTAGAAGTAAGAGTATCTGTATAACAATTTATGGTAAAAAGGAAGTCCGAAATTATTTGGGCTTCCTTTTTGATGGTATATACATAGCTGTTCGGGAGGTTTTTTCACGCGCGGATAAAAACAAGATTAAAACTCGTTTCACAGGGTAGTCTAAGACGAAATATCATGGTATTATTATAAAAACAGAACGATAAAAGAAAAATCTGGCCGAAAGTTCGGATTTAATAATTGCTGTGGGAGGAAGATATGGGATCGCAAGCTGTAAAACGGATTTATGTTGAAAAAAAAACGGGATTTGATATTGAAGCTCAGGGCCTTTTGAACGATCTAAGAGAGAATCTGGGAATCAAGGCGCTTACTGGCTTAAGAATCATTAACCGTTATGATATCTCGGGATTAACCGAGGTTCAATATCGGGAGTCGCGCAATATTATTTTTGCTGAGCCTCCGTTGGATTGGGTATATGACGAGCATGCTGATATTTCACCGGAAGATCGTACGTTTGCGATGGAATATCTGCCCGGACAATATGACCAGCGGGCTGATTCTGCGGCACAGTGCGTTCAGATTCTGACTCAAAAAGAACGCCCTAATATTGCTTCCGCAAAAGTTATGGTCCTTTCAGGCTTGATTACCGACGGGGAATTTGAAAATATTAAAAACTACTGCATCAACCCTGTAGAATCGCGTGAAGCTTCTTTAGAAAAACCGGAGAGCTTGGAGTTTGAAGCGGATATTCCGCCGGACGTTGAAATCCTTGAAGGCTTTATTGACAAAACTCCGGCTGAGTTAGCAGCGCTTTATAAGGGAGCAGGGCTGGCCATGAGTTTAGAGGACCTTGCTTTCTGCCAACGTTATTTCCGGGAAACGGAGAAGCGAAATCCTACGATTACTGAGATCCGCGTGATTGACACCTACTGGTCTGATCACTGCCGCCACACGACCTTCTTTACAAAGCTTGACCGGGTCTCAATAGAGGAAGGCGCTTTTGCCGGACCGCTTAATACAGCTTATGAAGAATATCTTTCAACTCGGGAAGAAGTTTACGGTGCAAAGCTCCCGGATAAAGATGTCTGCCTGATGGATATGGCAATCATGGGAGCCAAAGAACTGAAGAAGAAGGGCTTTTTGCAAGACCTCGATGAATCCGATGAGATTAACGCCTGCAGCATTGTTGTACCCGTTAATGTGGATGGACAGGTTGAAGAGTGGCTTGTCATGTTTAAAAACGAAACCCATAATCATCCGACAGAAATTGAACCTTTCGGCGGAGCGGCAACCTGTCTTGGCGGGGCTATTCGCGACCCGCTATCTGGACGTACCTATGTCTATCAGGCCATGCGCGTAACCGGAAGTGCAGATCCGCGCGCTAAAATGGAAGATACGCTTTCGGGCAAACTACCGCAGCGCAAGATTACAACAGGTGCTGCGGCAGGTTACAGTTCTTATGGCAACCAAATTGGACTGGCTACAGGTCAGGTTACCGAGGTCTATGATGAGGATTTTGTGGCGAAACGGATGGAGATTGGTGCTGTGATCGCAGCTGCTCCCCGTACGAACGTTGTGCGCAAAGCACCTGAACCGGATGATGTCGTCGTCCTGGTTGGCGGAAGAACAGGCCGTGATGGCTGCGGCGGTGCTACAGGATCCTCGAAGGAACACACGACAGAATCTCTGATGACCTGCGGTGCGGAAGTTCAAAAAGGGAATCCGCCGACAGAACGAAAAATCCAGCGCCTGTTCCGCAATTCAGCGGTCAGTACGATGATAAAACGCTGCAACGATTTCGGTGCAGGCGGTGTTTCTGTGGCTATTGGTGAATTAACGGATGGGCTTGAAATTAATTTGGATGCGGTCCCGAAAAAATATGAGGGGCTGGATGGAACGGAGCTTGCGATTTCGGAATCCCAGGAACGAATGGCTGTTGTTATATCTGCCGAAAACTTTGAGGCATTTGTTAAATATGCTCAGGAAGAAAACCTGGAAGCTTCACTTGTGGCTAGAGTAAAAGAAAATCCACGCTTAAAAATGGTTTGGCGTGATCAAATCATTGTTGATATCAGCCGCGAATTTTTGAATACCAATGGCGTTAAGCAACATGCCGACGTAAAAGTGAATCTTCCTAAAGCAGGTGAAAATTACTTTAAGAAGCTCCCCGATAATCTCGATAATTTAAGTCAATCATGGCTCGCTAACTTGCAAGATCTCAATGTCTGCAGTCAAAAAGGCTTGGTCGAGCGTTTTGACTCAACGATTGGAGCAAGTACTGTCCTGATGCCATTTGGCGGTAAATATCAAGCAACGCCGGCTGAAGGAATGGCGGCGAAAATACCCGTCCTTTCCGGAGAAACCGATACGGCGACAGTCATGTCCTACGGTTACAATCCTCAGCTTGCAAAATGGAGTCCCTTCCATGGAGCTCTTTATGCCGTCGTTGATGCGGTAGCCAAAGTTGTTGCGTTGGGCGGCGACTATCAAAAAGTACGCTTGACCTTGCAGGAGTACTTTGAAAAACTGGGCAAGGACCCTGAAAAATGGGGAAAACCTTTCAGTGCGCTGCTCGGGGCCTATTATGCCCAGAAGAAACTTGGAATTCCGGCCATCGGAGGGAAGGACAGCATGTCGGGAACTTTTATGGACCGCCATGTTCCCCCAACGCTTGTCGCTTTTGCGGTTGATGTGTTGAAGACAGATGAGGTCGTTTCCCAAGAATTCAAACGGCCAAGCAGCCAGGTCGTTCTGGTTTCCGCTTCCCGCGATGAAAATGAAATTCCTGACTTTGAACAGCTGATTCAAAATTATAAAAAAATTAATGCCCTGATCCGTTCCGGCAAAGTATTTTCCTCTTGCACGGTGCGAATGGGCGGACTGGCGGCGGCAATCAGTAAAATGACTTTCGGCAACCGGATTGGTATGACGTTTAACGGTACGGTTAAGGTTGATTCATTGTTCCGTGCCGATTATGGTTCGATTGTCCTTGAGATCGGTGCAGGTGTCAATCTTAAGGATGTGTTCGACGGAATTAATTATCAAGTTCTTGGTTCTACCCAAGAAACCCCGGTTATTCGCGTGAACGGGGTTGATATTGCAATTGACACGGCCTTTGAAGCATGGGAAAAGCCGTTGGAAAAGATCTTCCCCACGAAAACGGGGAAAGTCGCCGAGCCGCAAACGATTTCCTATGATGGCCGCAATACAAAGAGACCGTCGGGCAAAATAGCAAAGCCGCGCATTTTTATCCCGGTATTCCCAGGAACGAACTGTGAGTATGATACGGCCAAAGCTTTTGAAAAAGCCGGAGGGATTGCTGAAACTCTAGTTATCCGCAATTTAACAGCTTCCGATGTAGAACAGTCCGTCTCGGAAATGGTTCATAAGATTGAACAGTCTCAAATTGTTATGCTTCCCGGCGGTTTCAGTGCAGGGGATGAACCGGACGGCTCCGGTAAGTTTATTGCGACGATGTTTAGAAACCCCCGGATCAAAGAAGCAGTGATGAAACTTTTGAATCAAAGAGACGGTTTAATGCTCGGAATCTGCAATGGGTTCCAGGCGTTGATTAAACTCGGTCTCGTTCCTTACGGCGAAATCGTCGATTTAACGGAGGATTCACCGACCCTCACGTACAATAAAATTGGGCGTCACGTTTCCTGTATGGTTCAGACCAAGGTGGTTTCCACTCTATCGCCGTGGTTCAGCGGAGTCCATTTGGGTGATATTCATACTGTAGCTGTTTCCCATGGTGAGGGACGATTTGTTGCTAAACCGGAAGCGATCCAAAGATTAATCGCTAACGGACAAGTTGCGACTCAATATGTTGACTTAAACGGCAACCCCAGCAACGAAGTGATTTATACACCGAATGGATCTTACGAAGCAATTGAAGGTATTACCAGTCCTGATGGCCGAATTCTTGGAAAGATGGGGCACTCTGAAAGAACGGGAAATGGAGTTGCTGTCAATATTCCAGGAAACAAGGTTCAGCCGATCTTTGAAGGCGGCGTCAATTATTTCCGAGGTTAAGATCAGTATTTAATTTAAATTAAATATGATAATGCCATAAAGAGCTTACCCAATGGGTAGGCTCTTTGCTGTTTTCAAGTCATAGCCTTCGATTTTATTTAAAAGATATGATCGAATTTAGAGGAAAATTGATGAAGTTTGGAGAAATATAGCGGTTGGATTATAAAACATATAGAGCTTTAGTTATCAAATGGTCTTTGGAGCAGAAAAGGCTAAACTAACTTTTTGAGGATGCATTAATAATGAGAAGTGTTAATTCGCTATTGATTAAAAAAACGATAATGTACGTTTTGATCATAACAGTTTTAATTATTTCCTATAATGGTAAATATGCGTCCTTAATTCATCAGTTTGAAGGCACAGCTGCGTCAAAAGAAGCTTTAATCAATCAGTACATTGAACTGAGTGACAATTTTATCAACTTTATGACCATGTATGGAAACACTTATTTTCAACAAGGCGAAAAAGAGGATTCCGAGCTTTTTAAGTATTTGCAGTCAAACCCGAGTACGAACACCTATAATTTAGATGCCGCAGGACGAACAAAATATCAAGAGACTGTAGGTAATTTATCTGGAGCAGGCAGTATTCCTGAAAGCGGAATAAACAGGGAGGAAATGAATCTCGCCTTTCAGTACAACCAATTTTTCTATGACTTTTATAAAAGGCTTCCGGATCTGGCATGGGTATCTTATGTCAGCAAGAATAATTTTGTAAATATATATCCATGGGTTCCCTCAAACGAATTCGCATTTTCGGAGGATCTAAAAAACTTAGGGTTCTATAAAAATGTAATGCCTCTAAATAATCCGCTTCGTATACCGTCATGGTCACCAGTATATAAGGATTCGATTGGAAAGGGGCTTGCTGTAACTTTATCCAGTCCGGTTTATGATAAGGATACGTTTAAGGGGGTAGTCTCTCTCAATTTCTCTAATGTGCGTTTGAGTGAGTTGATTGACTCTGAGTATGAAAGCTACTTAGTAGACAATATTGACACTGTAATCGCTACGAGTCACATAAAAAAAGTTGGACCACAAGTCACTCCGTTAAAGGTACTGCTAAGCTTCTCACAGCTTGATGTCGATCAGATGAAAAGGCTGAGCAAGGGAAAGGCTCAAAGGATGGGTTTATATTACGTCTACTCTGTCGACTTTGACAGAGCACCTTGGAGAATGTTTTTTATAGTACCTGTCACATCAATTGTATTAAAATCCGTCTTTTTTACCTTGCCGATACTCTTTATCTGCATTTTGTTTTACTCAACTTTCCTTCAGGTTGAAAAGCGAAAACGGACTGAAGGGCTCCTTAGGAATTCTCTTATGGAAATTAAATCTTATCAGAATCTGCTGGAAAACGCAGCGCGCTATGATTATTTGACAAATACGTACAATCGTAGAGGATTAAATGAAAGCTTTCTAAATATAATTGCGATAAATGAGTCAACGAGAACACCCATTTCTTTTTTACTCGGAGATATTGATCATTTTAAGCAGTTTAATGATTCGTTAGGGCATGCTGCAGGGGATAAAGTATTGATTGAGGTTTCGAGAATCATTAAGAAAAACATAAAAGAGAATGACGTGGTCTGCCGTTGGGGCGGTGAGGAATTTTTGATTATGCTTGTGGGCAGAAACTATGAGGAAGCTCTGAACATTGCTGAGGATATTCGAAAGAAAATTGAAGCCGTTGTTATTCCATGGGACAATGGACAAGAGCTTAAGGTTCGAATGACCTTTGGCGTAGCTGAACATGACCATGAGGATGATATTAAGATAAGCGTTAATAAAGCCGACAGAGCCCTATATATAGGCAAAGAAAAAGGAAGAAATCAGGTCGTGGGCTATCGAGAAATAGAAGTAGGTTGACACAAAGCGCCTGATGATTGATACTAAATAATACGAGGACAGGGTATAGGTCAAAAATCAAGGGGGAAAGACGATGCTTGAAATACAAGATATTACATTTGAGATTGAAGGCGAGACAAATACTGAGATACTGAAAGGAATCAATCTCAAACTTGAACCCAAAAAGATATATGTAATTACCGGCCCTAATGGCGGGGGAAAATCATCGTTAGCCAAAATTCTTATGGGCATTTATTCACCAACTTCAGGAAAGATTCTGCTTAATGGGGAAGATATAACGTTTAAAGGAATTTCCGAAAGAGCCCGGCTGGGAATAGGCTATGCTTTTCAAAATCCGCCCCGTTTTAAAGGATTAACCGTTAAGGAACTGCTTGAGATGTCCGCCGCCTCTAATCCGGAAAAAGTAAATATCAGTGATCTTTTATTTAATGTTGGCCTCTGTGCTCAGGATTATCTTGAACGCGAAGCAGATGCCAGTCTTTCCGGCGGAGAAATGAAACGGATTGAAATCGCTTCCGTTCTGGCGCGAAATCTCAAAGTTGCAGTATTTGACGAGCCTGAAGCGGGTATTGATCTTTGGAGCTTCCAAAAGCTGGCCGAAACATTTAAACATATTCACGCCAAATACGATACTGCCATCGTTATTATTTCTCACCAAGAACGTATTTTGGAGCTTGCCGATGAGATTATTCTCCTGAAGGACGGAACAATCAGTCAACAGGCGGAAAAAGAGAAATTGCTTTCCGTGATTTTCAATAATGAAGATTGCCTCTGCAGCAATCCTTGTGAGAAAGGAATGGCCAACGATGCTCAATTTGCTCGATAAAACGATGCTCGCAAAAGTAGCCGACATGCATGAAATTCCTCAGGGTGCTTTTAATATTCGTAAAAATGGACAAGGCGTTGAGCGTCGTACAACGGATAATATTAATATCCTGACGAAAACTGATAAACCGGGCATTGACATTATTGTTAAACCCTATACCAAAGGGGAAAGTGTTCATATCCCTGTCATTTTGACTGAAGAAAGTTTAAATGACCTTGTTTACAATTCCTTTGAAATCGGAGCATATTCAGATGTCGTAGTTGTTGCTGGATGCGGCATTCATAATGACGGCTGCTCTAAATCACAGCATGATGGAATCCACACGTTTAATGTCCGTAAGGGTGCTAAGATGCGTTATGTTGAAAAACACTACGGCGAAGGGGCAGGCACAGGCGGTCGTGTCTTAAATCCTAAAACCATTTTAGACGTTGAAGAAGGAGCAACCGTAGAGTTGGAACTCGTGCAAATTAAAGGTGTTGACAGTACGAAAAGGGATACCGAGGTTCGTCTGGCTCAAAATGCAAAAGTCATTATTACCGAGCGGCTTTTGACAGATAAGGAACAATCAGCCGAGTCCAAGATTATTGTTGAATTGAATGGAGAAGGATCTTCAGCTCAAATTATTTCACGCTCTGTTGCTCAGGATCACTCAAAGCAGGATTTTTATTTTGATTTAATTGGACGCAGCGCCAGCCGCGGACATGTTCAATGTGATGCGATTATTATGCATGATGCCAAAGTTTATTCAACTCCGCGTATCGCGGCTGAACACAGTGAGGCTCAGTTAGTTCATGAAGCTGCCATTGGCCGGATTGAATCTGAGCAGCTTATAAAACTTATGTCCCTGGGATTATCTGAAAAGGAAGCTGAGGACACGATCCTAAAGGGATTTTTAAAGTAATCTTGAAGTAAATTCTATTGAATAAAATAACTTATTAACCTCCCAGACGGGAGGTTTTTCTTTTTGTTTTTACTTATTAGTCCATTTCTTTATTTTAATTTCTTTATTTTAAATGGTTGAAACAATTATCAATTTACGTTATTGTTATATAAAAGTTACCTGGAGGAGAGTAGTCATGAAAATTGAAACCCAATGTTTGCATGAAGGATACCATCCTAAAAATGGTGAACCGCTGGCTTTGCCGATATACCAAAGCACAACCTATAAGTATGACTCAACAGAGCATGTTGGGGCCCTTTTTGATCTGACAGCAGAAGGTCATATGTACTCCCGTATTTCTAACCCAACCGTTGGTGCTGTGGAAGAAAAAATTGCAGCCTTGGAGGGCGGCATCGGAGCGCTGTGTACGACCTCCGGCCAAGCCGCTTCTCTGATCAGCATACTTAATATTATGAAAGCCGGAGATCACTTTATCAGTGCCTCCAAAATTTACGGCGGAACCTTTAATCTTTTTGCAGTGACTCTTAAACGCTTCGGCATTGAGTGTACTTTCGTTGATCAGGATGCTCCGGAAGAAGAAATTCAAAAGGAATTTAGACCCAATACGAAAGCCGTTTTTGGGGAGACTCTGGCTAATCCGGCATTATCCATTTTCGATATTGAGAAATTTGCAAAGCTTGCTCATAAAAATCAGGTGCCGCTGATTGTAGATAACACGTTTGCGACTCCGATTCTTTGCCGGCCGATAGATTTTGGGGCAGATATTGTCATCCATTCAACAACCAAATATATGGATGGAAATGCCGTTCAAGTCGGCGGAGTCATCGTCGACAGCGGTAATTTTGACTGGACAAACGGCAAATTTCCCGAGTTTACGGAACCTGATGAATCTTATCACGGCGTAGTTTATACGAAGAACTTTGGTAAAGCAGCCTATATCACGAAAGCCAGAGTACAGTTGATGAGAGATTTTGGCGTATATCCTTCAGCCAATGCCGCCTTTCTCTTGAATCTTGGGCTTCAATCCCTGCCGGTACGGATGGAAAGACACTGCCAAAATGCGAAAAAAGTCGCCGAATTCCTCAGCCGGTCCGGTAAGATTGAAACCGTGAATTATCCTGCTTTGGAAGGGGATAAATACTTTGAATTGAGTAAAAAGTATCTTCCCAAAGGGACAAGCGGTGTTATCTCTTTTATCATTAAAGGTTCACGCGAAACCGCGATTAAATTCATGGACAGTTTAAAATTAGCTTCCAATGTAGTTCACGTTGCTGATGTTCATACGCTCGTATTGCACCCCGCCAGTTCAACTCATCGGCAAATGACAGACAGTCAGTTAGTGGCTGCGGGAATTAGTCCGGGATTGATCCGCTTCTCTGTTGGCCTGGAAAATATTGAGGATATTCTGGAGGATCTTCAGCAGGCGCTCGACAATATTTAATTAAAATTTAAATGAGTAATTCTCTAACAAAACTATTAAGCAATAAAACCATTAAAGCCATCAGACCTTATTAAATTCATTGATAACGGATTAAAATGATAGAAGCTCAAAAGCTCGATTGTTAGACTTGATAACAATTGAGCTTTTTTGATTGGGTCTATTGCAGGAAAATGTAGAATATAGGAGAATAAAGAACGGACGAGCTGAATACCCAATGAGGAGGATAAACGGACAGATGTCTGAACGCTCAGAGCTTGAGATAAATACTCAAAAAATTATCGATAAATACAGACCCAAAATAGAGTCGGGGTTACAGGAATTTCATAACTTACCGAAGCAAAAACTTCAGCGTTATATCCGTATGACCAAATTGCTGACAAGTTTTGAAAAGGGGCATATCCTGCAGAAATTTATGCTGATCTGGATTGCAGGAATGTTTAATTTTGCTCTCAAATTATTTAAGCATGATATAGCTTTTAATTACACGTTAGATGATGATTCAATCAAACAAGTCTATTATGATGCATGCGCATGTTACCTAAAGCCAATGCTTCAATCACTGAATCGGGAATTGCATCAAGAGTTCAAGCAAAATAATCTTCCTTTTAAATCAGTCAAGCTTGAAGATCTTTATAATTCCAAGGTGCTTGTTCATATCGGTGAAGATAATTGGAAAAGTACAAAAACCAAGCTTTCGGATATTCTTGGGAAAATATTGAACTTAGGAAAGCTCCCTACTTTGCTGGGACTTTTAACAACCGTGATTTCAACACTCTTGGTTGTACTTACGAATTTCATCAATCATCTCGTCGCAAAACTAGCGACACTCTATATCGTTCTTCATTTGCTCACAGGCATTAATAAAGCGTTTAATATATTTACCCATTGGATGGATACGATTACGATTGCTGTTTATACGCTCGCTCGTAAAGAAGCAGGGGATATTAGGCCTTTAGAAGATTTGTGCAGTACCTATATTGAAGAACAGGTGAAAGTGCAGATTTACGAACCGAAAGAGCAAAGCCTTCTTTATCGATGGCAATCGTTTATGAGCTTAATGGCCGATCAAATTCATCGGGTTAATCTGGCTCGTTTAGAAGTCGCGGCAGCAAAAGCCTGGAGGAGGAAATGGCCTCTTCTTATGGCTTTCGTGCTTCTGCTTGGGGGTATTTCTTTTGGAGTATGGCAATTGGCTAAACCAAATTTAAATCCCGTTCAAAAACAGCAAGCAAACCAGATAAATAAAGCAAACATTTCTGCTCATCAAATTACGCAGGCGCTTAGTAATATGGGCAATATTATCATTTCTGAAGAACAGGGACATGAAAGCTACTCCGTTCAGACACAAGCCACAATTCCAGGCACTGACCTAAAAATACCGAAAACTGAGGGAACAATCGTTGTGAACTATGATTATAAAGTTACTTCACAGCTTCACTTAGAGAAACTAACAGAAGATGATGTACAAGTTGAGCAAAATCGAATTATAATCAGCCTTCCTAAACTGACGGATGATATTCAAGTATCGAATGATCAACCTGAGGCAACAGGTTGGTTAAGCATTAAATCCAACCTTAGAGAAGAAGTTGTTAAGCTCACAGGCAGTAATACGTCTTATATTGACATTTTGACCCAGGATGCTAAGAAAAAGCTTGAAGATAAGGGACAGCTAGAGACATTAAATAAAAAGTCCGAACTTCAAGCGATAGATCAGATTCAAAAGATTGTTCAACAGCTTGAACAGGATAACGATCTCCAAGTGACAGTTTTATTTTACTAATCTATCTTATAAAAAAATTACGAAGATAAATCTAAGAATAAACTGCCTTTGGCAGTTTGTTTTTGTTATTCCTAGATTCTCGATAAAGGTAAAATCTTACTTGAAATAGAATTATTAACAAGGGATATATTTTACGTATTTTCCCGTATTTATTCAAATATGAATGTTATCAATTGATCTGAGGAGGTTTAAATAAATCTAATGGATAATAACAGATCAGAATATAGCGATGAGCTGACAACTCAGCCGCAAACGAATTTGAGCACATCCGTTAAAAATGAAGGGAAGAAGAAGGGATTGTGGGCTGGATTAGCATTTATACTGGCTATTCTTGCGAAAGGCAAGTTTTTCTTCGTTTTCCTTATCACGAAGTTTAAATTTCTTTTTATATTTCTGAAGCTGGGCAAATTCTTATCGACTGGAATCTCGATGTTTATTACGATCGGAATTTATGCATTGATATACGGTGTAAAATATGCAATCGGAATTGTTGCTCTGCTTTTTCTTCATGAGATAGGGCATTATATCATTGCCAAACGAGTGGGACTTGCTGTATCGGGTCCTGTTTTTATTCCTTTTGTCGGTGCCTTTATTGGTATGAAGGAAATGCCCAAGGATGCTGTTACAGAAGCAAAGGTCGGGTATGGAGGGCCTCTTTTTGGAAGCTTAGGTGCTGTTGTCTGCCTTGGTGCCTATTGGGCAACCGGGAGCAAATTAGCTCTCGCTCTTGCTTATACAGGTTTTCTTCTGAATTTGTTTAACTTGCTTCCCGTTCATCCCCTTGACGGAGGCCGCATTGTTTCAGCGGTTTCTCCTTATCTTTGGCTTATTGGCATACCTGTCTTGGTTTTCCTGATGTTCTGGTTATTCAATCCGATTATGGTGCTGATTGTTGTGCTAGGGCTGACCCAGGTGTATAAGCTATGGAAAAATCGAGATCAGCTGAGTGTTTATTATGAGGTTCCGATGAAGGAACGCGTTCAGTTTGCCATTCTTTATTTTGGGCTTGTTGGAATATTGGGATTGGGTTTATCCTACGCTTTGGAATTATTGCGTTAGTGCATTTTCATAACCAACATTTTGTCGAAACAATAGAGAACACTTGTTCTGACACAAAGAACAATATATAATGCTTTTTAGATATAAGCAGCATAGGCAACATCATATTTAAAAAATTGTTAGGAGAGTGCTGAAATGATGGAAAGTGGAGTTTTCTACGGTGGAAATAAAGTCAGAATGCTTCGTTTGCATGCCGGAATTGCAACCCAAAAGGAGCTTTCGGAACGAACCGGAATTTCCCCGACGATTATCAGTGATTTAGAGCGCGGAAGGCGCGGAATGAACCCCGCTTGGGCGATGCGTATTGCTGAAGCAGTGGGCACTTCATGGAAGACGCTGTTGGAGGAGGAAGGATAGCCATAAATCAGAAAGTTTTTTACAAGTTATATACTGTTTTTGTTAAGACTAAACGTATTCATTAAAGAGATGATAATCATCCCCTAAAAAAGAGAGGCGTAATGGATGAAGGTTATTGATATAATGCAGAAAGTAGCTGTAGTTTCGCTCTCTGACACAATCAAATATGCAATTCATGTTGTCAATAGAGATAAGGACGATATCATTCCAGTCATCAATCAGGAGAAGGTATATATAGGCTGTGTTACTAAGGATAGTTTATTGGAAGCTGTGGCAAGCGGCATTCCCCTCCATGCAACACTAGAGTCATGCCAAATCACTCATCTCCCAAGTTGTTTGCCTGAAGAAGATCCGGCGGCGATTATTGATCGTATTCACGAAACAGTTGTAGTGAACGAACAGAGTCATATTTTAGGCATAGTAAGACCCAGTGCTTTAACTACGGGTTATACCTCAGATCTTCAGGCTTTTGAACGAATCTATGGCATGTTCGATTTTGCATACAATGGAATACTTATTATTGACGAGCATGAAATCATTGTGTTCGCTAATCGTGTGGTTGCCGATATCGTAGGGATGGCTAAGAATGAGCTGATCGGTCGATCAGTGACAGATATTATTCCGAATTCTTTACTGCCTATAGTTTTGAAATCAGGACATGCTCAGTACGGTCAGAAAATTGTCATTAATGATATACCTGTGGTCGCCAATTATTCTCCGTTAATTGAAGGAGGGATTGTTCGTAATGCAATCTCTGTTTTTCAGGAATTAACGAGTATAGAGCATCTTTATAATGAGCTGAATTCGGTCAAACAATTGTTCGCAGAGCTAGAGGCGATTATCAATTCATCTTATGACGGAATCTTTATTACCGATGGGAATGGTGTCGTTCTTCGTCTCAACGATGCTTACGAACGCATAACAGGGATAAAGGCCAAGGACGTAATTGGCAAGTCAATGCGCCAGTTGATTAACGAGGGCGTGTACGACCAGTCAGTAACCCTGCATGTCATGGAGAAAAAGCAGACTATTACGATTCCCCAAACGGTTAAGCATACCCATAAACAGATTCTTGTAACGGGCAACCCGGTATTTGATGAAGAGGGCAACTTGTCTCGAATTTTAACAAATGTCCGTGATATTACAGAACTCAATTGTTTACAAAGTCAACTGCAAAAGACAAAAGAACAAACTCTGAAATATAAAGCCGAATTGAACCATTTGCGCTCTATGCAAATTAAAGATACAGGGATTATCTACGGCAGTGAAATCATGGACAGGGTTATTCAACTCGCCATGAAGGTTGCGCATGTCGATACCACGGTCCTGATTACCGGAGAGTCAGGCACGGGTAAAGAACTTATTGCTAAATTAATTCATGAACAAAGCAAAGGGGTTAATCATTCGTTTATTAAAATTAATTGTGCGGCTATTCCTGAACAACTTCTGGAATCTGAACTGTTCGGATATGAAGGCGGAGCGTTTACGGGTGCTAAAAAAGAAGGAAAGCCCGGACTATTTGAGATGGCTCACAATGGGACACTGTTCCTTGATGAAGTGGGTGAAATGCCTTTATTATTGCAGGCTAAACTTTTACGTGCTATTCAGGAGAAGGAGATTGTGAGGATTGGCAGCACGAAGCCGATTGAAGTGAATGTAAAGATCATTGCGGCCACGCATCGCGATCTTGAAAAAATGGTTAAGGATGGAACTTTTCGAGAAGATCTCTATTATCGCTTGATGGTCGTACCGATTCAAATACCGCCCTTACGGGAGCGTAAAGAAGATATTCCGCTTTTGACCAAGTATTTCGTGGATAAGTTAAACAAGCGTTTTCATTTCCAGTATCGGATTTCTCCGGAATTGGTGGATAAACTGATCGAACATTCTTGGCCGGGAAATGTCCGTGAATTAGAAAATGTTCTGGAACGAATGATGATTACCTCTTCCGAGGATGAACTCACAACGTCCCTGCTGCCGGAAACGATGCGCCGCAAAGTTCCTTGCCCGAAGAGGGGAACAAAATTAAAGGATGCAGTGATTCAAACCGAGACGTATGTCTTGGAAGAAACATTTAAGGAATATCAATCCTGGCCAAAAGTAGCAGAGGTATTAGGAGTCGATCGGACAACCATCTTTCGGAAAGCGGGAAAATATGGCTTGCTGAAATAGCAGTTGCATTTCTGCAACCGTTGCAAATTTGCCCAAAGTCCATTCTGAAAAGGGTTTAAAGGCAAATCAATAAAATGATGTGCATGAATGCACAATCACAAATAGCTGAGGTCTTTATCAAACGATAAAATGACCCTGGCTATTTTTTTGTTTTAGCTTGAAAATACAGTATTTTTTAAATTCCAAATAAAAAGATTTTATAAACATCAAATCTGGCATAAGAGTTGCAATAAATAAGGTCAGTACTGAAATCCCCGGGGAATTTAAAATCTGGATCGAGGAGGTATGGGCGAAGTCAAGATTTCAACCCTTATGGCAAGGAATTATACCAAATCAATGATCTAATTTAGAAGGGAAGTGCTTTATGAGTCTATTTGGTCCAATTCTTAAGAGACAATATGGTCAAGCTCAACCGTATATTCCGTTAGGACCTTTTCAACTGAGGCTGCCGATCCTTCATTATCGCTTTGAAGTACCTGACTATATTCAAGGGCTGCTTATGTGTGCTGTATGTTTAGACGCTATTCCTATGCTTCAGGAATACCTCGGTATGCCCTTTGAAATTGCACTTACCGTTGTTATCTTAAATGGTTTCTTTTATTTATGGCATTCGCATTTGGGAGATCCCGTTATTCCGGGTTGGATTACTCCGGCTATCCCCTTGCTCTTCTTTGGCTGAAAACCTTCCCTGAAGGTGTCCCTAGAATGCATGCTCTAATTGCCTTTGAAATGGAGCTTGGGTTATTCGCGTTTATTCTCGGCGCAAGCGGCTTAGCGAAAAGGTTTGTAAATATTGTGCCTGATGCTCTGAAATCAGGGATATTGTTAGGAGCCGGTGTCGCAGCGGTTAAACTGGTATTTGATCCGGGATTGAAATTTGATACTGCTCCTTACACCATTACCATTGCTATAGGTCTTGCCTTCTACATTTTATTCTCCAATCATTTTAAAGCCCTAAAAGTTAAGCATAAGGTCCTTAAATATATTTCGGACTTAGGCTTAGTTCCTCCGCTTGTACTGGCTATTTTCATTGCGCCGCTTGTTGGCGAATTGCCTTGGCCTAAAATCCAATGGGGAATTACCATCCCGCAATTTTACACCCTGTTTACGCAATGGACTCCTTTTTCCTCAAGGATCGGCTGGCCTGCCTTAAGTGTCTTTCTTGGAGCCCTGCCTTTGGTAGCCGCCGTTTATATCGTTCTGTTCGGCGAATTGATTCAGGCGGATGCCTTGATTGATGAAGCCAGGGAATTTAGAAACGGCGATGAGAACATTCATTTCGATGCGAACCGCAACAATATGATCGTCGGTATTCGTAATATTTCCATGTCTATGATTGGACCGGATATCACAATGTGCGGGCCGTTATGGGCAGCAATGCAGGTAGTAACCTGTGAACGCTATAAGCAAGGTCCTGAAGCTATGGACAGCTTATATGGCGGAGTAGCTTCCTTCCGTATGGGAACATTTACAGGTTATTTCTTGACACCGATTGTCACCCTGGTTAAGCCTATTTTACCGATTGCTTTTTCACTGACGATGCTGGTTCAAGGCTATGTGGCCGTAAGGGTAGGCATACTCAAGGCCCGCACCTTTAACGATTTAGGAATTGCAGGGATTGTCGCCGCTGTATTGATTTCACGCGGTGCAGCGTACGCCTTAGGCGTAGGAGTAGTTCTCTGCCTCCTTATCTTCGGCAAGGAATTCTTCCGCAACTGGTCAAGCTATGATAAACAAAATGACCCGGTATTTAACAGCAAGATTGGTGTAGAATAAGCGGGCTAAAGTAAGTACTTGATAAAACTTGCCGTGAGATAAGTGCTTAAGATCATAAAAAGATTATTGTTGTTCAAATAAAAAATAGAATATGTTACAAAATTAGGGGGAATTTTTGATGAAAACTGCTGCAGAATATGAAGAAAGCCTACGCAAACTGAATTTGAAAGTTTACCTTCAAGGTGAACTGGTGGATAACCCTGTTGATCACCCAATCATTCGTCCGTCCATGAATTCGGTCAAAGCAACCTATGCATTAGCCGAAGATCCGCAATATGAGGAATTAATGACAGCAACCTCTCATTTAACAGGAAAGAAAGTCAATCGTTTCTGCCATCTGCATCAAAGCACAGACGATCTTGTTAAAAAAGTAAAAATGCAGCGTCTCTTAGGGCAAAAGACTGCAGCATGTTTCCAACGCTGTGTCGGTATGGATGCAATCAACGCTGTAGACAGTGCTACTTTTGAAATGGATCAAAAACTAGGTACAACCTACCATGAGAGATTCACCAAGTTCTTGCTCAAAATGCAAGAAGAAGACTGGACCGTTGACGGAGCGATGACCGATCCTAAAGGGGATCGCGGACTAGCTCCCAGCAAACAAGCTGATCCCGATCTTTTTGTCCATGTTGTTGAGAAAAGGGAAGACGGAATTGTCATCAGCGGTGCGAAGGCGCATCAAACCGGGGCGATTAACTCCCACTGGATTCTCGTCATGCCGACAATTGCGATGGGCAAAGACGATGCCGATTATGCCGTATCCTTCTGTGCACCGGCTGATGCTGAAGGAATCTTCTATATCTACGGCCGTCAGTCCTGCGATACTCGTAAATTGGAAGGTGGAACCTTTGATGCCGGAAATACTCAATATGGCGGTCATGAAGCCTTAATGGTTTTTGATAATGTCTTTATCCCCTGGGAAAATGTCTTCATGTGCGGAGAATATGAGTTCAGCGGAACGTTGGTCGAACGCTTTGCGGGATATCATCGTCAAAGCTATGGCGGCTGTAAGGTTGGCGTAGGTGATGTCTTGATCGGAGCAACTGCACTTGCCGCGGATTATAACGGAGCAGCGAAAGCAACGCATATTAAGGACAAGCTGATTGAAATGATTCATTTGAATGAAACCCTGTATGCCTGCGGTATTGCTTGCTCGGCTGAAGGTCATAAAACAGCTTCCGGAACCTATCTTATCAACCTGCTCTTAGCCAATGTCTGCAAACAAAACGTGACCCGTTTCCCCTATGAAATTGCACGCTTAGCTGAAGATATTGCCGGCGGATTAATGGTTACGATGCCTTCGGAAAAAGATTTGCGCCATCCGGAAATCGGCGAGGTTGTCAAAAAATATTTCCGCGGTGTAGCCTCAGTTCCAACAGAAGATCGTATGCGTATCCTGCGGTTAATTGAAAATATTACTTTGGGTACAGCTGCCGTCGGCTACCGGACGGAATCCATGCATGGCGCAGGTTCACCACAGGCTCAGCGTATCATGATCTCACGCCAAGGCAATCTTGAGCAGAAGAAAGAACTGGCAAAAGCGATTGCTCTAATTCCCTCAAAATAAGATAAAATCATTGGATTTTACGGAGGATTAGCATGGAAGTCATTCAAAAAATTATTGAACAAAAAATTCGTCCGGCGCTGAATGCTCACCATGGCGACCTTGAATTAATCCAAGTGACAGAGGACGGCTATTTAAAGGTAAGACTAACCGGGGCATGTTCTTCATGCCCCGGTTCCCAGCAAACTCTGAAGGAGTTTGTTGAAGCCTTAATTATGGCAGAATGTCCGGAAATTAAAGGCGTCATTCCTGAATACGGAGTGAGCGATGAACTCATAGCAGAAGCACTGAAACGTTTACGGCGGCAGAAAATATGCTAGACAAGGTCAGTATAAATTTCTGCGGCGGCTGCAATCCTTGGATCAATCGATCGGAAATTGCAGAAGAGGTTACGAAGATGCTTCATGCAAGAGATATCCAGGTTGTTTTTAATCATTTGGATGCTGATTTGGTGATTTATCTCAGCGGCTGTTCCTCAAATTGCGCCCAAAAGTACAGCAAAGGAAATGTTCCCTGTATCGCTGTAGCCGGTACAGCGGTGGATGCCCTGGCGCTAGATGCAAACCAAATTGTCCTTGAATTAGGAATAAGAGTGAGGAATTATTTATGAACGACTGGAGAACAAAATATCAGGAGAAGATTGTAAGTGCCGAACAAGCCGTCAAAGCTATAAAGTCGGGCGACAGAGTAGTCATCGGGCATGCCTGCGGCGAACCGCCGGCCTTGGTTGAAGCCTTGGTCAACCGTGCACCGGAGCTTAATCATGTTGAAATTGTTCATATGGTCGCGATGGGTCCGGCAAAATATACGCAGCCTGAATTGGAAGAGAGTTTTCGTCATAATGGTCTGTTTATCGGTGCATCGACACGTAAAGCCCTTGAAGCGAAGCGAGCTGATTTTACACCCTGTTATTTCTCAGAAATACCGCGCTTATTTTATGAAAAAATTCTCCCTGTTGATGTTGCTCTGATCCAGGTCACACCGCCGGATGAAGAAGGATATTGCAGCCTTGGAATTTCTGTCGATTATACAAAAGCGGCGGCAGAGTGTGCTCACCTTGTTATCGCGCAGATGAACCGTTTTATGCCAAGAACCGGCGGAGCGAAAATTCATTTGGATGAGCTTAACTTTATTGTTGAAAAAGATGAAGCGTTAATTGAACTTAAACCCCCGGTTATTGGGGAAATTGAAAAGGCGATCGGTGAAAATGTGGCAACATTGGTTCAGGATGGATGTACGCTTCAATTAGGGATCGGAGCTATTCCGGATGCTGTATTGCTCTTCTTAAAGGAAAAAAAAGATCTTGGAATTCACTCGGAGATGTTTTCCGACGGTGTGGTAGCTCTAGCTGAGGCCGGTGTGATTACGAACAAAAATAAGTCGGTTAATCCAGGGAAATTCATTGCGGCCTTCCTGATGGGAACTCGAAAATTATATGATTTCGTGGATAATAATCCTGATGTTGAACTGCATCCGGTGGATTATGTCAATGATCCTTATGTCATCGGACAGCATGAAAAGATGGTTTCGATTAACTCAGCCCTGCAGGTCGATTTAATGGGGCAGGTCAACGCAGAAATGATTGGCTCCAGACAATACAGCGGTGTCGGCGGACAGGTCGATTTTATTCGGGGAGCAAGCCGTTCAAAGCATGGAATTGCAATTATTGCATTGCCGTCAACGGCTTCAGGCGGCAAGGTATCACGGATTGCCTGTGAGCTTGACCGTGGAGCTGCAGTAACAACCTCACGCAATGACGTCCACTATGTTGTTACAGAATATGGGATTGTTAATCTGCGGGGCAAGAGTCTTAGGGAGCGGGCCATTGCACTTATCGGCATTGCACACCCGGATTTTCGTGAAAGTCTAATGAATGATGCGAAAGAAAAAGGGATTCTCTGATTCAAACAGGCAGAAAGAGCACCACAAGTGAACAGCTTTAGTTGGACTGTCCTTGTGGTGATTTAGTGAGAGGAAGGGTTTGCTCAACATGCTTGGTTTAAAGATGAGACCTTATAAACACGCAGTAAAGCATACGCGGAGGTCCTTTCGGCGTGCCTTGAAAAAAGCGGTGAATGACAGCCAAAAGAAGCTCTGGATCATGGCCGGCATTGCAGCTGAAGAATTCGTTTTAACCTTGCTTCAACATTATCCGAAGTTTAATTTGAAGATCTTTCAGGATCGAACTTTAAGCAAGGATGTGGAAGCGAATAAACTTCTTTTGGTTTGGCATGCCTATTTATCTACGCTTGTCGTTTCCGTCAGTATGGATAAGATGACTCTATTGCAAAGCACCGTAATGACAGAACAAAACTTTTTACAAAGCTGGTGCTGGGTATTTGAATATACGCAGGAAGATATGAAACTGTTTGACGAGGCCCTGCTGCCAGCCTTTCGTCACAAGGGGCATGTCGGTCTTGTCCAAAAACTAGGCCAAATGATTGTGGAAAATCTATATCAGGATAAACATGAGCTGACTCAAGAAGAAATGACGATCCTCGAAGAGATTGTTTTAAAGGATGTATCAGGCATAATTCAATACCTTCGGCAAGCCTCTTAATAAGTATGAGTTTAAGGGAATTCAAAATAAATTTCTTGGGAGGCTTTATGTTTATTTTGGATAAGGATGCAGAACAATATATCCAATTAAAATCGGGAGCTGCGGTTATTGAACTGGAGCTTCAGCCCTCTGCAGGGGGATGAGCTTGCTCAGCTGACAGCGTAACAGGTAGTTACGCACCAAGAATCTATTTAGGGGAGCCTCGTGCTGAGGAACGTTTCAAATATAATGTTTTTCAGATTGAAACCATTAAAATTTATTATTCTCCAAGGCTCAGGATTAAGGAAGGCTGTATAGGAATTCGAATAAGCTTGAAAAAAATGCTTTTCGCAAAATGGCTGGAGATCGATGGAGCTATGGGTATTGTTGATAAGGCGAAATAGAATAAATCGAGTAAGTTTAAAGCAGTCGGGAACCGGCTGCTTTTTTAGTACTCTGTACTTTGAAAGAACGCATAAATACCCAAAGTCTAATCCAAAATAGGTTGAAGATGGATTAGTTTATACGTTTGAAATACGAGGGGGAAATCAAATGGCCCATGATTTAGAAATATCGCCTGAACTTAAAAGTACGGTGGACAACCTTATCAAGAATGCTCAAAAGGCTTTAGAACAATACATGGAAATGACTCAGGAACAGATAGATCAAATCGTCAAGAAAATGTCCTTGGCTGGTTTGGAAAATCAACTGTATCTTGCTAAATTAGCAGTTGAGGAAACAAAACGCGGTGTCGTCGAGGATAAAGTCATTAAAAATATTTTTGCTACGGAATACATCTATCACAGCATTAAGTACGAAAAAACAGTAGGGATTGTGGAAGAAAACGATTACGAAGGGTATGCCGAGGTAGCCGAACCGGTCGGGATCATCGCCGGAGTGACACCGATGACAAACCCGACCTCAACAACCTTGTTTAAGGCCATTATTGCAGCCAAAACACGAAATCCGATTATCTTTGCCTTTCATCCTTCCTCACAGAGGTGCAGCGTTGAATCGGCCCGCATCCTGCGGGATGCCGCTATCAGCATGGGAGCTCCGGAGTACTGCATCCAATGGATTCCCGAGCCCTCGCTTGAGGCCACGCGGGAGTTAATGAATCACAAGGGGATTTCACTGATCTTGGCTACGGGCGGCTCAGGTCTTGTCCGCGCCGCCTATTCCGCCGGCAAGCCTGCTTTGGGCGTCGGTCCGGGCAATGTTCCCTGTTATATTGAGAAAAGCGCCAATATTAAGCGGGCGGTTACCGATCTTATCATGTCCAAAACCTTTGACAACGGAATGATCTGTGCTTCCGAGCAGGGCGTGATTATTGATCAAGAGATTGCCGGCGAAGTAATCGGCTATATGAAGGAGCTGAAATGCTATTTTCTGTCCGGTGAAGAGATTGAAAAGCTGGAGAAAGTTGCAGTCAATCCGGAATCGGGCGGGATCAGCCCTGAAGTCGTGGGCAGATCTGCTTATGACATTGCCCTTAAGGCTGACCTTAAGGTTCCTGAGGATACGAAGATACTCGTTGCCGAGCTGGAGGGAGTCGGGGAGCAATATCCGCTTTCCCGTGAAAAACTCAGCCCGATTTTAGCCTTATACCGGGTTAATGATTACAGGGAGGGAATTGCCCGGGCAGATCAGATGGTCCGTTTTGGCGGCCTTGGCCACTCTGCCTGTATTCATTCTGAAAATGAAGAGGTTATTGAGGAATTTGCTAAAATCATTAAGACAGGCCGGCTTATCGTCAATTCGCCCTCGACTCATGGAGCGATCGGCGACCTGTATAACACGAACATTCCTTCACTGACACTGGGCTGCGGCTCCTTTGGACGAAATTCCACCACCTCGAATGTGACCGCGGTGAATCTTCTCAATAAAAAACGGATTGCCAAACGCAAGGAGAACATGCAGTGGTTTAAGGTCCCTGACCGAATTTACTTTGAATACGGCGCCATTCAATATTTAGCCAAAATGCCGAATATAAGCCGTGCCTTCATTGTTACAGACAAAATGATGCTGGAATCCGGTTATGTCGATAGAATTCTTTACTTCCTGCGCAAACGGGAAAAGTACGTTCACAGTGAAATCTTCGCCGAAGTTGAACCTGATCCATCCTTGGATACGGTTACGCGGGGCCTTGCTGCGCTGAAAGCTTTCCAGCCGGATGTGATTATCGCTTTAGGCGGCGGCTCTCCGATTGATGCGGCAAAAGCGATGTGGATGTTTTATGAGTTCCCGGAAATTGACTTCGAAGCGCTGACCTATAAGTTCATGGATATCCGCAAGCGGATCTACAAAATGCCGAAGCTCGGTCAAAAAGCGAAGCTGGTTGCTATCCCGACGACCTCGGGCACAGGTTCGGAAGTAACCTCGTTTACGGTTATCACGGACCGCGAGCGCGGAATTAAGTATCCCATCGCTGATTACGAGCTGACACCGGATGTAGCGATTATTGACCCGGAATTTACGCTGAGCGTGCCTAAATCAGTGACCGCGGATACCGGAATCGATGTTTTAACCCACGCTCTGGAGGCTTATGTATCGATTATGGCCTCGGATTACACGGATGGGCTGGCTTTGAAAGCGATCCAGCTCGTCTTTAGATATCTTCCGCGAGCTTATCATAAGGGTGGGGACAAAGAAGCGCGGGCTAAAATGCACAATGCTTCCTGCATCGCCGGTATGGCCTTTACGAATGCCTTTTTAGGAATCAATCACAGCCTGGCCCATAAGTTAGGCGGTGAGTTTCATATCCCGCATGGTCGGGCGAACGGGATCATGCTGCCGCATATCATTAAGTTTAACAGCGAGGTTCCTCGAAAAATTGCAGCCTTCCCTAATTATGAGCATTTCAAGGCTCATGAGAAATATGCGGATATTGCGCTGGCGCTCGGTTTGACGCATAGGTCGGTTGAGGAAGGTGTCGATAAACTCATTGATGCGATTAAGGGGCTTCTTCATGAGCTGAACCTGCCGCTTTCTTTATCCGCAGCGGGTGTGGACAAGCAAATCTTTGAATCAAAAGTAAAGGATTTAGCGGAAAAGGCCTTCCAGGATCAGACCACAACGGCGAATCCGAGAATGCCGCTGATCTCTGAGCTGGAGGAACTGTGCAGAAGGGCTTATTAAGATGAAAATCACAGTTTTGGGATATTGGGGAGCTTACCCGGGACAAGGGGAGGCTACTGCCGGTTATCTGCTGGAAACAGATAAACATCATATCCTCATTGATTGCGGCAGCGGAGTGTTAGCTCAACTGTTCAAATATATCTCCATTGATGCTCTTGATGCCGTCTTTTTATCTCACTATCATCATGATCATGTTGCTGATTTAGGATGTCTGCAATATGCCGTCATGATCGGGCAACAGCTGGAAAATACTCCAGATGCAAGAAGTTCAGCAGCCAAAAGTTCTGCTGCAAATATCTCGGCATCAAAAAGCTCATCAGCAAAGAGTTCATCAGCAGCTCAAGCACTGCCGATATATGGTCATCAACAGTCTCCGTTTATTCCCAATCTCTCTTTTAAAAACTTGACAGCAGGGCAAGAGATTAAGGCCGGTGTTCCCTTGGATCTAAATGGCTTGAAGGTAGAATTTATGCAGACCGTTCATGAGGAATACAACCTGGCGATGAGGTTTGAATACGGGGGAAAACGGCTGGTGTACACAGGAGATACCGGTTATTCGGAAGATTTGATTTCCTTTATGGCTGGGGCGGATCTCGTAATTGCTGAATCAAGCCTTTATGCCTACCAAAGGAAGCAGGGAAACGGCCATTTAACTTCTGTTGAGGCTGGCGAATTGTCAGCAAAGGCTAATATTCAAGAGCTTGTACTGACCCATTTTCCTCACTATGGAGACCTAACAAGCCTGCAAACTGAAGCACAGCATGTGTTTAAAGGGAAGGTGCAAATGGCGGCAACGGGCAAAACGTTTGAGATCTAGTCTAAGGTGTAATTTCATAACCAACATGAGGCGAGTCTGTTGACACGCAGGATAATCTTGGATAAACTATAAACAGAACAGATGTTCTCGGGCAGGGGAACAGTTCACAAACTCTTCCTGCCCGGAGATGCGTGAACCGAATATCCCTTTTGAAAGCAGTCGGCAGGTCCGGCTGCTTTTCCTATTTGGCGAGACATCTGTTCTAAATCGTAAAAAAGGAGGTGTTCAATATGGCCGTAACTTCTGTTGCTAAAGAATCGGTCCTGGTAGTGACCTACCAAACGGGTGTCAATGCTTCAGGTGCGCCGATCCTGCGTCAGCGGAGCTTCCCCAATATTTTAGCAGCCGCTCCTGATCAAGATGTCTTCGATGTTGCCAACGTACTTTATGCGCTGCAGCAATATCCGCTGACTGCCGTGCGCCGTGACAACCGCTTTGAACTCGCGTAAGCCCCAAGAACTAGAACTTAAGAACTTTTAAATTTTAGAAGTTTGGAAGTTTTAGCAGAAACTGAAATGAAAGGAGGGAATAGAATAAATGGCTGTTACATCAAAGAAAGTATTAAGAATGACGTTTAACAATGCGATGGGTGGGGCTGTCAGCCTCACCTTGCCTGAACCCAAAGCTGGGCTTACTGCAGCTGAGATTGAGGCTGCAATGGATCTTATCATTGCTAAGAACATCTTTTTCGGAACTGGCGGAGCTTTTATCTCAAAAAAAGATGTTAAAATTATCGACACAACTACTGAAGATCTCTATGATGCTCCAGTTGCCTAATTGACGAATCACGACTAGCATGCTTGCTTCCGGAGCGGTTCTGCCAAATCTTCCAGCAGAGATTCAGCAGCATTTAAGCTTCGGAAGCAGCGTATGCTATAGAGCACATCTCTGTAAGCGTTAAATTCAGTGTAAGAAATTTTATGAAAAATAGTGAAGAAAAAGAGAAGAAAAAGAGAGGAAAAAGAGAAGGGAGGTTAGGCGTGGAAGAGATTCTCAAGCTGGTCGGAAATTTCGGCTTTCCCATTGTGGTCAGCGCATATCTGTTAGTCCGCATTGAAGGAAAGCTTAATGAACTTTCGGCCAGCATTACTGAACTGGCCAAAGCCATAGCCGTCCTGGAAGTGAGAGGAGAGGTTAAATAGATGGAATGGCAAAAAATTATTGTTCATCATTCGGCAAGTTCGACGATGGTGCGCCAGGGAGATGAGATGGTCCCAGTAAATGCGGCGATGATTCGAGAATGGCATTTGACGAAGGGGTGGAGCGATATTGGCTACCATTTTGTCATTCTTCCGGATGGAACCTGTGAGGATGGGCGGCCGCTTTACAGGCCTGGAGCTCATTGTGCAGCCGGACACCGCAATTTCATTGCGATTGGGATTTGTTTAGTCGGGAACTTCAGCCAGCTTGAGGAGGTTCCTGAAGCTCAGATGAACGGACTTCTCGATAAGCTCCAAGCCTTAATGGCAGCGTTTCATATCGACTTTGATAATGTGGAGCTGCATCGGGAAGTTCCAGGATCTGCGACGGAATGCCCAGGACGCTATTTTCCAGCCGATATATTCAGGCGGGAACTTCAGGACAGGGTAAGTATAGTAGATAAATAGAGGTGAAAAAAGAGACGGCGGAAAACTAAAATGTTTGTCCGTCGTCTCTTTTTTGTCTGGATGTTACTGATCTTTACCGCAGCAATGCTTAAATTTTTTACCGCTGCCACAAGGACACGGATCATTGCGGCCTACCTTTTTACGAGTTTTCATGTCAATTATATTGCTTTTTGTTTCTGTTTTCGGCATTCCTTTATATCCTTCCAAGGGAAGAGCAAAGGGTGGAGCAAGCGGATTGGGTGCTTGATACGGCGAAGAGGGCAGTGGTTTTAAGAATTCCTTTTCAACGGCAAAGAGTTCATCCGGAGTATGGCCTTTGAGAATCCATTGGCGCGTATTATTCGATAAATCTACAACGTGCTCTGTTAATTCCTGTACGGTTTCAAAGGAGGGAAACTCGAGTTGGGTTTGTAAAAATTCAATAACTCCATGTACTCTGAGATCCAGATTAATAATTCTTTGACATTCTTCGGTAATGTCTTTTGCATCATCTTCAGTCATTTCATAGGCATTTAATAAAAATTCAGTGAAATGCCGAAAGGCAAGATTTTCATCCCGATAATCAAGTTGACCCGCGCTTAAAAGTTTGCTTTTACCGAATTTATAATAATCAACATCGGGACGTGCCTGATGCTCTTGCTTGATTTTATCAATATCCTCAACTTCGCAGTAAGCCCAAGTCCCATATTGATCAATTTGCAATAATTCGTAATAGTCTTTAGCTCTCAGGAGGACTTCATGAAGTTCGAGATAATCCGGTTCTACTCCAGTTAAATTTTCAATTTGGTTAAGAATCTGGTGAAAACTCAAAACTCCGTAATAATAAAGCATTCCTTGAGTCAACGAAATCCATTCGGTGTTTCGCTGAATTATTTCTTGAAACATTTTTTGATCAAGAGCTTTAAAAGCATTAAAAATTTCCGCAGGCATCAATAATATTTTGGTATCTTTCCAAGATCCCGAAAAAATTAGACCTGTTGTTTGCCAGTACTCCACTTCTTCAATTTCAAACTCTTCGGCATTTATAACGGTGGGTTCGTCATTCATAATAAAATTCCGAAGAAAAATATATCTGTTTTCATCCAAAGACATCATTTCATTTTGAACTTTTTGGGGCAGAATCTTGACCAGTTCGGTTATTAAATCTTGCTTCTTCAGAGCGCTGAGATTTTTTAATTCATAATGCCTGCAAATTCGAGTTAACTCGTCTTTGGTCAACCGTTCGAGAATCTCTGAGAAAGCAATTGGAAAGGATATACTCTGCCATAACTTCTTCGCTTTTCGAAGTTGGTAATTGGCTTGGTCTTGTTTAAATCTCTCAAAAACATCATTTAAAAGTTTAAAATCATCCTTATCCATGTTAGGGTCAATCCCCCTTGTCTATTAACTCGTGAATAATTATACCTTTATTGACGTTTGTAATAAACATTTTTGGCAAAGAAAAGAAGAAAAGATCGAAGAGATAAAGTATATTGAGGTGTTGAAATAATTCTAATTATACGATATCGTTGTGATAACAGTAAAGTTGGAGGTTAAATGATGTACAGTTTTAGAAATGATTACAGCGAAGGATCACACGCCAGAATATTAAAAGCGTTAATGGAAGCGAATCTTGTGCAGGATGAAGGGTATGGGGAGGATCGCTATTGTCTTGAAGCAATCAGGTTGATAAAAGCAAGACTCGGAAGAAACGACGTGGATATCCATTTTATTTCCGGCGGAACACAAACGAATCTGATCGCGATTTCGGCTTTTTTAAGACCCCATGAAGCGGCGATTGCTGCAAACACCGGACATATCAATGTTCATGAGACGGGAGCCATTGAGGCAACCGGACATAAGGTTATCGCTGTTGAAGTAAACGACGGAAAGCTGAAACCGGAGAACCTTAAAACTGTTCTTGAAGCACATTCCGATGAACATATGGTTAAACCTAAACTTGTCTATATCTCTGACTCCACAGAAATTGGGACGATATATAAAAAGCGGGAGCTCGAACAGCTAAGTGCCTTTTGCAAGGAAAACAAGCTGATTTTGTTTATGGATGGCGCCCGTTTGGGTTCGGCTTTGTGCTCTGCAGAAAATGACCTGAAGCTTTCAGATCTGCCATCACTTGTAGATGCCTTTTATATTGGCGGAACCAAAAACGGTGCCCTGCTCGGTGAAGCTTTGGTAATATGTCAGGATTCTCTAAAAGAGGACTTCCGCTACCATCTAAAACAAAAGGGAGCACTACTGGCGAAAGGGCGTCTCCTCGGCATCCAGTTTCTTGAGCTGTTCCGGGATGATCTCTACTTTGATCTGGCCAAGAATGCCAATAAAATGGCAAGTATCTTAAGTGAGGGAATAGGCAAGGCAGGCTTTAAGTTTTTAATCCATTCGCCCTCCAATCAAATCTTCCCGATCTTTCCGAACACCCTCATTCAAAAGCTTGAAAAAAATTATCTCTTTAATACCTGGGAAAAGGCCGACGCAGAACACTCAGTCATTCGCCTGGTAACTTCCTGGGCAACACAAGAGAATGATGTCAATGCATTTCTTGAGGATCTGAAAAAGGCGATGCAATAGCGGATATTAAGGCTAAATTGTGGAATAAAATTGGACAGAATATGAATGAAAGACTATGCATGAAAGAAGGGAAAGGAGAACAGGATCTTTGAAATTTTTAAGGCTATTGCTGGTTTTTATCCCCATCAGTTTAATCGGGGAGTTCGTTCATTTTTCACCGACCTTGATGTTTATCCTTTCGGCTTTGGCCATTATTCCCTTGGCAGGGTTGATGGGGGAAGCAACGGAAGAGATCTCTTTTTACTCCGGACCAAGAATCGGAGGATTTTTGAATGCTACATTTGGCAATGCAACGGAGTTGATCATCTCGTTTTTTGCCTTAAAAGCCGGACTATTCGAGGTTGTCAAAGCCTCTATCTCAGGATCGGTTATCGGAAATATTTTATTAGTCCTCGGGGCGAGCATGCTGGCAGGGGGGATGAAATATAAAACCCAGGCTTTCAACAAGCAGGCTCTTGAAGTGAATTCAAGCATGCTGCTGTTTGCGGTCATTGGTTTGATTATCCCTGCTGTCTTTACGCATACTGTATCTCCGGAGTTGCTGAATAAACAGTATGAGGGGTTAAGCATAATTGTTGCAGTCATTATGTTCAGCATCTATCTCATGAGCTTGTTTTTTTCCTTCTACACGCATAAAGACCTTTACTCTGTTGACCACCGAGAAGAAAGCAAACCGAAATGGTCCCTGAAAACAGCGGTTTTAGTTTTAGTTGCTGCCACAGTTTTCATTGGTCTGGAAAGTGAGTTTCTTGTCAGTGCCGTCGAACCGATGACTAAGGAAGCGGGCTTAAGTGAATTCTTCGTCGGGATTATTCTTATCCCCATTATCGGGAATGCGGCTGAACACAGCACAGCAGTTCTCATGGCTCTTAAAAATGAGATGGATGTTGCCATTGAGATTGCAATTGGTTCAAGCTTGCAGATCATTCTCTTTGTTACCCCGGTTCTCATCTTTCTCAGTTTGCTTTTTAAACCGATGAGCATTATTTTTAATGAATTTGAGCTGGTCGCGCTGCTTCTCTCGGTTTTTATTGCCAATCGGGTATCCAATGATGGTGAATCCAATTGGCTGGAAGGATTTCAGCTGCTTGCCGTCTATTTAATCATCGCCGTATCCTTCTTCGTGTTGTAATTTAGATATACTTTTATACATTATGCTTTCATATAAGAAAAGCTCGTCCGTAAAGGATGAGCTTTTCTTATATGAACATAATCAGTTGGAGAATCAATGGGTAATCAATTCTTGGAGATTACCTTAATTTTTCTCTTCCTCAGATAGAATAGAAAGAGACCAAAAATCAAGGCTCCTAATGTATCGCAAATGATGTCCGTCATCGTATCGTCGATTCCAAATCCTTGGTAACGCGAGCCAAATGTTTTATCCATGGTATATTCATAGATTTCCCATACTGCCCCTGAAGCAACAGAGAAACAAAAGGCAAATAGGGCTGATACCCAGCGGCTGAAGTCCACATCCTTTTTTTCCTTGCGCTGGAGGTACATTGCCATTAAATACCCGAGATCCGCAAAGATCAGCCCCGAAAGACTGTGAAGCATTTTGTCCCACCACCAAAACCGGTAGTAAAAATGATTGGCCGTTCCAAGGAAGATGGAGGCATAGAGAAAAAGAAGAAAAACATTGAGAAAAATGCGGGGGAATTGGATATTCCTGCGTTTTTCAATAAGAAAAGGCAAGGTCATAAATACCAGAGCAAGCAAGGACATTCCTAAAGATGCCCATTGTTGTTGGAGAATCTCCACGAATCCAGCCAAAATGATAGTCACGCTTAATAGGACATATAACCAAAACGTTAAACGCTTCATATTTTCTTTCGCCTTTCCTTGCAAGCCTTAAGCAGATAACTCTAAATACCTGAATGAAGATAATGCTTTAGCTTGCTCAGCTTAATGGTAATATATCCCACGAAAAGAGTCAAAAGAGATTAGGTTGAGAAATTTTCGAGTGACGTTTAGAATTAGAGAAGAGAAAAGAGAACAAGAGAAACAGAGTTGAAAGAGAGAGGCCTGAATAAATGAAATTAATCTCATGGAATGTTAATGGACTGCGTGCTTGCCTGAAGAATGGGTTTAAGGACTTTTTTGATCAGGAAGACGCAGATATTTTTTGCCTTCAGGAAACAAAGCTTCAGCAGGAGCAGATTCCATTTCAGCCCGAGGGCTACTATGCTTATTGGAATTTTGCCCGGAAAAAAGGGTATTCAGGAACTGCGGTCTTTTCGAAAAAAGAGCCGCTGCTGGTGACGTATGGCATCGGCATAGAGGAGCATGACCTTGAAGGGCGAGTGATCACTCTGGAATTCGAAGAGTTTTACATAGTGACGGTTTACACTCCGAATTCTCAGCGCGGCCTTACGCGTTTGGAGTACCGCATGAAATGGGAAAACGATTTTCTGGCTTATCTTAAACGCCTGGAGCAAAACAAGCCGGTTATTTTTTGCGGAGACCTGAATGTGGCTCATACGGAGATTGATCTGAAAAACCCCGGCCCCAATCGAAAGAACGCAGGCTTTTCCGATGAGGAACGCGGCAAATTCGATCAGATCGTCCAAAACGGCTTCATCGATACCTACCGGCATTTTTACCCCGATAAAACAGAAGCTTACACCTGGTGGTCGTATATGTTCAATGCCAGGGCGAACAATGCCGGATGGCGTATTGATTATTTCTGTGTATCCGATGTTTTAAGGGATCGGCTTAAGGATTCAGTCATTTATCCGGAGGTTTTAGGCTCTGATCATTGCCCGATCGGGCTGGAGTTAAACTAATCGAAATTCACAACTGCATAAGAAAGGGCGAATGACTTTTGAATATACAAACCTCTGTAGAAGCCCCTGTCATAAAAAATGAACGGCCCAAGGCCATTCTCTTCTTGGTCATCACAGCAACGTTTTGGAGCCTTGGTGGGCTTTTGATTAAATCCGTAAATGCTCATCCTTTTGCCATTGCCGGGGTAAGAAGCGCGATCTCTGCGCTGGTTTTCCTGGCTGTTTTGGGCAAGCCCAAAATCAACTGGTCTATAGCTCAATTCGGGGCGGCATTATCTTATGCGGGAACAGTTATTTTGTTTGTTCTTGCGACCAAATTGACGACGGCTGCAAATGCCATCTTGCTTCAATATACCGCACCGATTTATGTTGCTTTGTTGAGCGGCTGGCTGTTGAAGGAAAGAACACGGCCTTTGGATTGGATTACTGTCTTCATTGTTATCGGGGGTATGGCCTTATTCTTCATGGATAGTCTAAGCACGAAAGGCGTACTGGGAAATATCGTTGCGATTGCCAGCGGGGTATGTTTTGCTTTGCAAGCCATGTTTTTACGGATGCAAAAGAAAGGATCCCCTTGGGAATCGATCTTTTTGGGGAACATTCTGACAGCGATTATCGGAATCCCTTTTCTCTCGATCGCATGGCCGAATGCTTCCGGCTGGCTTAATCTGCTGATTTTAGGGGTAGTTCAGCTCGGCCTTCCGTATATTCTTTACGCTAAGGCGATTAAGCACACCTCTGCTTTGGAAGCCACTCTTATACCCGTCATTGAACCGATTTTAAATCCCATTTGGGTAGCTTTATTTATCGGGGAAAAACCGGGCCTATGGTCTTTAATCGGCGGTCTAATCGTTTTGGCGGCTATCACGATTCGGTGCGTTCTTGTCGAGGTTAGAAAATGTTAAATTGCCGAGATGAAGTTTTAGCCCTCACAAAGAAATTAGTGAAGATCCCAAGCATTGTGAATACTTCAGGCGAAAAAGAAATTGCCTTGTACATATATCAGCTTTTAAAGGAATGGCCCTATTTTCAAGCTCACCCTGATCATTTGCTTTTATCCCGCACAGAGGAAAAAGAACCAGAACGCTATAACGTGATGGCATTAGTTCAAGGGACAAAAAGAAGATCGAATGATACGGTCATTTTGATGGGGCATTTCGATACGGTAGGCATTGATGATTTTGCTCATCTTCAGGACACCGCTTTTGATCCCGAGCAGCTCAGTGCGGCGTATTTAAATGAAGATATTCCGGAACGGGTAAAGCAGGAGTTAAAATCCGGACAATGGCTGTATGGACGCGGTGTTTTAGATATGAAAGGGGGCTTAGCCGGCCACCTCTATCTGCTGAAGAACTATGCTGAACATCCTGAGAATTTGGCAGGAAATCTCCTGCTGGCTGCGGAGTGTGATGAAGAAGACAGCTCTCATGGCGTTCTTTCGGCCTTAAACGTGCTGAAACAATGGGAAGAAACCTATCCGTTAAAATATATAGCAGCGATCAACGCGGATTTTGTGGCGCCCCGTTATGAAGGCGACGAAAATCGCTATATTTATAAAGGCTCAGTTGGGAAACTTTTACCTTCCTTTTATATTACAGGGAAAGAAACGCATGTTGGTTCATGTTTTGAAGGCTTTGATCCGAATTTTCTCGCTGCCGAACTCACGCGGGAAATCAACTATAATCCGGAACTTTGTGATTCAGCCTTTGGTGAGACACCGGCCCCGCCCGTTTCTCTTAAGCAAACCGATCTCAAACCCTCCTATACTGTACAAACCGCTCTGGCCGCTTATGTCTACTATAACTTCTTGATCTATTCTTGGAGTCCTAAGGATGTCTTAGACAAGCTCAAGCATCATGCTGAAATCGCTTTTGAACGGGCACTCTCTGAGTTTACACGGCGTTATCAATCGTACTGTGAGCTGAGCGGGGAAGAAGTTCATCCGGTACCGTGGAAGGTCAGGGTAATGACCTATGAGGAATTTGAAAGCATTCTCGTGGAGCAAAACGGTGAGGTTTATACGGAGCACATGAAAGAGTTCCGTGAGGAGCTTCTGGCAGATACCTCTTTAGATTCGCGCATGTACTCAGCTCGGGTGGTTGAGGAAGCCTGGAAGTTCATGAAAGATAAAAGCCCTGCGATCATCCTGTTTTATTCCTCGCTTTATTCGCCAAGAGTGGAGCTTACCGGAAAAAATGAGCAGGAACAGCGTTTGCTTGATGCTCTTGAATATGCAGTTAAAAAGATTCAGCCGCATTATCCTCAGCCGATTGTTACCCGCAATTTCTTCCCGTATATCTCCGATATGAGTTTTATGGCCATCAGCGATGATGAGGAAGGGATTCAGGCTGTATGTAACAATAATCCCGGGTGGGGGACTAAGCAATTCGTAAACTACCAAGACATAAGAGATATCAATGTTCCCGTCATCTGCATCGGCCCTTATGGACTGGATGCTCATAAAAAGTATGAGCGCGCTGAAATGCATTACTCTTTTGAAATCGTTCCCAACCTCATTAACGAGGTCATTCAAGATATTTTGAAATAGAGTGCAGTAATTGCCTGTGAATATACCCTGTGATATAATTTGAAAGGAATATATTGGAATATATAAGGGTATGTTGCGATTTGATGAAACGGAGTCGACGCTATGGAAAGTGACAAAGTAATAGAGCAGATTAATGAAATTGCTCGGAAATACAAAATCAACAAGCTGGTTCTTTTTGGTTCACGTGCAAGGGGAGATCACTCATCGACCAGTGACTATGATATTGCTGCCTTTGAAACAAATTTATCTCCTTTAGATAAAGCCTGTTTCTGCGCAGAAGTAGATGAAATTGAGACTCTGAAAAAAATAGATATCGTATTTGTCCATGATAGTGCTACAGATGACCTAATGAAAAATATTGAGAGGGATGGTGTAATCCTCTATGAATAATAGGTTGATCACTAAATTAACTAACTTTCAAGATGCTCTGCAAAGACTGAAAGAAGCCGTTAATGAGTTCAATCAGCCTGATGCCAGTGACGTAATCCGTGATGGAGTTATTCAAAGATTTGAATTTACGTATGAACTTGCATGGAAAACTACAAAGATATACCTTGAAGATAGCGGTATAGTTGATGTGAATTCACCGAAAGCAGTGATAAGAGAAGCCTATTCTCAAAAACTTATAACAAATGAAAAAACCTGGCTGCTCATGTTAAACGATAGAAATATGACCTCACATATGTATAAAAAAGAGATGGCAGAAGATATAGCTGAAAGAATATCTAATTTGTATATTGATGAGTTCGAATCACTTTTGCAGAAGCTGCAATAGTGATTACTTAAACTAATAAATCACCATTGATAGAAACAGAGGGCTAGGGGTGTTTACCGCTTACCCTCTGTTTTTATCAATGGTGAGGTGATGAGTAGACTTTATTATCAAAAAGAGGAGGGGTAGAGAGTGATGAACAACCGAGCGTCTATGATTTATATCTTATTGGGACTCTTAGGGATTCTCGATACAATATTTGTTCTAGGGCTTAATGGGGGTCGGAATCTGGGGACCCTTCTGCCAGGAGTACTTGGAATAGCTATGGTCCTTTGGGGCTTATCGTGGAGCTATCTAAAGCGGTATTTATTTAAAGAACGCTTTGTGTGGTTTCGTCGTTTGTTTCGTTTAGGTATCTTAGTGCTCCTTGCGTCTTTTTTTCTTATCGAAAGTTTGCTGCTGTATAATACCAAGGATTCAGTGCCAAGGCAAGTCGACTACCTAATCATTCTGGGGGCGGGTCTTAATGGGGATCAACTCTCTTGGACTCTTTGGGAACGGGTAAATAAGGGTTTAATGATTTTACAGGATAATAAGGAGATGAAAGTGGTCGTCTCTGGTGGGCAGGGCCCAGGAGAATGGATCACTGAAGCTGAAGCTATGCAGCGTTATTTGGTTAAACAGGGCATCGCTAAAGATCGAATTCTGAAGGAAGAAAAGTCAACGAGCACGATGGAGAATTTCCGGTATTCGCGAGAGCTTCTTGAGCAACAGCCGAGTTATGATCCTTCTAAGCCTGTCCTGATCGTAACAAATGATTTCCATATGTTTCGATCGAAGCTTCTGGCAAGGCGCATGGGTTTAAATCCAGTCGGTGTTCCTTCACCGACCCCTTGGTACTTAAGGCCTAATGTTTACTTGCGGGAATACTTCGGGGTAGTAAAGTCCTTAGTATTTGATCGGTAATTGTACAAATGGCAGATCGAAATTATTGTGTTTTTAGTTTAGCAAAGCTGGCATAGAAACTTGAGAATTAGCCGAGTGATGACTTGATCTGGAGATTAGTATCGTCTAGATTAGGTCATCTTTTTGTTCGTTAAAATTCATCGAAACGGAGAAACTATAAGAAGGATAGTTAATCCAAACCAAAGATTGAAGAGAAAGTAAAGGGAAAACAATGGATGAATTAAAGTTTAAAGCTTTTGCTATAACGCATGAAATCGATCTGAATAAGATAGCGGTTGAATGCAGCATACGGAAAAAGTATACCTGGGAGGAGCCGCTTCTTCTTCAGAACGAGGTGCTGAAGAAAATTATGGGCGAGGAAACGGCAAAGGATGAAAGGATTTTCGTTTTCTCATTTGGCAGCATCGTTTTTATCAACTCGCCTCCCAAGCATTATGAGATATTTATGCGCTATCTGAAGACGATTAAGCCGGATTTTAATTTTAGCCGTTATGAGATGTTTCAGGAAGACTATATGCTTCACCTGGCTGAAGGCGAGGAAATTGAGTTTACCGACAGCTATGTGCAGATTTCTCATATGGAGCTTTTTTACCCTGAGCTGATTTCTATCGTCATAGCCAAATCTGTCGCCATGGAAAGGATCGAAGAACAGCTGGGCGAAATTCTCGATTCTCTCGAAGCTAAAATCGATAATCTGGAAAAAGGCAAATTGAATATCGGCAACAAAGAATTAGCCAAGATGACTTCACGCGTAGTCAGGCATGAATATAACAGCATCGCTTATATTATGATTCTGGATAAACCGGACATCACCTGGATTAACAGTGAGGCGGCCGACTTTTATGAAAAGATGTCGGAGTTTTTCGAGTTGAATGACCGGTATGAGGTCATCAAAAGCAAGACGGAAATTCTGAAAAGCATCATTGACGGATTGGGCTCTATCAGCCATTCCATGCGTGGCTTGTTTGTTGAGTGGGTGATTGTTTTGCTCATTGTTGTTGAAGTCGTGCTGATGGTCCTTGAGTTATTGAAGTAAAGACGGGTGCAGTATGGAAAAAATATTTTTTAACACTTATAAAGTCGCTCCAAGACTTCCTATCATACGGATAGCCAGCTTTTTTAATTTAAAGCAGGACATCGGCTGGAAGGAATACCTTAAAATAGACGGAGCAGAAGTTGAACAGATTCTTAAATATGCGTCGGCAGAGAAGGCGGTTTACCTATACAAATACGGATGTATTAGTTTTTTAAACTTTAATCGAGATGAGATTACGGTTTTTTTAGATTACCTGGAGACGTTATTTGTAGAGCTGGATTATCAACTGATTTCGCACTATAATGAAAGCCATGCGCTTATTCTTTCAAGCGAGGGTGAAGTTTACCTCTGGGAAGGTGCAGACCATAAATTTCAGGACCATCAGCAGATGGCAGATATAGCGGCGGCTGTTTTAGCTAAGTCTACCGAACTTTCGTCAATAGAAACCGAGCTATCAGAGGTTTTGGATGATGCCGATTATTTTATCAATCAGCTTAAACAGGGTTATCTTAAAGCAAATACCCATAAGGTGATTTCAACCATAGCAAAAAATATTCGGTTTAAATACAGGAGTCTCGAAAGCGTCAGGCTTCTGGACAGACCTTCGGAATTTAACCGAATTTTTAAAGCAAGGCAAATGTATGATGCGCTGAGCGGGTATTATGAGCTTGATGAACGGTATGAGATCATCTTTAATCAGATGGAGGTATTGGACTCTATCACGGGCGAATACTTCAGCTTCCGAAGCAAACGATCCGAAAAGAGACTTCTGATTTTTGAAATAGTGCTCCTTTCCCTCTTTCCGATCCTTCACATTTTGTCGAAATAATACATTCTTAATAAAACTGAGTTATAATAGTTGTAATCGGTCAATCGGTTAAAGCATACAATTTAGATTTAGACATTAAGCTAGATGGAGGAGTACAATGGAGGTCAAACCTTTTAAAAAGTTAAAACTCTACGGGTTTAATAATTTAACAAAGACGTTAAGTTTTAATATGTATGATATTTGTTATGCAAAGACGCCAGAGCATCGGGATGCCTATATTAAGTACATTGATGAAGAATACAACGCGGAAAGGCTGACCAACATTTTAACTGAAGTCGCCCGAATCATCGGAGCGAATATACTCAATATCGCCAAACAGGATTATGATCCTCAAGGGGCCAGCGTGACCATGCTGATTGCGGAGGAAGAATGTCAACCCGGCAAACCGCCCGATAAAGATCCCTTTGACCCGATGCTCGCGAAAAACGGAAAACCCCTTCCCGAAGCAGTTGTGGCCCATTTGGATAAAAGCCATATTACAGTACATACCTATCCGGAAAGCCATCCCCATGGCGGGATAAGCACTTTCCGTGCAGACATCGATGTTTCCACGTGCGGGCAAATCTCGCCGCTGAAGGCCTTGAATTATCTGATGTCAAGTTTCTGTTCGGATATTGTAACCGTTGATTACCGAGTTCGAGGCTTCACGCGCGATGTGAACGGCAGAAAATATTTTATCGATCATAAGATCAATTCAATTCAAAACTATATCAATCGCAAAACACGCGATCTTTATCAGATGATCGACGTCAACGTCTATCAGGAAAAGATCTTTCATACCAAGATGCTGCTTAAGGACTTCGACCTCGATAATTATCTCTTTGGAACAGCGAAAAAAGAACTTTCCTTTTCCGAGAAACGTAAGATCAAGCAGCGTCTGAAAAAGGAAATGGCAGAGATTTTCTACGGGCAAAACATAACAAAAATCTAACGAATTGTTAAAGATCGTCATGCATTATTTGTTATGTAAATGTGAACGCATAGCTTGTTTTATTGCAAAAAGTCCCTCCAAGGCAGGATAAAATCCTCTGTCAGCGGAGGGTATTCTTATCTAAGAGGGAGATGAAGACATGATTATCAGCGCAAGCCGTCGAACCGATATTCCCGCCTTTTACAGTCCCTGGTTCATGCAGAGAATTCGAGACGGCTATTGTACGGTCTTTAACCCTTTCAACCGCAAGCAGGTTACAAAGGTATCTCTTCTCCCAAACGATGTCGAGATGCTTGTATTCTGGACGAAAAATCCGCAGCCCTTGATTCCGCATCTTAAAGAATTGGATGACAGAGGCTTCCGATATTACTTCCACTACACCTTAAACGGCTATCCACCTGAGCTTGAGCCGAAGGTTCCCGAGCTCCATGATCGCCTTGAAACCTTTCTCCAGCTGTCAAATTTAATTGGACCTGAAAAAGTTATCTGGCGCTATGATCCCATCGTCCTTAGCAATATCATGGGGTATGACAATCATCAAGCCATGTTTGAAAAGATTGCTCAGACGTTAAAGGGAAGTACCCAACGAGTCGTTATAAGTTTTGTCGATTCCTATCGCAAAGCCACCTCGCAGTTTAAACAATTAGCAAAGCAAGGCATTTACATTGCTGAAGAACTGAACTTAGAGGCCATTGAAGATATCGTTCGTACCCTAGTAAGCATCTCCAAAGAAAATGAATTGGAAATACAAAGCTGTGCGGAAAAGCTAGACATAAGCCCTTGGGGAGTCTTGCCTGGAAGGTGCATCGATCCTCTCCATATAAAACGAGTTTTTGGAATCGAGGTAAACCCAACGAAGGACAAAAATCAACGGCCAGAGTGCGGCTGTGTTCAAAGCAAGGACATCGGGGCATATGAAACCTGTCTTCATGGCTGCAGGTATTGCTATGCTGGAACGCTTCAAGCCGGGTTAAGGCATCATGGGCGGCATGATGTACATTCCTCATCGCTTATTGGCTAGTTTTTATCTTAAAGTAATTTTCAGTTAATCCTCATTAAACTTTCAGTGACTCATCAGGCAGCTTTCAGATTAGAACGTTATGATATGCCTGTAAACAAAAACAACTGAAATTTAAGGAGGACATAGACCATGAAAAAAACAAAACCGATCATTATCGCTGTCGCTATTGCAATGACAACCCTACTCTCAGGAACAGCCGTTTTTGCTGCGACAACGGACACAAGCTCATCGACCACTACACAAACCCAGCAGGAACAATCTCATCCTGCAAAAGGAGATCACAATCGTTTCACGAACATATTTGATACTCTCGTATCCAATGGTACTCTGACTCAAGCCCAGGAAGATGCGATCAAGAGTGCTCTTGATGCAGCCAAACCGGCAGCACCTGCACAAGGAGAACATAACAAAGGCGAAGCGAAACAAAATGGCTTGAAAACAGTCTTAGACAGTCTCGTATCCAATGGCACTCTAACCCAAGCGCAAGAAGATTCTATCCAAAGTGCTCTTGACGCAGCCAAACAAGCAGCACCTGCACAAGGCGAAAAGATGAAAGGGGAAAAAGGTCATAACGGATTAAAAACAGTCTTAGATAGCCTCGTATCTAATGCTACGCTAACCCAAGCCCAAGAAGATGCTATCAAGAGTGCACTTGATGCAGCGAAACCTGCAGCTCCAGCACAAGGAGAGCGAATCAAAGGTGAGGGCCACAATGGAATGAAAACAGTGTTGGATAATCTCGTAACCAATGGGACTATAACTCAAGCTCAAGAAGATTCGATCCAAAGCGCACTGGATGCAGAAAGACCTGAAGCATCAGCACAACAGGCAGTTCAATAGAAGCCAAGATTAGGGATTATCAGAAAGTAGTATTAGACAAGCAATAATGAAAGAAGACACAGGGAGAACGGCACCTCTGTGCTTTCTTTCATTAACAATATAGAACTACATTTGTGTAAAACTCTTGACGGTATCCGTAGAACATCTGGGTACTTTGATAAAGGAGATAGAATTCTAGATGGCTACTGTATAATTTGTGAGTGTTCGCTGATTAGAACTTCAAACATTTTTGTGGTATTTTCCAGGAAATAATTAAACTAACTAAAATACTAACCGCTAATTTATAAGAGATTAGCGGTTAGTATTTTAGTTAATGCAATTTAACTAAAAAAGTATTATTTGATAAATTTTTATGGGGGAAAATGGAATTTTATAACGAAATATATTAGATAAGACATTAAATTAAAAATCTATTTTATTTTATTCAAAACGTTTTAAGTCTTAGAAATACTGATGTTAAGAAATAAGGTGAAAAAATGCCCTCTGAGCAAGAACCGTCGCTAATCGATATTGACTATAGCCTAAATAAAGATGATATTATCGATGCTAAACAAATTGAACCATATTATAAGATATTTGGAATATTTAACCTTAAAGATCCCAAGATGACGACATTAGTTCTGGCTGCAGCGAGGACAATCTCGCGACAAGGGGGGATATCAACCCGTTTTGAACTTGATGATTTGCTTAATTACATGCAAAAAACTACGCGCAACAAAGTTATTAAGCACTTAATCAAATATGAGTGGGTCGTCTTTAATGGAATCGACTATCAAATGCCTGGCCGTATTGTTTCATTGCTTACCCATGGCTTATTTGGATCTGTGATTCGCGGAGAAATGAATTTTGCCCAAGAAATTTTACTTGTAGGAAATGAAGCTGAAATATCTGATTTATATAACCTGGATCAAGAAACGATTGAAAAGAACTTCGATATTCATATGAGTCAATTGAAGGATATTCGTGACAAAATAGAACGAATGATCCAAAAACGATCCAAAAAAGACATAAGGGAAATTATACAGACTAGTCCTACGATACTTAAGGCAATTGATGAGCTGAGAAAGAAAATAAGAAAAAGAAGCAACCTTTTTAGTAGTTTTCAAAAAAGGAACGAATTTTACGAAGTCTGTGGACAGATAACAGCGTTGGTTGCTCAAACATTAGATACTGCCAGAGAAAATTTGCTTCAAGATGTCAGTGCTATAGGAAAATATTTCGATCCGGAAAAAATGGAGGAGTTTCTTAAAGGAGCTTCTTTTGACTATCTTACCAATCTAGCTATAAAATACTTTTCTGCACCGAAGCAAACACCTCAGCTAAGAGAAGAAACGGTAGTATATAAAACTAAATCATTTTTTATGCAAATACCTGATGAAATAATAGAAATTCCCCCGCCGCCAATCATTGATTTTGAAGAAGAGGAAATCATCTTTGAGAACAAAGATAAACCCCTGGAATTACTCTATCATGAACTACAATTTAAACTTAAAGATAGACAAAACGCTCCTTTAGACGAAGTACTATTCACTGAAAGTGATAGCTTTGGGATAGCGATGTATCGAACTGGGCAGACCGTGAAACTTATTTCTGATCTTCAAGCGCCAGCCATAAAGAGAGATGAAATTTTGGATTTGGATGTAAGGGATAATATGAAATCCTTGAATAAAGGGCATGTAGCGGAAATTACAGAAACCTACATAAGGAGGGAAAATTGATTTGGAAGAGATAACAATAAATCCGGAAGTACAACGAATATGTTCTCTTTTCCATTATGGGTGGATTTCAAAAGAATCGGTAGGGATACTAGAGAAAAATTTAACCCTATACAGAGAAGTGCAACAAACATTGGCCATGATGGGATATGAACTTATCAATTTTTCCAACTGTGAATGGTATGTAATACGACTGAAAAAGGAATTTGATGATGACGCTTTTGACAAGTTTCATCGAAAAAATAGTGGGTTCACTAAGAGGCATATGGCTTTAATAACCATACTCTTTATCAAGCTTATTGTTCCCAGGTTGACAGGAGGCTACGGAGATCAAGAAGTTTATACAACTTTAGACGAGCTGACATTAAATTATGGAGAAAAGTTTCGCTTCAGAAGAATGAATCCCCGTCATTCAATCGAATCGCTCATCAAAATGTTAAAAAAACATTGGTTTGTTATTGAAAAGGACAAGCGCTATTATGCCGGACCAGCAATGTTTATGCTTCATTATAATGAATACCTTCAGGGGATAACGCAGGACATGCTTCAGGAAATGATGGATATAACTAAGCAAATTACTAAAGATTTATCGGAAGATCAGCAGAGAGGAGAGGCAGAGACAAACTTAACTGGAGAAGAGGATAAAAGCGAATGATTAAAGATTTTTCAACCGCTTATTGGGGGTTATTGCCTACTACTTCCAAACCATATCCGGCACATCCCAAAGTTAATGCCTTTGTTGGGGCATCAGGTCATGGCAAAACCACGATTATGGATGGACTCCGTTTACTTCTTGGAGATGCTAAATTCGAAAATAATCGTGATGCTCTGCATTATATGCATAAAAAAAGCAAATGGGCTGTGGTTCGAGCTTCTTTTTACAATGAACCAGTGAATGGAATAAGACCATTTGAAAGTGCCGGTTGCCAGGATGATGAAGTTACTTGTTGCTGTTTAATAACGGTTAGTTCAAATGGGCGCCCGGAAAAGGAATATTATGTGTTTAACGGTATATTTACTGAAATCATCGATCTCGGAACAAATCCAAAAGCTTATAGTCAAAGTCTTAAATCACACAAACAATATAAGCAGATTCTAGAAGAATGCTTGGGCGTAACACCGGCTTTTCGCAATCTTATGTCGATGAATCCAACAACTGTTAAAAATCTTGTACATCTGGATGCAAATGACCTTTTTCTAAAGGTATTTGAATTAAAAGGGATAAAAAAGATTCATGACAACTACCGGTCGGCTAAAGATGAGTTAGGCAAGCAGGAAGTAAATTTGCAGCTGGCACAAGATACACTTACTGAGGGATTAAATAATTTTACGAGGCTTCAATCCAAATCAGAAAAGTATAAAGAAAATCAATTAAACAGGAAGAAATTGCAATCTGTTAAACAAAAAATGCTAAAAGTTGAATTTTGGGAGAACCATTCGGCAATAGAGATCTGTGAAGAAAAAAGTACAAATTTCAAAAATGAAATCAATACGGAGCAAAATAAAAAAATTAATTTAAATGTGCAGAGGACCTCTATTCAGTCAGAAATATTAAAAGCGGAAACGAAAAAAGAAGGTTATAAGGCTGCTTTAGCCGACTTTCAAGAAGAAATAGATGCTCTTGGGGGTAAAGTAGGCGAAATAACAGCAAATAGAAAAAGAATCACTGAAGATGTGCTAAAACTTAAAGAAATTAAACCATTGAATAAAGAAGAGTTTGTCCAGGATCATATCGATGCTCAGAAGATTTTGGAGGAAGCACAAAATGATTGGCGTAAGGAGAAAGAAAAACTCGGCAATATTGAAAAGAGAAAAAAAGATTTAGATCAGGATAAGCCTTACCCAAATTACGTGTATGATTTCACCACAAAGCTTAATGAGAACAAGATAGAATATATTCTGTTAGCCGATGCCATATCCCTTAAGCCTGAATACGAAAAATGGCAGTTAGCAGTTGAAGCTTTCCTTGGCAATGAACGATTTCGGATTATTGTTAATAAAAATCAAGAACTCGAAGCTAAAAAGCTTCAGGAAATGTATGGTTATACGGCCAGAATGAGCCTAACGAAACCGGAGGTAGAAAACCGGAATAGAAGGAAAATACCCCATCCAACAATCAGGTCAGTTATTAATGTGGCCTTTCCAGACAAAGTTGGCGGCTATATGACCCGTTTGGATGATATCTATTTGGTCGAGACAGTGGAAGAAGGTCATCATCTTCAAAAACAAGGGTTAACAAGTATTACCTTTAAAGGCTTACAGCAAGATAATGATGGTTCAATTTTTAGAAAGCCTAACCGCTTATGTTGTGGGAGACTGGCCTTAGAAAAAGAAAAAATGTTAATAGAAACTGAAATAAAGGAACAAAGAGAGATTGCTCAAGAAAAAGAAACATTGGTAAGAGACTATGAGAATGAAGTAAACAGACTTCAAACAATCATTAATGAACAAAATGAGCTTGAAAAATTGCCACTAAAAGAAAAAGAATTAGATGACATAAATAATAATTATCAAATTCATCTTAGTGAAAAACAGAATAAAGAAATAGAGCGTAATAGAATAAACAGTCAACTGGAAGAGATTACAGGCTTTCTTACTGATAAGAAAGTTGCTGAAGCAGTTTGCGAGCAACAGGAAAAGCAATGCCAGCGAGAAATCGAAAGACTTGCTAAAGAACTAGGAACCTTAACACAAGAATTGGAGAGCAAAAAACAGGATCTTGAAGAAATAAAACAGAAACTCATTGCGCTTGGAATTTCGGAGGATGATACAGAATTTATACCGCAGGATATAAATACTCCGGATTTCAAAAATGAAAGAGGTGAAATATATTCTTCCAAAGAGCTAAAAAGAGAAAGTGAACGTATTACTGACAATATTAACAACTTTATAAAGGAAAACCCTGATATTGATGAAACTGTAGTTGAACTGGTGAAAACACAGGAGGCGTTAGTCAATCAACTGCAAAATAGGTTTAATCAAATAAAAGAGGAACGAGATAATTGGGAACAGGAGTGCAATAATAGTCTCGCGGCGCTTCAAATGCATATTAAAGACACGATGAAAGAATTTATAGAAGATTTCCAAATGATGGCCGATCTAATCGGGGCCAATGCTACTGGCCGACTCGAGCCACGTGGGGAAGACCCTGACTTATGGGAGTTATACCTTTCTATTGGGTTCGATGGAAAAAAACCAGTACTAATTAATAGTCCTGATTTATCTTCCGGACAAAGGGCTAGAACTAGCCTATTGGTGCTATTGGCAGCAGTAAGCAGCAAAAGACGAGGGGAGAAACTTTCTATCATGTTCCTGGATGAACCAAATGCTGAGGTGGATGATTATAGCGGAAACGATATCGGCCAAGTATTCCAGCTAACTGATATTCAATATTTTATAACCCATCAAATAGGTGAATCCCTCAAATCAATACAGTGGATCAACCACTCGTTTGTTTGCAGCCAGTGCCCGCCAGATTCAGATTTTGCTAAGCCTTTAATCGTCCAGAAAATGCGTTGTGACTAGATTTATTAGGATTTGGTGGCAAAGAAGGCATTAATGGGGGTAAGGAATCAAAATGGCTGTAGATCATATTTTTACAACTGATGAACATCATACCGGATTAGAAGTAAATAAGATATATAGGAATGAGTATCGTTTTCCCATCGAAATGCTCGTGAGTGGGCGAAAGTATAGTGGAGTAGAAGCCACTCTAAATAAACAACATGGCAAAAAGGTACTCATGGAATTTATTCTGAAATTACTTTCATATGGTCCAAAACAATATAAGCCTTTTATTAATCAGGTGCTTCAAAGATTTACATGGCTTGATTTAAACGATTCTTTAGAAATCCTTTTATTAGATGGCGTAATACAAATTACCTTTAAAAATTTGAAGCCCCGAAAAACAGTTGAGTGGCTACCTAAAATAGTTCAACTTGATCCTAGGGCTATGGAATTCTTAATGCAGGAAAAACCAGACATCAACTTAGAACTCACAAAATTAGAAAAATCAGTAACCAACCTGATAATAGATGTCGAGAGTCCAATAAAAAAATATGTACTACGATGGATTGAAGAAACAGAAATAAAAGATCAATCAGGTTCTTTAATTGCTGATCTCACAACATTTCGAAAATATAAGTCGATCGTTCTTGCAATTGCGCACTACATTCATTTAAAGGAGCATGGAAAAAAATTACCTTTGCGTTATTTATCAAATAAAATTTGGGATCAACCAAGATTGTTAAGTACTTATAAAAATGAAATTGCTCTATCAGCAGGCATAACCTTAGATGAACTTGACTCGGTACTTCTTCCAGATATCAATAATATTTTGCATGCGTCTCTAATATTAATTTCGCCGGTAGAAGAATTACAAAAATTAGTAGTTAAGCTCTTAGAACCAGAAATTCGACAAGATACCGTATTGTTTACTATTAATGAAATGAATTATTATATCCAAAGAATTATTGAAATTGTTGGAGACTCCGAAAATAAAGTTTTAAATGATTTTTTGTTAGACTATTATGCTTTTAACAATAATCTTATTAAGAGTGATTCCAAAGAATCTCAATTATCTATTTTAAATAATTTTAAAAACTCTATTAATGCTTTTAAAAAACAAATGTTAAAGATAGAGCATGTAAAACACCAGTTTGAAATGATCGTTTTAGACGAAATAGGAAGTGGTTCTTTTGCCAGAGTTTATAAAATATTCGATCCTGAATTGAACGAAATTGTAGCCTGCAAAGTTCTTTTCCCAAGAAGTTACTTTAAACAGGTTTATGGGAATGACGGGGATGAATATATACTTCGTTTTAAACGAGAGGTCAGACTGCTAACTAAAGAGTTACAGCACAGAAACATCATTAATGTGAAGAAGATTCAACTTGACGGTTCCCCTTTTTGGTTTACTATGCCATTAGCGAGTTTTTCTTTGGAGAGATGGATAAAAGACAATTACGATGCTTCTGAAGATCAACGTATTAAAATCTTTAATCAGATTTTATCAGGTGTTAAGTACTTACATGAAAAAGATAAATATCATCGAGATTTAGCGCCAAATAATATTTTATTATATGAGAAGAATAACGTCTTGGAAGTAAAAATTGCCGATTTTGGATTGGCAAAAGATCCTAAATCAGTGTCATTTTTCACAGGTTTATCAAAGAAGGGCTATGGGCAAGAAGATTTCACTGATCCACAACAGCTAAATAATCTAGCTGATTCCACCAATTTATCCGATATATACTCACTAGGGGCCTTGCTGTACTATTTATTAAGCAGTAAGTTACCCAAAAAAAGATTCTACGTTTCAGTTTTGTGCCAAAGTATAGTTATGAAGGCTATGGATACGCGAGATAAACGTTATCAAACTGTATATGATTTTGAGCAAGATTTAATCGAGTGTGTAAATTGGAATAAAAAAGATTAAGGAACAACCTGAGCTGTCCCCGATATAATAGACACGCAAACTGTGACTTCGAAGTTAGTTCATGGATTCCTTACTTTTTGGGGTTCTGCCCCAATCCCCGGGGATTCTATGGGTCAGGTCCCGAGGTAGCTTGAAGAATCTCGTTTTAAGCCGCAGGGCGACTCATCAATTGTTTCCTCAATTCGTAGGGTGACTTATACCCTGAACTTGAATGCAATCTCGTCTGTTATGGAAAGCTTGGTTCCTACAGAAGAAGACGAAGAAAATGCAGAAAAAGTTAAGAATGACTTTCTAAGAAAGTTTTATTATATACTATAAGTGTGATTATTTATGTGATGGCTTATTATACAACGAGTTCAAAAACTTAATAATAAAAGCAAATGAAAGAAGAATTTGGTATTATAAGGATTTGACCGTTGATTTTTTACCATATATTTTTTAACCCTTGGCGGTAATTTTAATTCTAGAGAAAGTATAGGGGAAATAGCTTTTATTTTGTATTTGAGCCTAATTTAAGGAACTTTAATGATTTATGGATAAGTAGGAAAATACGTAAATATATTTGGAGGATAGATATTCTTAGAAACGAAAAAGTTGTGAATGGAAAATTAAGGACTGTAACTGTACAGAGTTTGATATAAATTTTGACTACCCTGAAGAACCACTTTGGATAATTCGATCGAGAAAGTCAATTGAAAGAATAATTGGTTAATAGTTTAAGTTGCCAGCAATCATCGTCTAACAAGATTTATTGAACCTTTTATTACCCTAACACTAACAGCCGTTTACGTTAAAGAAATATTGATTTGTTTCCATATTTTTAATAAATGCTGATTATTTTGGAAAGCGTTAGAGGATTTTCTCTAATTCTGTAGTATATTTATATAGATTTAAGTAAGGTTTCTTGTAACTCCGAAAGATGGCAATGATGAATGGCAAAACCTGGGGTGTTTTATAATCTCAATTAGTATAATTTTAAAAATATCCAATTCATTCTTCTAGAAAAAGGAAATTAACTTTAATATTCAATAAAAGAATCCTCTTATTAGAAGGAAATCAATTTTTGGGAGGAATGTATGATGTTCTACTCTATGAAAAATCATTTATTTTATTACACGGTTGATGATTATTATGAGGATAGTGTTAAACTTAAAAAACTAAGAAATTTAATAATTGAAGATAGATCAATAGATCAATTAATATTGGAGAAATTTCCTATTGAAAATTTTGGTAATTTCAACGACTTATTAAAAATAAAAGGTTCTAAGCAACTTATAGAAACATTTGAGAAAATTGATGCAAAAAAATTAGACATACCTGAAAAATTAGAAAATATAGAATTTATAGGTTTTACTGATAAAAATGAGATAATTTTAAAGTTTATTAATGAAAATATAACGGCTTCAAGTATTTACAGTTTCTCTTCTGATTTTCTTGAACAACTTTTTAGTCTTGATAAATATGCAAATTTTTGTTATGAACATGATTATCACGATCTTTTAAAAGAAAATATCGACAAATTATTTAAAAAGATGCCAAAAGTTGAAAGGCAATTTAGATTAGTGGAGAAAAACGATCAATATTTTCTAAGAGCACAAACTTCCACTAAATATAATAACTATGATAATCATTTGGGGATTTATTTAATTCTCTTAGCCCTCCACAAATACTGTGTAGAAACCAATTCTATATTTCGAGTAGAAAAAGCAAACCTTAGTGATTCAGAAATAAGGATATATATGAGGGAAGAAAAGGCTATCGAGATTCCTGATGTGGGTAGGGTATACTTCGGAGCATTAGTTTCTAATAGCGAAATAAAAGATAGCGCATTAAGTGTTGAAATTAGATACAAAGTAATTGATGCTAATAATCCGGGATTATCTTTTACGGCAATACAAGATTTACGAGATGCTGTAATAGATATTAATCACACTGCTAAAATAGAAACGGTAGAAAAGAAATTGTTAGAAATATTCTCCATAAATAAGAAAAAAGAAAGTATGCTTGAATTTATTAAAGGTCTTTCAAAAATTAAATTTATTACAAGTGATACGTTATATTTATTATATACGTTAATTACAAACTCAAGAACTCTTAAGGAAGAAACTAGAAAGAATTTCCGAACAATGTATGATAAAAATATTATTAATAATACTTTAAGTCTTATTGAAGCTTTTAATTTAACGAGTACAATTTCATCGGACTTAGATGAAAAAATGTATCTCGAAAGAATATATCACAGGGTATTAAGTGATATTATAAAATAATTCTTTTTATTGGGGGATAGTAATACTATCCCCATATTTTTCATCTTAAAAATAACTTTGATTTACGCCATTATTTCACTTGTGAATATTTCCCGTATAATTTCATATTGCAAGCTTTCAAGGTCATATTCCCGTGGGTAGGAAAATGAAGGACACCTTAGTAATGGATGCATTTACACAGGCCTATGATAGTGAACGTCCAGATAAATGTCTTATCGTTCATATAGATCTGGTTCTTAGTTTACTGTTACTAATTTTCAGATACTACTACGAACATATGGTGAATGAAAATGCCTTAATGGAATCATTTTATAGAACCATAAAAAAGAACTTATTCAAGATGCAAATTCTGAATAAGCCTGAACAAGATCAGCTAGAAATCTTTAAATATATTGGACTCTATTAAAATACAAAGAGAATGCATCCTCTCTTGGATGTCTTTCCCCTGTCCAATTTGAGGAGTTGAATTCATAAAACTTACCTAACTTTATATCTAGTTTTTGTTGATAGTTCTAAAGAATAACTTAAAAATGTCCATATTTTTTTACTATGGTATATTAAAGGTACATATTACCTTTTTCGGAGGATCAGAAGATGCCTTTACCTCAAAATTTATCTGGAATTTTCGACCAAAAGCAAAAATCATATAAAATGCTTCTTATGCTAAGTATGTTAGATGAAATGGGGGAGACACCACGTGAAATTTCCTTATCACGTGTTGTTGAGCATTTTAAAAACTACCTAATTGAAAGAGAACATAAACAGCTTATTGTTGATGAACCTCCAGTGAGTATCGGAAAGAGTTGGCAGCAGGCATCAACTTCGCAAATTTTGACGGTACTAAATAATCCTATTAACGCACTTGGAAATATAATCTATGTCGATAAATCTCGGGATCGTATTCGATTTCGAACCGAAGTTGAAAAACAAGTTAGTTCTTCCACATTAGTAAGCTTAAGAAAAGAGGCAAACCGGGAATTAGAGAATTACTATGATAAAATTCAAACTCCCAATGTTTCTATAAAAATTCTCTTTGATCAGCTCATGAACCATTATTTAAGCGCTAAAGCTCAACCTTTTAGTGGACATCCTCTCGGGAATTTAGTGCGGCACACTTTTCCTGATGAAATAAAAAAACTCCCTTTTATTACAGACCGCTATAAAGTCCAAGGTTCTGTTGGTCAGGGGAACTGGGCTAATATCCCTTGGCTTGCTATCATGGATAAAAGCATAACGGAAACGACTCAGCAGGGTGAATATATCGTTTATCTTTTTTCTGAAGATATGCAATCTGTTTATTTAACCTTTAATCAAGGTGTTACCATTCCACTTAAGCAAGGCAAACGAGAGGGATACGAACTGCTGAAACATCGGGTCCAAGAATTAAGAGATTTACTTCCCTTCGATTTAATGACTAAAGATGATCAAATCAATCTCACATCTTCAGGGATCGGTAGTGATTACCAGGTTTCAACTGTTGCCTATATTCGGTATGACCGAGATAACCTTCCTGACGATGAAATTCTCAAATCCGATTTAAGGAACTTAATTAAGGATTATACCTTTTATGTAAAACACAAAATGAAGAAACTAGAAGGGCAGGAAGATATGGACCAACACTCTCTTAACCAAGAATTCAATATTATGCCAGTTGAGTGGTTATCTCGCATAAAAGCTTTCATCGAAGAGAGCGGTTTTTACTTTCCTTCCGGGCTAATTGAGAACTTCTATCTTTCTTTAAAAACGAAACCTTTTATGATTCTTGCCGGAATCTCAGGAACAGGTAAAACGAAACTGGTTGAGCTATTTGCTGAAGCTGTTGGTGCGACGGAAGAGAACGGTCGATTTACCTTGATTCCCGTGCGTCCGGATTGGAGTGACCCTACTGATCTCTTGGGCTATCGTGATCTTACCGGCGTATTTAAACCTGGAAAATTAACTAGAGTTTTTTGGGAAGCTTCACAACTGAGTCAAAAGGACAAGCCTTATTTTGTTTGCCTCGATGAGATGAACCTTGCACGAGTTGAGCACTATTTCAGCGACATTCTCAGTGTCATGGAGACAAGACGTTGGAAAGTTGGAGAGATAATCACCGATGCACTGCTCGAAGAAGATGAGATACGAGTTCTTATCGAGAAGCAAGACGCAAATTGTATGGATAGCGAGGGAGAAGGGGGCGATGATCCATCAGTACTTCAGATTCCTGAGAACGTTTATATAATAGGAACTGTTAATATGGATGAAACAACTCAACCGTTCAGTAAAAAAGTTTTGGACCGAGCTCAAACGATTGAGTTTAATGAAATTGACCTAAACCATTTTCCAAAAGTTGAGGTTAAATCCTTAAATGAACCTGAAAGAGACTTGAATAATTTGGTGGTTCCAAATTCCTTTTTAAAGAGTAATTACCTTCTCCTAAAAGATGTTTATCTAGGAAATGAAGCTCTTGTCGAACGGACGACAAAACGCTTAATGGAAGTTAATAAGATTCTAGAAGCTGTCCACTCAAATGTCGGATTTCGGGTAAGGGATACGATTTGTTTCTATATGGTCAATAATGAACGGTTTGAACTTCTTCCTGAAGATGAGGCTTTTGATCTGCAATTATTACAAAAAATTCTGCCTCGACTTCAGGGTAGTCATGCCTCAATTAAACGAGCACTACTCCAATTAATGGCTTTCGCAATCGATCAAAGACTCAATCTTGAAGAATTTATGGAAGATGCTTCTCCACTATATTTAGGTTTTCAACAAGGACAACAAGTTGCACCTTCGGCACGTTTTCCGCAAAGTGCGCGCAAAATTGCTTTTATGCTGCGGAGGTTAGAGGAAGATGGCTTTACCTCGTTCTGGATTGCTTAAAAAAAGTGTGGAGCTTATTCGGATTGAAACCGATCTTTTCGATCTTTATCTTCAAGGGAAGCCTTTTCATCCTACGGTCGAATCACTCCACTTGCATCGAAATTCTGAAGATGAGTGGGTTCAAGCAACTCTAGATATTTCCTCAGCATCTCGACTTAATATTCATTCTGTCCAAGTCTTTTCCCCACAACATGAGCAGTTACTCCCCTGGGGAGAAGACTCAATTTATCCGTTATTTTATGAAAATCAAAATTATGAGTTTGTATTAGAGAAAAAGATAGATGCAGAATTTTCTTTTTTTCATGAGAATATTCTATTTCGCCAAGCTATCAATCCCTTAGGTAAGAACCTACTCGCCGGAGTCCTTAATTTTCATAGTGAAGTAGGATATACAGACCTCGATATTCGCTTACACGGTGAGTCTATTCTGAACCTTCGCTTAGAAATCTTTCCGAGCAAAATTGACTATCAAAGTGACTATAAAGCGATTCTTACGGATGTAAATGCTCAAATATATAATCTTTCATTTGATTTTCTTCGTAAAACTTACCAACTCATGGGCTTAAAAGACACACCCGATCAAAGCTTAACTGAGTTTTTCACGCTACTCAATTCACTTTTTCAACATCTAATCAGTTCAGTTGAGCGGATCCAGGGAACACCTCATCATCGACTTGTACCTGTTCATGAAGTCCGGCGTGCTGATCAAGTGAAACGTGCTGGTAAAGCTAATCTCGTATATCTTACAAAACATCCCCAATATTTAGTAGAAGATCCTCAACATGGTCGGATTTTGCTCCAAGGGAAAGCTTATTACCCGAGCCACGCGCTCGAAACTCGTCGCCAGGTGAACTATGACACAGCAGAAAATCGTTTTTTGAAGTGGATTCTTCAACGCCTAATTGCGAAGCTTAAAACGTTACGCCAGCGAATTATTCAACGGGATCGCGTTCCTGATCCGCTATTGCTGAAGAAAATCGAGAATATGTCGGTTCAACTTAAACGTGTCCTCTCCTTTAATTTCTTAAGCCAAATCAGCGATTTAAAGCAGATCTCGATTACCCTAGTTCTTCAAATGGCTCCCGGTTACCGGGAAGTCTACCGCTATTATTTAATTCTTATGAAAGGCTTGTCTATCCAAGGTGATCTTTTTCGATTATCCTTAAAGGATCTAGCCCAGCTATATGAATATTGGTGTTTCCTCAAAATTCATAGCCTTCTCAAGCAAAAATATGAGCTTGTTCGGCAAGACATCATTCGGGTAAATCGTCAGGGACTCTTTGTAACACTTGATCGTTCGCAAAAGGCGAGCGTCACTTATCGTAATCCTTTAAATGATGAGTATTTTACGCTCTTCTATAATGCCCTTCCTCGCGAAGATGCCAGCAGTATTCCGACTTTGGCACAACGCCCAGATAATGTTTTAACCCTTAAAAAAGAAAATTCATCAGTTGAATACAAATACATTTTTGATGCGAAGTATCGCTTAAATCCATCCTATGAAGGTACAACTTATGCCCAAAAATATGGTTCACCTGGTCCAGAGGAAGAAGATATCAACACTATGCACCGCTACCGGGACGCAATTATGGTCGAAAATACTGGGACAGGTGAATTTGAACGTAGTATGTTTGGCGCTTATGTCTTATTTCCATACGCAGATGAAGATAAGTTTCGCGAGCATCGATTTTATAAAAGTATTAAAAAAGTCAATATCGGGGCATTTCCCTTTTTGCCCAATAGCACCCATCTGATGGAAGAGTTCCTCGATGAGCTTATTTTAGATAGTCCTGAAAAAGCGTATGAACGCTCAACTCGACCACGAGGGACGAAAAAATATTATGAAAATCAGCTCCAAGGGAAAAATGTTCTAATTGGATCTGTTAGAGATAAAGCGCAGTTTAACATATGTTATCAGAACCAGCTATATTGGATTCCGTTAGATGTTTTAATGAAAGAACAATCCCTTTTAACTCAATTAGAGTGGGTTGGACTTTATCAATCGCACCTGAAATTTGGGACCCAAAAATGTGGAATTACTTGGATCGGGAAAATACGTTCCTGGCAGGTTGTTCGCCGCTATGAGATCAAAGTGCGTCAGCCTCGACCTGGAACTGAAAACAAACTGTATATCCTTTTCTTGATTGAATGCTGGAAGGAACTCAAGAAGGCAATTAAACCTGGTGGGTATGGGGTCTATACGCATTTATTTACCTCAGCCTATATGATGGATAGGGCGGAGGAGATCGCTGAACTTAAATTGGAGACAGAAGAACAACTTAAAGATTGGCGTGAAAAACGACGGAGAGGGAAAGTTCAAGTGGAGCTTAATGATGAATATGTGGATCGAGCAACTAAGGTTATTAAGGTGGATGTTTAGCAAAAAAATTTAATTTATTAGTATTTCGTCGCTTTCAAGGTAAAAAAGAGATTCTTGCCTATGATTCAAATAAGGTTCATGGACTAAAGTTTCGCGAAAAATTGGATGATGTTTCGGCTATAAACGCTCTAAATGTAGCTGAATTTCGAGCGTTTATGTAGAAGAAGCTCAGACGGCGCTTAGGCCGGTACAGCCAGAAAGTACTGTTCAGGTTGAAGACTTCTTCAATTCATTTTAATCAGTGATCTCAACAGAGGAAAGAGTCTACTTTTTGGTTGACTCTTTCCTCTGTAAGCAGAAGAAACCTGGTGCACTTTGGTTCATCGAATTAGGTAAGGAAGTTACATGAGAAGAAGAATAATTTCTAGAGGTGGGGATACTATGAATAGACAATTACTTAAGAAGATAGCCATAATTCTTGTAGGAGTAGCTCAGAGGGGCCAAGAAATTATATTACATGTCGAGAGTTAAGTAAGAATTTAATTAGTGTAATATTTCCTCGAAATCTAAATAAGCCAATTGGGTGCAATCTCTAATTTGGCACAAGAACTTGGATTTCCTAGAATATCTGCAATTGTACTCAACCACGATACATATTTCCCAGGAGAAGGTTTTTTCACGAATTTGCAGTGGGTATTCCGGAGAGCCAATGTGAGACTTTCTGGAAAAAAGATTTTGAGAAGATCTACTCATGTGAAAATTGGGAGGATTTTATAAAGGCAATTTCATAGCAGTAATCCATTCTTGTTAACCTTTATATAGCGCAGACACTGAGACAACAGTATTGGAGGTTAAAATATGGCTATTTGGCTAATCCGTGCAGGCTCACATGGTGAGAACGAGAATAAATTCATTGAAGAGAATCGAGTATACGTCACATGGGATGACCTTAATATAGACATGGGAAAGCTCTTCCATCGTTCTGATTTAACGGAAAAGATGACTTCAATATATAAAGATGCCAAGCCAAAGACTATCCATAATTGGGTGAGTCAGGTATGGCCTTTTGCCCACGAGATTAAAAAGGGTGATCTTGTGATTTTGCCACTTAAAACACAACCAGCTATCCAGATTGGTGAAGTTACTGGTGAATATACCTATGATTCTTCCGCACAGAACCCTTTCTATCACTGGCGTTCAGTAAAATGGATAGGTGAAGCAATTCCTCGAGCAAATTTTGGACAAGACCTACTCTATACATTTGGCGCTTTCTTGACTATTTGTCGCGTACAACGTAATAATGCAGAAGTTCGTATTAATGCCATGCGAGCAAATGGTTGGAAAGCAGAAAGCATTACAACCCAATCTAAAGTTACGCACAATATCGACGATGGGCTTGAAGATACTGATATAGAAGCACTTGCGCATGACTCAATTTCTAGATTAATTTCAGCTCGTTTTAAAGGACACGAGTTTACTCGTTTGGTTGAGTCGGTCCTTATTGCTCAAGGATATATTACCTATCGTAGTCCGGAGGGAGCTGACGGTGGTGTAGATATCCTAGCAGGTACGGGATCACTAGGTTTTGGAATACCAAGACTTTGCGTTGAAGTTAAATCGGGGGATACTCCTATTGATCGTCCCACTGTAGACAAATTATTAGGTGCGGTTACTAAATTCGGAGCTCAAGAGGGTTTATTTGTTTCTTGGAGTGGATTTAAGAGTAATGTTCAAAAAGAACTCGCCACAAGTTTCTTTCGCGTACGCTTATGGTCCCAAAAAGAATTTTTGGAAGCTCTCTTTGCTAACTATGACCGGATGGATGCTGACATTAAAGCAGAACTACCTTTAAAGCGCATATGGACGGTCGCGGTCCAGGAGGAGACTTAATTTATCTTGGGAGATGAATTCGATGTTACCAAACGCATATGGCACGTTCAAGAAAAGAGGAGATCATATATTTCGTACAGAGGCTCGTTTGCAATGGGGAAACTCCAATGACTCGTTAGGTCTGATAATTATGCTCAATCCTGGGAGTTCGAAATTGGGGGAACCAACACAATGGCAGAAATTCCTAGATAAAGATGGAGATTATGAAGCAATCGATCAGGAACTGGAAATGGATGATACGATGCTAGCGATAGCTTATATATTAGAACTGTCACATCCTAATTTACTGGGCTATTTAGAGATTCGGAATTTATTTAACCTACGTACTGAACAAGCCAAAGCCAAGGTAGCTATTGACGAGTATAATGGGTTAATGAGCCAACCTTTATATGAAGATGTACTTTATAACACATTTACAGACTTAGATCACTTCCCCTGGGTGTGGTTGGCTTGGACGGTTGACCCAAGCCCAGTAATCAAGAAGCGTAAGGTTCATATTTTAAAGAGATTAAATCAAGCAAAATGGATATTTGCCCTCTGCAAAGAACCTCCCCATGATATGGAGTTCAAAGAATATTACTGCTATCATCCATACCCTCAAATTCCGAAGCAAGTAAAATGGTATAGAGATGGAATGGTTCAACAAATGCAGGATTATTGGAAACGGATGAGGGGATAGGGAAAATATTTAGCCAAGATATATGGAATGAAAGTATTAAGGACTAAAGGATTTATAACCTTGAGGGTACTATAAAAAAGATGGCGGATACTAGAAATTAAATTGTAGGAGTGAGAAAATGAACCAGAATCCTGAACAAAAGGCAAGAGATAATATCGACAAGCAACTTATTGCATGTGGATGGGTGATCCAAAATAAAGGGCAGATCAATCTGTTTGCCGGAGTAGGGGTTGCTGTTCGTGAGTATCAGACGGATGTTGGCCCTGCAGATTACATACTGTTCGTTGATCAAAAACCGATTGGAGTTATAGAAGCTAAAAAAGAGGAAGAAGGGTATAGGCTTACCGAAGTAGAAGGTCAAGCAGCAGGGTATGCAGGGAGCAAGCTTAAATATTTAAATAACGATCAACTACCCTTTGTTTATGAGAGTACAGGGACCATTACTCATTTTACAGACTACCGTGACCCAAAACCAAGAGCAAGAGAAGTCTTTACCTTTTATTGTCCCGAGGCTTTCCGTGAAATGCTAAAAAATCCGGTGTCACTCAGAGGTCGACTCTTGGATATTCCCGAATTGCCGACAGAGGGACTTCGCAATTGCCAAATACGTGCCATCAACCACCTGGAACAATCGTTTAAGGACAATAGACCTAGGGCTTTGATCCAAATGGCGACCGGCTCAGGAAAAACTTACACAGCGATTACTTTTATTTATCGACTCTTGAAATATGCTAGGGCTAAACGCATCCTTTTCCTAGTTGATACTAAAAATCTTGGGGAGCAGGCTGAGCAGGAGTTTTTATCTTATCTTCCCAATGATGATAACCGAAAATTTACCGAACTTTATAATGTTCAACGTCTTAAATCCAGATATGTAGCAACCGACAGCCAGGTTTGTATTAGCACCATCCAGCGACTTTATTCGATCTTGAAAGATGAAGATATGACTGAAGAAGTAGAGGAGACGAACCCTGGAGAAGTACAATGGGGAAAGCGCGAACCGGTGCCAGTGGTGTACAACGAAAAAGTGCCGATTGAGTTCTTTGATTTTATCGTTATAGATGAATGCCACCGAAGCATCTTTAACTTGTGGAAACAGGTACTAGAGTACTTTGATGGTTTTCTGATAGGACTTACGGCAACTCCAGATAAAAGAACCTTTGGGTTTTTTAATCAGAATATCGCTAGTGAATACACGCATGAAGAAGCGGTTATAGATGGCGTTAATGTTGGCTATAATGTGTATTTAATCGAAACTCAGATTACGAAGAAAGGCGCTGTTATTTGGCGTGGTGAATATGTTGACCGTAGAGAGAAACTGACTCGTCGTAAACGGTGGGAGCAGTTAGACGAAGACGTGGTTTACTCTTCAAAGAAACTTGACAACGAGGTCGTGAATCCGAACCAGATCCGAGCCATAATTAGAACTTTTAAGGAAAAGCTGCCTGAAATATTTCCCCACCGAGAGGAAGTACCAAAGACCTTGATCTTTGCTAAGACGGACAGCCACGCTGATGATATTATTAACATCGTTCGCGAAGAATTTGGTGAAGGTAATGTTTTTTGTAAGAAAATAACCTATCATTCTAAGGAAGATCCCAAATCCGTATTAGCACAATTTCGTAACGACTATTATCCAAGGATTGCCGTTACCGTGGATATGATTGCAACTGGTACTGATGTGAAACCATTAGAGTGCCTGATTTTTATGCGCGATGTTAAGAGCAAAAATTACTTTGAGCAAATGAAAGGGAGAGGGACGCGAACTATTTCGCTGGATGATTTGCGTAAGGTAACTCCTTCTGCTCAATACACCAAGGATCATTTTGCGATTGTAGATGCCATTGGGGTTACGAAATCTCTTAAAACAGATAGTAGACCATTGGAAAGAAAACCAACGGTCTCACTTAAAGATTTGCTCGGAGCGGTGGCAGTTGGGGCTAGAGATGAAGATTTGTTTACATCTCTAGCCAGTCGCCTGATCCGGCTCGAAAAGCAGTTAACTGAAAAGGAAAAGGAACAGTTTCAACAAAAAACGAACGGGGAGAACTTAAAGCAAGTATCTAAGGCTTTACTCGATGCTTACGATGTTGATCGAATTGAAGCCGTGGCCAGATCACGGTTTAATATTTCCTTGGAGAGCAGTCCCGAGCCAGCACAACTGGATCTTATCCAACAGGAGTTCATTCAAAAAGCGGCCGTTGTTTTCACGGGTGAAGTCAATACATATATTGATAATGTCCGAAAAGTTCATGAGCAAGTAATCGACAGGATTAACGAAGATGTGGTTGAATATGCTGGCTGGGATGTCGATGCAGGGGAAAAAGCGAAAGAAACGGTAGAGAGTTTCAAGGCCTACATTGAAAAGAATAAAGATGAGATCACTGCGTTACAGATTTTTTATAGCGAACCCTATAGACGAAGGGACTTAACCTATGCTATGGTTAAGAATCTTTTAGAAAAGTTAACGCTAGACATGCCTACACTAGCACCTTTTAGAGTTTGGCAGGCTTATGAAGTAGTCGATAATGTAAAAGGCGGAAATCCGAAAAACGAATTGGTTGCCCTTGTATCCATCGTAAGAAGGGCCATTGGAATTGACAGTTTAATTACTTCTTATGGTAAGATAATTGATAAGAACTTTCAGGAGTGGGTATTTAGAAAGCAGGCAGGACCGTTAAAATTCACTGCCGAGCAAATGGAGTGGCTACGGATGATTAAAGATCATATTGCCATGTCTTTTCACCTGGATAAGGAAGACCTAGACTATGCACCCTTTGATGCTCAAGGCGGATTAGGTAAGTTGTGGCAGTTATTTGGAGATCAGACAGAGGAAATTATTGCAGAATTGAACGAGGGATTGGTGGCATAAAGAAATGGAGAGTTCAAAGGAACTACCTTTTAATTGGGTGGTAGCTCAACTGGGAGAAGTTGCAAATTATGAAAATGGTAAGGCTTTTAAACCAACCGAATGGGAAGGAAAAGGTCTACCAATAATACGTATACAAAATCTTAATAATCCGGATGCGAAGTATCATTACACGACAGGAGTATACGAGGGAAAATACAAAGTATCAAAAGGAGATTTACTCTTTGCTTGGTCGGCATCTCTTGGAGCTTATATTTGGAATAATGGTGAAGCTTGGTTAAATCAACACATCTTTAAAGTTTTACCCCAAAAGTTTATTGACAAAAAATACTTATATTATTTGTTAGACAATATAGTTATTAGGCTATATTCAGAAACGCATGGTTCAGGAATGGTACACATTACTAAAGGAAAATTTGAAGCTAATGAAATTCCGCTCCCTCCTCTCCCCGAACAACACCGCATCGTAGCCAAGATTGAGGAGCTATTCAGTGAACTGGATAAAGGTGTGGAAAGCCTCAAAACGGCACTGCAGCAGTTGAAGGTTTACCGGCAGGCTGTGTTAAAGTGTGCATTTGAAGGGAAGCTGACGGAGGAGTGGAGGAAGGCTCAGAAGGGATTACATAATGCAAAGGAGTTACTTGAAAAGATTAATACGGATATAGAAAAGAAGGAAAAAGATAGTACAATTAACGTTAAATTTGAATTAACTTTTGACGAAAATGTTAAGTTGCCTTTGATACCATCAATCTGGCAATGGTTGAAGTTGAAAAATATTGCAGAATTGGTAGGAGGTATCACCAAAGGTCGAGACTTTAAGGATAAAAAAACAATTAGTTTACCGTACCTTCGGGTTGCCAATGTTCAAGATGGTTATTTGGATTTAAAGGAGATTAAGGATATAGAATTACTTGAGAGCGAAAAGGAAAAGTACTTACTGAGAGAAAATGATATCCTCTACACTGAGGGTGGTGATAAAGATAAATTAGGAAGAGGAACCATATGGAAAAATGAAATAATTGAGTGTGTTCATCAAAACCATATTTTTAGAGCAAGAATATATCGAGAATTTTTTGTACCTAAGTATATTGCGTATTATTCACAGTCTGAAACGGCAAAAAAATACTTTTACAGAAAGGCTAAACAGACTGTAAACTTAGCATCAATAAACATGACCGTTTTAGGAAATTTACTAGTTCCTATACCTAGCAAAAAAGAACAATCTCAAATCGTTCAAGAAATTGAATTTCGTCTATCTGTCTGCGATAAAATTCAAGAATCGATCGTGCAAAGCCTTGACAAAGCGGAAGCGCTTAGACAGAGCATTCTAAAAAAAGCCTTTGAGGGTAAGCTTGTTCCACAAGATCCAAATGAAGAACCAGCGGAAAAACTTCTGGAAAGGATAAGGGCAGAGAAAGAAGCACAATAACCACAAGAACCAGTAAAGAAGCCAGGTAAGAGGGGAACAAAGAAATGAGCGACAATAATACAACAAGCGTAGTTTCAAAGATATGGAGCTTCTGCAATACCTTAAGAGATGATGGGGTGGGTTATGGAGACTATCTGGAGCAGCTTACTTATCTCTTATTTTTAAAGATGGCTGACGAATTTACCAAGCCACCTTATAATAGGAAATTGTCGATACCTAAGGAGTACGCTTGGGAGAGTCTTACAGAAAAAAGAGGAGCTGAATTAGAGAGCCATTATGTTGAGTTACTTCGAGAATTAGGCAAACAAAAGAATATTTTAGGTCAGATATTTACAAAATCCCAGAACAAGATTCAAGATCCAGCTAAACTTTATAAACTGATCGACATGATTGATAAAGAGCAGTGGAGCACTATGGGTACGGATATCAAGGGCCAAATCTATGAAGGATTACTGGAGAAGAATGCCGAGGACATAAAAAGCGGAGCGGGACAATATTTTACACCTCGTTCGCTTATCAGAGGGATTGTTAAGTGCATAAGTCCTGAGCCCATGAAAACGATCTCCGATCCTGCCTGTGGGACAGGGGGCTTTTTACTTGCAGCATATGATTATATCGTTAACAATCATGATTTAGACAAAGAGCAGAAGCATTTTTTGAAATTCAATACGTTCTATGGCAATGAAATCGTAGCTAATACCCGAAGATTAGCTCTAATGAATATGTTTCTCCACAACATTGGAGATATTGATAGCGATAATTTCATTTCTTCTGCAGATTCTTTGATTGCAGATACAGGGTTACGCGTCGATTATGTCCTCACGAATCCTCCTTTTGGCAAAAAGAGCAGTATGACTTTTACGAATGAAGAGGGTGAACAGGAAAGTGACGATCTCACATACAATCGTCAGGATTTTTGGGCGACGACCAGTAATAAACAGTTGAATTTCGTGCAGCACATCCGGACGCTGCTCAAATCGGATGGCAAAGCAGCAGTTGTAGTACCTGACAATGTGTTATTTGAAGGTGGCGCGGGTGAAACCGTTCGGAAAAAGTTACTTGAGACATCGGACCTTCATACAATTCTTAGGCTGCCAACCGGAATCTTTTATAAACAGGGTGTAAAAGCCAATGTTATCTTCTTTGATAATAAGCCAGCCAGTAAAGATCCCTGGACAAAGGAAGTCTGGATTTATGATTTCAGGACTAATATCCACTTTACACTAAAGAAGAATCCTTTGAAGGTTGAAGATCTAGAAGAGTTTATAGATTGTTATAATCCGGAAAAACGATTCAAACGAGTGGAAACCTGGAATGAGGGAACCAATCCGGAGGGTAGATGGAGAAGATTTACTTATGAAGAAATCATAAACCGGGATAAGACAAGTCTGGACATTACTTGGATTAAGGATAAAAGTTTGGCAGATTTGGATAACCTTCCTGATCCGGATGTACTTGCTATGGAAATTGTTGAGAATATCGAAGCAACTTTGGAGAGCTTTAGGGAGATTATGGTTAAGTTAGGGTAATATCAGGCTTCCACAGGTCAAAGGGGGATAATGGGGTGAACAAATATGGTCGAGCAGTACTCCAAGCAGTTGAATTCACGGAGTCGGGAAAAGCGTCTAACCCGATAGAAGCTTGGGAATGGCAATAATAAAGATTTTTGGTAAAAGCACGCCAAGTCAAGTGAAGTAAAGAAAGGAATGTCCCAAGAACACCTTTTTAGCACTCAAATAGAGATTTCATCTAAATAAAAGAAGGTTAAGGGGTAAAAGATGTTCAAAATTAAAATCAATCCTGACAAATGCATTAGCTGCGGCCTCTGTGTCAACGACTGCTTAACCCAAGACATTGAATTAAGGAATGAAAGTGCAGTCTCTCTCCATCAAAACTGTTTTAAGTGCGGCCATTGTATCGCGATCTGTCCACAGAACGCAGTTAGCCTTGAAGATGGTGATATGACTGAAATTAAGGATTATCAAGAAGAATCTTTTACGATTAATCCGGAAACCTTTTTGAATGTGGTGAAATTCAGACGCTCTGTTCGCCATTATCAGAATAAAGAAGTTGAACAGGAAAAGATTGAAAAGATCATTGAAGCGGGTCGATACACAGAAACGGCTTCGAACCGGCAAGGCGTCTCCTACATTGTGGTACAGAAAGAGATTCCTCGGCTAAGGGAGCTGGCCAAGAAACAGTTAAGAACACTTGGTGATTCGGGATATAATATGTCGGGCCTCAATTTGGACGAAGGCGATTTTCTTTTTCGCTATGCTCCCGTGCTTCTTTTAACAGTCGCAAACAGCAAGGTGGATGCGGGCCTGGCTGCTTCAAACATGGAGCTTATGGCTGTGACGCAAGGGCTAGGGGCGTTCTTTATCGGCTTTTTTGTCCGTATAGCCAATAAAGATTCTGAGATCAGAGCGATATTGGAGATGAAACCCGATGAGGAAATCATCACCTGTATGGCTGTGGGGTATCCGAAGGTCAAATACTATCGGACGGTTCCTCGTAAAAAGGCCAAGGTTCGTTGGAAATAAACGTCATAAATGTGAAACATGATTGTCATGATTGTTCTCCTGATTTTGACACAAAAATAGACGGTTTTTAGCATGGCTAAAGACCGTCTTATCTTAAGTAAAAAAATTGAAACAAACCTTATACGTATAATAAGAACAATTTGAACCTAGGGTTAGAATATTCTCCTTAATTTAATTATAACATATGAAAAATGGTGATTATAGACTGTTTATTTCTACATCATACTGTTAAAATGCAATAGTCACAATCCTTTATTAGTAATGTGGAAAAGGAAGTTGAAAATATGAAAAATGTAAATTTTAAAGAAGTTTTAATGGGGCGCCATTCAGTTAAGAACTATGACACGTCAGTAAAAATCAGTAAAGAAGAAATGACCGAAATGTTAGCAGAAGCGATGAGTGCGCCATCAGCAATAAATTCGCAATCATACCATTTCGTTGTAATAGATACACCAGAAGGTAAAGAAAAAATGGCAGAGCTTTCAAAAATGAATATAAATCAAATAGCGACTTCTTCTGCGGTGCTTGCAGTATTTGGTGATAAGAAATTCAGTGAAAAATTAGATATGATTTATAACAATTCTGTTGAACAAGGCTTTATGTCAGAAGACATGAAGAATAAACTGTTACCACGGTTTAAGGAATTTGTGGATTATCTAGATACAAATAAACCTGAACCTGATTTGCGTGATTGGCTGCTGATTGATGCTAGTCTTGTTTCCATGCAGTTTATGTTAGTTGCACGAGCGTATGGATATGACACAAACCCAATAGGGGGTTATAATAAAGAAAATATAGAAGAAGCATTTGGCTTAGAGAAAGAGCGTTATGTTCCAGTAATAATTATCACAATTGGTAAAGCAGCAGCTGAAGGGCGTCCTTCTTATCGTTTACCAGTCGACACAATTACTACATGGAAGTAATCCTAAAAGGGCTATACGAAAACTAGTTTATGGTTCTTAAAACAACGCTACTTTTTGCTTCTATAACAACTAATTACAAGCGTCCTCGCTTCACTTTGATAGTGAAAGGAGGACGCTTTTTTATTATTGAACGGTTTTCCAGAGATAGGGAGTCTACGGCATGGGGATCTGGTCAATTATTGGAGGGAATAAAAATTTTATTATAAGGGAACTTTTCAGATGATCATTGAATCTTATTAGTGAAACGCATTTCTGGTGATCAAATTTATGAGTCAGTAAGGAAACAAGGAATCAAGGAATCAAGGAATGTTGTTGACGGAGGTGAATTATTTAAAAAAGTGAAGAAAGATCTAATTGATGCAGCCCGAAATGGTGATCTTGACGCATGGGAACTTTTGTTGCAAAAGATATATCCACAAGCATTAAGTCATGCTTCTTACTTGCTGAGAGATAAAGATTTAGCTCAAGACGCTGTGCAAAATACCATGCTCAAGGTTTTCAACAATTTGTCCAGATTGAAAGATGATGACGCTTTTATCGGTTGGTGGCGCAGGATTTTAACTAATGAAATATATCTCTTACTGAGGTTTAGTAACAAGGAAACAAATGGTCTCGATCCGGAGCTGCTGATCCAAAACGGACCACCTGTCGAGGATTATTTAGCCCTTAAGCTGGAACTCTCTCAAGCGATTAAAAGGCTTCCCTTGGGACAGCAGCAAGTTTTTTTGGATATAGACTTAAGAGGCTTGGACTTAAAGGAAGTGGCTGATGAACTCAATATTCCCTTGGGAACGGTCAAATCACGGTTATTTCGGGCACGAACCCGTTTGCAGGAGACACTTAATCATTACAATTATAAGACAAAGGAGCGGGATGACATGACTACGGATCAGTTTGTTTTAAGTGATAGAATTTATGATTATTTGGAAGGAACTATGGATGCGGTGCAAAGAAGTGCATTTGACCATGAATTGGAGCAAAACTTGGAGTTGAAGCAAGAACTGAAAAAACACAAGGATTTTCTGATGCTGTTGCATTCGATAATGGGTAAAATCACGCTTTCTGCTAATGAGATTAAGGGAAAAGTGCAAATGGTTATTGAAAAAATAGGCGATTACGAGGAAATAGTTGATGATATTTCCTTTGAGAATGGAAATCCGATGACAATGACATCTCATATTTGGTTCAAGAAACCTGATCTTTACCGTACAGAAGCTAACAGTCCCTTAACGGGTTCAATGACCCTCATTATTAAGGATGATTTCATGTTAAGCTGGATGGCGGCAACCCAAAAAGCCCAAAAAATCAAATTGAGCCAGGAGTACAGGGAGCGTACGAACTTGAATTTTCCAGAACGTTTAAAGGCAATGGCCGAGAATAAATCCAGCCGGATTTTGGGTACAGAATATCTTCAGGGCAGACCAACGCTGCATGTTCAATTTGTCGAGAAAGTTCCCGAATTAGGAGAAATGAATACACACCTTTGGATGGACAAGGAAACCTGGATGCCAATTTTAACGGAATATTATAATGTGAAGGGAGACCTGGTAAACCGCCGGGAAGTCAGAGAACTTAGAATAAATCAGGGTTTAACTGATAATCTGTTCGAACTGAAGCTGCCGGAAGATGTGACAATCGAAGAGGAGAGCGGTCAAGAAGTCAATTTTCCTAAAGAAATATCACTGGAGAAGGCAGGACAAATATTGGGTTTTGCTCCCTACGTTATCGACAATAAGAATTTTAAGGTAAAGTACCAATGGGCCGAAATAAAAGATGGGAAAGGTGTTCTGCTCAGCAGCTACACCCTTTTGGGAGAGCAACATCCCTTGTTAGTAATAACTCAAGGGGCTATGCCTCATGCCAATATTCCACCTAATGTAACCAGGGAAACTGTAGAGTTGGAATTTGCTGACACTGAGGTTGTGGGGGAGTTAATAAGATTCGATATCGGGGGCATAAAATATATGCTCACATGGCAGCACAACGATATCCATTTCTCATGTGGCGGACAGTTGGAGAAGAGTGAGCTGTTAAAAATTCCAGGGAAATTAGTAAAGGCTGATTTTTAGTTATAAAAGTAAGTAATTTTTTGCTTTGCATCAATGAGTTGAAGTAAAATAGGAGTACGAGGGGGCGATGACATGCTAGTAGTTACCACCGAAAATATCAAAGGGTTCAAAGTGACAGATGTTAAAGGCCAGGTGTTTGGTGTCGTTGTTCGTAGCCGAGGTTTAGGCGGCAATATAATGGCTGGGTTGCGCAGTCTTGTCGGTGGGGAAATCCATGAATACACGGCATTACTTGAAGATACACGAAAACAAGCCGTAGACCGTCTAGTAAAGAATGCCCAAGCTATGGGAGCAAATGCAGTTGTCATGATGAGATTCGATTCGAGCGAAATTGGACAGACGATGAGTGAGATTGTGGCATATGGAACTGCGGTTGTAGTGGAGAAAGATATTTAAGATGGGAATAGCCGCAGTAATAAATTTATTAATTTACGGTGGATTACTCATCATTGCTTTGCTTTCATGGTTTATTTGGAACAAACGCTACCGAAGGAATCATGGAACTGACATTCCCAAAGGATATGTAGTCACGGATGAGGTTTTCATTGACCCTGTTAACGGCAAAAAACTTAAAGTTTACTATGATCCTCAAACTGGAAATAGATTTTACCATGAAATCTAAGATAAATCACGATTCCATACATTCCTGGGCTTTTAGGGCGGGGGAGAAATACATAAGATGAGAAAACTTTTAAGCGTTTTATTATGTTCATCAATACTTTTAGTCGGTTGCAGCACAATTTCAAAAACATCGGATTCAAAGGAATCGGTCGATAGTACAGTTGCACAAACACAAAGTTCCCCGAGTCAAGATTCAAATTCTGCAGACCAGCCTCAAGCAAGTGAAAATACAGCTGAGGCGACCAAACAACAAACAACCTCATCTCAGGCAAGTTCAACGTCGAGTGCTGCTGCATCGCCTAATGCTTCCACCTCAAGGGTCCCTAATGGACCTAAAATTTTAGGTGCAACAGACACCTCACTCACGAACTTCAATCTTACAGAGAACACTCTGTATTTTGATGAATTTTGGGATGGCTATGTTTATCCTAGAAAAGACTTAATTTTAAAATGGACGCCACTTAAGGCTCCCAATTATCTGATTAGAGTTCGTGACCTAGCAGCGTTTCCTTCAGGAGAGGTTTTTTGGGCCTATGTTGGTGATGTCGTCGACAGTTATACTATCCCGGGTTCTGTCTTTACAGAAGGACATAGCTACTCGGTCGAAGTTGCTGCAACCACGGGTACTGACCATTTTGCTTCTAACTACAAAGAGTGGTATGTGAATGGTACAACTCTTGGTAATAAACTCATGATTCATACCCTTCTTCCCGCAAAATTTATTTCACCTAGCAACGGAGGAACAGTCACTAAAACTGATCTGACGATAAGCTGGAATGCATACGACTGGAAGGACTTTAACAGCCAATATATCGTTTCGTACTGGGTAAGTCTAAAGGACCTAAGTACAAATACGTGGGTTTTAAACTTCGTAGACCCAAACAAGGGTCGGAATAGTGAGCTGGTATCGGGGGATAACTTGGTTTCTGGACATAGCTATCAATTTGAAGTTGAAGAAAGAATAGGCGGTTGGAACTTTGTACCCGACAATCGTCAAATCTCCGATATCAACTTTTCAGTAAAATAGAGTCTTTAAATGAGCCGCTGAGTTTTTAGATTATTTAAAAGAGTGCAAAGTCATTTCGGATTTTTGCACTCTTTTGCATAGTTAGATGATTTTGTACCAAGAAAATGCCCAAAGATAGTATGTTGCTTGTGCTTTCTCAGCAAATTTTAAGCTTGTTATATCATACTGAAAAATAGATAATATATAAAAAAAGTAATTATTATTTATACAGTGATAATCAACGTGTCATTCACATATTGAGGCGGAGAGATGTATGTTGCGTCATAGATTAATACCTCTTGGAGTAGCTAGCTTGCTTTTTAGCTTAACCATTCTGTTTATGGGGCCAATCACTCAAAAGTTGGTAAACACCTATATAAAACCGGGTGTTATTGAAACGGTGGCTGAATCACCGGTCCCGGATCTTTTTCAGGGAACAATTCTGCAAAGTATTGTTATTAAATCCTCAGATGTGTTGCCGATATATGGCAGTTCGGAATTTAGCTATGGAGGAGCTTTTAATCCTACAAAATTTTATGCGGGAAAACCTACAGGTTGGCTGCCTTATTTAGTCGGCCATGCCGGCTCAGAAGATCTTATTCAAGCGTTATATGCGGGCGGCGAAGATTTAAAAGGGAAGAAGATTGCACTTTCGCTTTCTGCTCAGTGGTTCGGCGGCAACGGGATTTCTCAAGCTGCATTTGGAGCTAACTTTTCCGCGTTGCAGATCTACAAAATGCTGTTTAATCCTGCGATAACTTCACAGACAAAAACGGATATGGCTGAACGTCTTCTTCAATTTGATGAGATTAAGAAAAGTTATCCGATCCTAGAAGGATACTTAAAAAATTATAACCAACCCGGTTTTTTACCTTATGTTTTAGAAACGGGTTATTGGATGGAAGCTAAAGTAGAATTAGCGGCCCTTGAAATTCAAGACGCCGTTAAGACGATCAAGGACGTTAAAAAGTTATCCGCTAAAGAAATTGCAAAAAATGCTGCCGCCAAACCATCAAACAAATTTCCGAACTGGTCAGCTCTTGAAAAAAAGGCAATAGCAGATGGCAAGGTAAGTGAAAGCAACAATCCGTTTGGAGTAACCAATACTTATTTTGATAAAAATAAAGATAACCTTGTAAAGCTCAAGAATTCCCAATCCAAGGCGCACTTTTACCCATCACAGGAATATAACGATCTTGAGCTCTTAATGAAAGTCCTCAAAGATGAGGGGGCTGATCCAATATTTATAATCCAGCCCGTCAATGGATATTGGTATGATTATACCGGTTTTCCGAAAGAACAGCGTCAAAAATACTATGCTCAGGTACGTCAGATGGCGAAGCAATATAATTTTGCTCTCGCTGATTTTTCCGGAGATGAGTATGACATGTACTTTATGTCCGATCCATCCCATCCGAATGAGTTAGGCTGGTTAAAAATTGATAAAGCTTTGGATAACTTTGTTCACAAAGCGAATTAGACTTGAAGGCATAATCCGGTCAGCCATCGTTCAGCTCGACTCATTTGGGCTCTGTATACACTTGAGGTTTATTTAAGAGGGAATACCTTATTATCCGGAACTGTATCTAAAGCCTTGAGTTCGCTTAAAGTAACAAAGCTGTAGCCTTCAGAGCGTAAGGTATCAATTATCTTTCCTAATGCTTCAACAGTTTGGCTCCGATAACCTCCCCCATCGTGAAAGAGGACTATTGCTCCCGGAGACATTTTGCTCATAACATTATTCATAATACGGTTAACTCCCGGCCGGCGCCAATCTTTACTGTCTACGCTCCAAAGAGTAAAGATATATTCTTGCTTTTTAATTGCTGCGATTACGCCTTTTGATGCATATCCGCCAGGTGGACGATAAAAATGCGTATGTACACCGGTTTCTGTAAAAACAACTTCATCTGTTTTTCGTATTTCTGAGAGCATTTTACTTTGATTATTATTGTGAGTATAGCTGTGGTTGCCAATTTCATGACCATCCTGAACTATCCGTTTTATGAACGCTGGGTTTTGTTTAGCATTTTCCCCTATCACAAAAAATGTTGCTTTTACTCCTTTTTGTTTAAGAATATTGAGTATGGGTTCAGTAAAAGGCGGATCGGGGCCGTCATCAAAAGTAAGGGCAGCTACTTTTTTCTCAGTATGAGCCATAAAGTAAGTTTCTGATAATACCAGGGATGTTTTAGACTTTATTTTCCAAATATAAATAGAAATAATGATAATAAGTACCAAAAAACCAGCAAGAACAATCTTTTGCTTTGAAATAATAAGAAGTTTCATCTCACAAACTCCCAACTCTTTACTCTACAATAAAGATATTAGTAAGGAACTTTTTAAATGCTCCAGTCCGAGAAGACCTGTTGAAGATGTATTGGTTTCCATGTAGTAAGTAAACGTCACAAATGTATACAATACACTTTGTCTAAATGAGTTGAGAAATGTCAAAAAATGATTTAAGATCAATTCATAATCAAGCGATATCCAGCTTAGTGCAAAAGTGATTAAGGTGAGAAAGAAGAATCAAATGCTTCCTTTAATGTGATCGTGAGAGCGAGACGATGAATTAAAAATGAATATGACGGGCACCAAGTTATGTGACTTGGAGCGTCAAAGTGTAAAAGAGAGCCCTGTTTATGAGGAGCTCTCTTTTTGTATTAATTTATTAAGGAGGGGAGAATCTTGGCTATCACTTTAAAGAAGCTTTGTAAATATGCGAAAGAAAACTATAGCATGAATCAAATCTGCGGAGAGAGCAATATGAACAATTTAGTCCACTGGGTTCATATGCTTGAGGACTCGGAAACCGCAGATTTTCTTCATGGGCAGGAGTTGATTTTTACCACTGGGATCGGACATGAAAATTCAGAGTGGCTTCTTGAATTCGCCAAGGGGCTGATCGAGCATCAGGCCAGTGGGCTGGTTCTTAATTTAGGGCCGTACATTAAGTCCTTGCCCCAAGATTTAATTGAATTTTGCCGTCAGGTTCAATTCCCTCTGTTTACAATCCCCTGGAAGACCCGTATTGTGGATATTACCAATGACTTTTGCCGCAAAATTATCAAGTCGGAGGAAAGTGAAATAACGATTGCCGGTGCTTTTCGCAATGCCATTTTTTGCCCGGAAAAAATCTCGGAATATCGTCCGGTTTTGGAACGAAAGGAATTCGATTTGGAGGCTGAATTCTGTGTCGTTGCGTTATCGCTGCAGGTTCCGAATGATGAAAAACTGGCGGATTATGATAAAGATGTGCGGCTGAATCTGACGAAAATCCTGTTTAATTATAGTGATCGCTTCAATATCTTCCGGCATGAGCAGAATTTGATCGTGGTCTTGCAGAACTTTCCGCAGAGCGTTGTGGAAAATGCTTTGGAACGATTAAAGGAAATCTGTGGTTACTACTACCCGAATAACCGGATAAGAGCCGGAATCAGTGTCAATGATGCGGGGATTCAATCCCTCACCCAAAATTACAAAAGGGCTGTATCTCTTTTAAATATTGCGAATAGACAGGATATGCCAAAACTGTCCTTTCAAAACAGCGGCTTATTTATGCTGCTGACCGGTGTTGAGGATGCGAAGGTTCTCAAAAGGTACTATGTGGATACCTTAGGCGAGTTGGAGGATTATGATCATAAGAATCAGACGGATTATGTTTTTACCTTAAAATCCTACTTGGATAATAATAAGAGCGTTCAAGAGGTAGCCAAAGAAACCTTTGTGCACCGCAATACGATTAACTATAAGATCAATAAGATCAAGGAAATCCTGAACTGTGATCTGGATTACCAAAATGGCTTAAGGCTGCTTTTGGCGTTTAAGGTCAAGGAGTTGCTGTAAGACATGGATGAATGTGCTTGAGCACAATAGGATTTGTGCTGGAATTCGTTGAATCGGATATTAAAAATGATATGATTTGTATATCGAAGTCGACGATAAATCAAGGCAATGGGGCCTGTTTGAAAGAACAGGCCTCATTTTATTTTTTAATGAGGTGATGAAAACGTGGAAATTGAATTAACGACAGCACAGGAAATTTCTGAGACATCCAGACAATACAATCTGCATTCGTGGAGCTCTCAGGGAGGATTAAAGCCAAAGGTCATGTTGGGTGGCCAAGGGATATACTTCTGGGATGGTGAAGGCAAACGCTATTATGATATGTCCTCCCAATTGGTGAATTTGAATATCGGCTATGGTAATAAAAAGGTCATCAAAGCGATCCAAGACCAGGCCGAACGACTCGCCTATTCATCACCCTCTTTTGCCATTGATGTAAGATCACAGTTGGCAAAGATGGTCATCGAGTTAGCACCGGATAATATGCAGAAGGTATTTTTTACGCTCGGCGGTGCAGATGCGAATGAAAACGCGATCAAGATTGCCAAAATGGTAACCGGTCGCTACAAAATTTTTTCAAGATACCGTTCCTATCATGGGGCGACCTATGGTGCGGCCAATTTAACAGGGGAACCCAGAAGATATACCAGTGAGCCCGGTATTTCAGGCTTTATTAAATTCTTTGATCCCTATGTCTATCGTGCCCCGCTGCCCTTTGCAAGCGAGGAAGCCGCAACAAGCTATTATCTGTCACAGCTGAGAGAACAGATTATTTATGAAGGACGGGATCAAGTCGCAGCCATTTTCCTGGAAAGCATTACGGGAAGCAATGGCGTCATCATTCCTCCTAAAGGTTATATGAAGGGAGTTCGAGAGATTTGTGACGAGTTCGGCATCATGATGGTCTGCGATGAGGTCATGACAGGCTGGGGACGCACCGGAGAATGGTTCGCCGTCAATAATTTTGATGTAAAACCGGACATCATCACGTTTGCCAAAGGAATAACCTGCGGCTATGCACCAATCGGCGGAGTCATTGTCAGCAAAGAGATCGCCCAACACTTTGATAACAATTTTCTCTACTGCGGACTGACCTATTCCGCTCACCCGCTGGGTTGTGCAGCAGGAATTGCCACCCTGGAATACTATAAGGAAGCAGGATTGATCAAGCAGGCCAAGGAACGCGGCGTATTGTTAGGGAAGCTCTTGGAGGATATCAAAGAAAAACACGCTTGTGTGGGTGATGTCCGTTATATTGGCTTATTCTCCGCCATTGAGCTGGTCAAGAATAAAGAAACGAAAGCTCCGCTTGTTGAATATGGGATTGATCCTGAGCAAACCATGAAAAAGATTATCGGCAAGCTCGTTGCCAAAGGCTTTTACACCTATTCCCATGAAAACAGCATCATCGTCGCACCCCCTCTGATTATTACTGAGGAGGAATTAGAAAATGCGATGGCGATCATGGATGAAGTTTTGAGTGATGTCGATGAGATGGTCAAGACAAAATAGGAGGTCATCATGACAAAGAAATTTTATATGCCCACCCGCGTCTTCATGGGGTATGAATGTATCGCCAAGAATTGCGAGGCCTTTAAAACATTAGGCAAGAAGGCCTTGATTGTTACCGGTGCTTCCTCGGCTAAAAAAAACGGTTCAGAACATGATGTTAAGGCCGCTTTGGATTCTGTCGGTATCAGTTATTTGGTCTTTGATAAAGTCATGAGCAATCCGACCATTGCCTGTGTTTATGAAGGGGCTAAAGTGGCCAAGGAAAATGATGTGGATTTCATCATCGCGATCGGCGGAGGCTCGCCGATGGATGCAGGCAAAGCCATTGCTCTTTTAGCAGCTCAGGATATTGATGCAGCAAACCTATTCTCAGGAAATTATGAAAACAAGGTGCTGCCCATAGCCTTTGTTCCTACGACAGCCGGAACAGGGTCAGAAGTAACACAGTATTCCATTCTGACGAATGACGAAAAGCAGACCAAAACAAGCATTGCCTCTGATTTATTGTTTCCAGCCCTTGCTTTTCTGGATGCGAAATACATGGAATACTTATCGATCAGCACGACGATTAATACAGCACTTGACGCGTTATCCCATGCCGTGGAGGGCATGTTGTCCGTAAAAGCATCCTCTGTTTCGAATGCCTTGGCTGTTGAAAGCATTCAGCTGATTATGGAATGCGTGCCCGATCTGCTGAGCGTTTTAAATTCTAAATCCAAGACCGGCTTGGAGCTCGAGGTAAGGGAACAATTGCAGCAGGCCTCGTTTATGGCGGGAATGGTCATAGCCCAAACAGGTACGACAGCAGTCCATGCGATGGGCTATTCGCTCACATACTTTAAGGATATTGATCATGGCCGAGGCAATGGACTTCTCCTGGGAGAGTATCTGCGGATCGTTGAAAGGGAACAGCCGGATTTAGCAGGCAGAATTTTAAAAGCGCTGAGTCTTTCCAGTGTCAATGAGTTCCGCGAAATAACCGATAAGCTCCTTGGCGAAAAAGAAGATATAAGCACGGACGAAATCCAGCAGTTCAGCAAAATGGCCATTCAGACCAAAAATATAGCGAACTGTATTGTTAAGCCATCAGAGGATGATTTAAAGGAAATCTTTATTTTATCGTTTTTAATGTAAAACCAATGTTTAAATATAAAATGTTCAAGGTCTGAGAAACTAGGGGGTGAATTTTATGGAGAACATTAATGACGTCATCAACAAATTAGCTGAAGAATTTAAACCGGGTGTTGTGGATTTCTGTCAAAGACTCATTCGCGTACCGGCACTTTCCGGCGATGAGAAAGGTGTTGCCGACCTCTATCTGGCGGAAATGGAAAAGCTGGGTTTTGACCGATACTTCCGTGATAAATGGGGCAATGTGATCGGGATTATCGAGGGAACAGAACCGGGGCCTGCCATTATGTACAATGCCCATATGGACCATGTGGATACCGGAGATTACAGCGAATGGGGAGGCTATGATCCCTATGGGGCTGAAATCGACGTGAATGAAATGGAAAACCAGGACCGGGATGGATATGAATCCGTTGAAGTAATTCATGGGCGTGCGGCTGCCGATGTCAAGGGCGGCGGTGCCTGTCAGATCTACTCCGGGAAAATGCTGCTGGAACTGAGGAAAATGGGCTATCCCATTAAAGGCCGCTATATTTTTACAGGAGTCGTTCTCGAAGAACCCGCTGAACAGCTGGGAATGATTAAGCTGATTGAGGATACCTTACCGGAAGAGGGAATTACCTATGACGGCGTTGTATCCTGCGAGGCAACCGCTTTGAAGCTGTATTTGGGACACCGGGGGAGAGTTGAATTAAAAGTGACGGTGTCCGGTGTTACCTCACATGGCAGCGCTCCTTGGCTGGGCATTAATGCGGTCAATAAAGCCACTCAATTTATCGACCGGGTTGAAGCGTTTATGGCTGCCAATCATGGATCAGATGAGAATCTTGGCAATTCCAGTATTGCTCTCACGATTATTAACTGTACACCGGGTTCAATGTGTATCGTTCCGGACCGATGTCAAATTACCTATGATCGAAGATTTGTTCCGGGAGAGACCTTCGAGGGCTGTGTCGCGGAAATACAAAAAATCATTGATGACATAGCAGCTGAAGATCCTGATTTTCGAGCAGCCGTTGAGATTGCCACGGTACCCCGGACGACCTATACCGGCTTAACCGTAGCAGTTCCCAATGTAAAGGAAGCCTGGAAGATCAGTCCTGACCATCCCTTTACCAAAGTAGCGGCCGCAGGATTGGCTGCAATCGGACAGCCGGTAAAGTATGGCTATTGGGATTTTGGAACAGACCTTTCCGTTATCTGCGGAAGGGAGAAAAAACCCGCGGTCGGTTATTCGCCGATGCAGGAATTTTATTGCCACCGACCCGTGGATAAAGTACGGATAGACTACATGATCAAGGCCTTGGCCGGAAATGTATCGATTTTCCGCGAGCTGACAGAGCTAAAGCAAAATGACTTCGTCTTAGAATAAAATTATTTTTTTAATAGAAAGGTGTGAAATAGAAATGAGTGAATTGGATGACAAGAAAGTTGCGGCGATAAAGGAAATTACGCAGGAACTGTATCCGGATATGGTGGTTTTTGCCCAGAAGCTGGTTCAGACGCCCAGTATCAGCGGAACAGAAAAAGCACTGGCTGATTTGGATTTAGCTGAAATGCAGAAGCTGGGCTATGATGAAGTGTTCCGCGATGCCCATGGCAATGTTGTCGGGTTGGTAAAAGGGACGGAACCGGGACCAACTATCATGTATAACTCCCATATGGATCACGTAAGCCCGGGGGATGCTGCCAACTGGCAGGGTTATGATCCCTATGGCGGTCAGATCGATGTTTGCAAGGTGGATACGCAGGACAAGCAGCCGGATGAAGCGGAATGCATTCATGGCCGCGGCGCATCGGACGTTAAATGCGGTGAGGCCGTCCAGATCTATACGGGCGGACTTCTCGTCAAGCTCCGTGAAAAAGGGTTTCCGCTTAAAGGAACCTTCATGTTTACCGGCGTTGTTCAGGAAGAACCTGCTGAAATGGTCGGCATGCTTCATTTAGTCGACAAAACCTTACCGAGAAAAGGTTTGTCGTATGATGCTATGGTTACCTCCGAAGCGACTTCCTTAAAGCTTTATTGCGGTCACCGAGGCCGGGTCGAAATGCTGATCACCGTCTATGGAAGAACCTCGCATGGCAGCGCCCCCTGGTTAGGGATCAATGCAATTTACAAGGCCATCCCTTTAATCACTCGCATTAAAGATGAACTTTATCCGTCTCTCCCTACAGACCCGGAATTAGGACAAGCCTCCTTATCCTTGAATATCATTGAATGTTCCCCAGGCGCACTTTCGATTGTACCGGACCGATGCATGCTTTCTTTAGACCGCCGCACCCTTCCTGGTGAAACAGCTGCAACTGCAATTGCTCAAATTCAGGAGATTATTGATGATCTCGCCGGCAAGGATCCTGAATTTAAGGCAGATGTTGTTGTTAAAGGAGCATTAGAAACGTCATACACGGGCTTAACCTATGAAACCTCAAAGGATATGAGCCCCTGGAAGATCAGCAAAGAGCACGGGTTTGTGAAAGCTGCTGCAGCAGCCTTGGAATCGGTAGGACAGACCGTTAAATACGGCTATTGGGATTTTGGGACAGATGCCAGCAAGACGTGCGGCATTGACAGAAAACCGACCCTTGGCTATTCCCCGATGCAGGAGCAATATGCGCATACCCCCTATGATAAATGCCGAACCGATTTTATGAAAACCGCCTTAGAGGGCAATGCTGCAATTTACTTGAATGCGACGGCACAAGGTCCGGAAGCCTTTGAAAAGGTTGAATGGTAAATAAGGCTGTGAGCGAAGGAGGGGAATACAATGGATTTATTGATTAAAAACGGGACAATTATCACTTCAACGGAGACTTATCAAGCTGATATCGCTGTGAAGGACGGAATAATCGCTGCGATTGGCAAAGACTTTCCGGAAGATGGAGCCACCGTGGTCGATGCGCAGGGCAAGCTGGTTTTGCCGGGAGCGATTGATGCTCATACTCATTTAGCCATGCCTTTTGGCGGGACAATATCGGCAGACAGCTATATGTCTGGAACACGGGCTGCGGCCTGCGGCGGAGTGACCACTGTTTTTGATTATCCTGTGCAGAGAAAGGGAATGTCCATTCTCGAATTGGTCAACGAGAAAAAGGCGGTCTGCGAAAAAGAGGCGTGCATCGATTATGCCTTACATTGCTGTATTACCGATTTGAACGGCGGAGCTATCTTAGAGGAAATGGAAAAGGCAGTGGAGGAAGGCATAAGCAGCTTTAAGTGCTTCTTCGTTTATAAAAAGGAAGGCATGATGGTTGATGACGGTACCTTTGCCAAATTGCTGTTGCGGGCCAAGGAAATCGGGGCGATGATTAACATCCATGCCGAAAATCCGGACCTTATCGATTTGAATATTGAACAATTTCAAAAAGAGGGGAAAACTTCAGCTTGGTATCATTATCTGAGCCGTCCCGAGTTTGTCGAAGCCGAAGCTGACAAGAGAGCCATCCATTGGGCTAAAAGTCTTGATGCCCCCCTCTATATTGTTCACATGGCGGACAAGGAAGGGTTGGAAGCAGCCATTGATGCCAAACGGGATGGCTATGAGGTGTTTGTGGAGACCTGTCCGCAGTATCTTGAATTTACCAGCGAGGTTTATAAGCGGGAGGATGGGCGGAACTTTGTCTGTTCACCGCCGATGAAAGGCCAAGAAAGCCAGGATGCCCTATGGAAAGCGATTAAGACCGGCGGAATTGACACGATTGCCACGGATCACTGTCCCTTCCAAAGCTATGAAAAGGACTGGGGCAAGGATGATTTTACCAAGATCCCCAATGGCTGCGCAGGTATTGAAAATATGTATCCTTATATGTTGGCGGCGGCCAATGAAGGCAAAATTACCTTTAATAAAGTCGTTGAGCTCTGTTCAGCCAATCCTGCAAAGATCTTTGGCTGTACGCAAAAGGGTTCCATTACAGTTGGTAAGGATGCAGATATCGTAATTTATGATTCGGAAAAGGATTTTACGGTTTCCGTGGATACCATGCATTCCGATTATGATCATACCATCTGGGAGGGCAAGAAACTCCATGGTTATCCGGTAATGACGTTTTCGCGAGGAAAACTGGTCTATAAGGACGGAGAATTTGTCGGCAAACCCGGCTGGGGACAATTTGTCAAGCGGGTTGGCAGAAAATAAACGGGTTTGAGAATTAGAAGTGTTTGAGATTTAGAAGTATGGTAAAGGAGATGGCGTTATTGGTACGAGCATTCAATGAATTTTCCGCTAAAAGCGAATCCGATGGCTGCTTGCTTTGTTATAACGCCCCCTGTACAACACGATGTCCCCATGGAGTGGATCCAGCCAAAGTCATTCGCTCCCTACGTTTTGACAATTTGAACGGCGTAGCAGAGTTGATCGGAGACGCTGAATTATGCAAGGGGTGTCAGGAAAAGAGTTGCAGCAAAGCGTGTTTGAAAGGAAAAATGGATCGTCCGGTAAGAATTCCACAGCTCATGAACTATGCGGGAAGTTTAAATAAAAAAGATAGTAGGCTCAGGAAGGTAGATTTAGGAATTACCTTTTGCGGTATTCCCTGTGAGAATCCATTCTTTTTATCCTCCTCAGTGGTTGCAAGCAATTACGAGATGGTTGCCAAAGCGTTTGACATGGGATGGGCCGGAGCAGCGTTTAAAACGATAGGAACCTTTGTTCCGGAAGAAGTGTCCCCCCGGTTTTCAACACTGCGCAAGGAAGGAAATTCGTTTATTGGCTTTAAAAATATCGAACAAATATCAGACCATACCCTGGAAGAAAATTTAGACTTTCTAAAACGGCTCAAAGACGAGTATCCGACGAAAGTCATCATCGCTTCGATCTTAGGTCAAAATGAGGAAGAATGGACTTACCTGGCTCGACGGGTGACTGAGGCCGGCGCCGATATTATCGAATGCAATTTTTCCTGCCCGCATATGACGGGGGAAGGGTTAGGCTCCGATGTCGGACAGAATCCTGAATGGGTCGAAAGGTACACGGCAGCGACGCGAAAGGGGACACATCTGCCGGTTCTGGCAAAAATGACTCCCAATATCGGGAACATGGAAATTCCCGCCCTAGCGGCCATGAAGACGGGGGCTACGGGTATCGCAGCCATCAATACGATCAAAAGCATTATGAATATCGATCTGGAGGATTTTATTTCCGAGCCTCGGGTAGACGGCAAATCGACGGTAGGAGGATATTCCGGTAAAACGGTAAAACCCATTGCCTTGCGTTTCATCCATGATATGAAGAAGCATCCTCTTTTGAAGGATGTACCCATAAGCGGCATGGGCGGTATTGAGACTTGGCGGGATGCCGCAGAATTTTTAGCCTTGGGCTGTTCCAATCTTCAAGTTACAACATCTGTAATGCAGTACGGTTATCGAATTATTGAGGACTTAATCGATGGACTTTCCTCTTATTTAGGAGCAAAGGGCTTTTCCTCGGTTCTGGGATTGGTGGGTATGGCCTTGCCGAAGCTTGTACCGGCAGATCAATTAAACCGTCATTCCATTTCCTATCCGAAGTTTAACCGGAGTCAATGTCTAGGGTGCGGCCGATGCTATCTATCATGCTATGACGGCGGACATCAGGCTTTAGAAATGGATCAAACCACGGGAAAACCAAAACTGAACCCTCAAAAGTGTGTGGGCTGTCAACTTTGTTCGCTTGTATGTCCGGTTGGAGCAATAGCTGTAGGTAAACGAATCGAGACTTAATCATCGGAAGAATTATTTTGACTGCAAAGGCGCAGTGGATAAAATTTTAACTTCTTTTTTAGGAGATAAGATTTTTACTCACTGCGCCTTTTTTAGGGAGGCCTTTAAATGAACACAGCGGAAATTCAAATTAAAAATGTAAGCATGACCTATCCCGTGAATAACGGCGAGGACGTTGTCGCTTTGAATGATGTAAGCCTAGACATTCAGGAAGGGGAATTCATCTCTTTGCTTGGACCTTCAGGGTGCGGCAAAACGACCCTGCTGAGAATCATTGCCGATTTGCTTCAGCCCACTTCCGGCAGTGTATCTATACGCGGTCAATCCCCAAGGGACATAAGAATGCAGAAAAAATACGGCATCGTGTTCCAAAGCCCTGTTCTATACGATTGGCGAACGGTGCGCAGAAACATCTGTATGCCGATGGAAATCATGGGAATCCCCAAAAAAGAGAGAACAGCACGGATCAATCAGATGTTGGAGCTGGTTGGATTACAGGATTTCGGATACAAATATCCCTTTGAGTTAAGCGGCGGTATGCAGCAAAGAGTGGGGATTGCAAGGGCACTGGCCCTCAATCCGGAGTTCCTGTTGATGGATGAGCCGTTTTCAGCCTTAGATGAATTCACCCGTGAAAAGTTGAACGAAGATTTACTCAGCATTTGGAGCAAAACGAAGAAAACGGTTATTTTTGTTACCCATAATATTCCGGAGTCCGTTTTCCTATCGGACCGCGTCGTCGTTCTATCCCCTCATCCGGGCAGACTTTCTGCCGTTGTCGATATTGATTTGCCCCGTCCTCGTGAAAATTCACTCCGAGAAACCCCCGAGTTCTATGAGTATGTCGCGAAGATAAGACGAAGCTTCGAGGGGGTGTAAATATGGACAAAAAGGAGAAAAGGATTGTCGCTTTGGTTTGGATCATCGGGATCATTGCAACCTGGGAGCTTTTATCCTTTCTTTTAAAATATGTTGTCCATGATGGAATGGCTTCGGCGAAGCTGCCTTACCCCCATGTTATCGTGATGACATTGATCAAGAATTGGGAAGTATTGATGCAGGCCGGTGCGGTAACGTTCTCGCGGGCAGCCATAGGGTTCGTTCTTGGCGCAAGCGTCGGAATCCTTCTGGCTGTAATCATGAGCCTGTCGAAAACGGCAGAACGAATTGCTTTTCCTTATTTAATCGTATCCCAGATGATCCCGGTCTTAGGACTTGCCCCCATTATCTTTAATATAGTTCGGGACATGAATGTATCGAGAATCGTGATCGCAGCTTATATTACCTTTTTTCCGGTTTCCGTCAATATGCTGAGCGGTCTAAAAAGTGTAGAGCAGGAGAAGAAGGATTTGCTCTATTTGATCGCGGCGAATAAGTTCAAAGTATATCAAAAATTGATGTTCCCGTTTTCGATGTCGTATTTATTTATCGGCTTAAAAATAGCTGCCCCGATGGCGGTTACAGCCTCCATTCTGGTCGATATGCTGGGATCCAAAAGCGGTATTGGGGTAAAAATTCTCTACTCGCTTTATTCCAACTCAACGAATCTCTTTTGGGCTTCGGTCGTGACCAGCGCTTTTATGGGAATTATGAGTTTCTACCTTGTCGTCTTTGCTGAGAGATTCTTTTTGCCCTGGCAAAATGCCAGTCCACGAAAGGAAGGTGTGCAGGCATGAAAAACAAAATTGTAAATTTCGTATGGCCCATAGCCTTCGGAATTGCCTTCCTTCTTGTCTGGCAGTTTGGGTTGATTCATCAATTGCTGGATTTAAAGCCTTTTCAATTGCCAGTGCCGACAGTGATCGCGTCTACATTGGCGGCTCATCTGCCGAAAGCCTTGCAAGACTGCGGCGTGACGATTTCGGGTGCTTTGATCGGCATGATTATCGGTTCGTTTCTGGGATTTATGATTGCGGTCATTGCGACCTTTTTCCCCAAATGGGGCTACGGCGGCATGATTGTGATCAGCGCATTTAATGCAGTCCCCATTGTTGCTCTTTCTCCCATTATGAACCTATGGTTTTCAACGGGAATGCAGCAAAAAATCGGGGTTGTGACGATCGTCTGTATGGCAGCTATGGCCATCAATGCCTACAGCGGATTGAATAATTTAAAACCGTTTTCCATTGATTTGATGCAATCCGTTGCCGCCAGCAAATGGACGATTTTTAGAAAATTGCGTTTGCCCAATAGCCTGCCGCATATATTTACGGCATTTAAAATTAACATTGCCTCCTCAATTATCGCGGCCATTATCAGTGAATACTTTGCTGCATCTACTTCGGGCCTAGGCTTTGGAATCAAAGATAATCTTCGCAAGGCTGAAATGGCGATGGGGTGGTCCTATATTGTAGTTGCTTCTGTAGCGGGTGTAATTCTCTATTTAATTATTCTCATGGTAGAACGCGATGCCATAAAATGGCACGCTTCACAAAAATAATTTAATTTAATTAGGAGTGAAGGGTATGAAGAAAAGGACATTGACGAGTCTCGTGGCGGTAATTATTACGGTCTTGCTGATTGTCACAGGTTGTGGCAGCGCGCCGGCAACCCAGAGTGTAAGTACAGACACAAAATCATCCGGTAAACTGGACAAGGTAACACTTCAGCTTAAATGGTTACCGCAATCGCAATTTATGGGTTACTATGTCGCGAAATCCAAAGGGTACTACAAAGATGAAGGCATCGACCTTGAGATTCTTCCTGGTGGAAGTGATATTATTCCTGAACAACAAGTCTATAACGGCGTAGCTAACATTGGAGTAACATGGGTATCCAGTTTGATGAAGTATCAATCCCAAGGGTGGGGATTAACCGAAGTTGGACAGATCTTCCAAAAGAGTGCTATGCTGCTTGTTTCCAAAGCCTCTTCAGGAATTAACACTCCTGCCGATCTCAAAGGAAAGAAAGTCGGTTCCTGGTTTGGCGGCAACGAATATGAAATCTACGCACTGCTTGAAGCGAATAAACTGAAAAAAGACTCTGACTTAAAGTTAGTTCAACAGGATTATACGATGAATCAGCTCCTGAAGGGTGAAATCGATGCAGCTTCTGCAATGACCTATAATGAATATGGTCTTTTGCTTGAATCAGGGTTGAAAGATAGTGACCTTCATGTGGTCAATATGAATGATGCTGGGGTTGCCATGTTGGAAGACTGCTTGTTCGTAAATTCAAGTTGGGCTGCTAAAAATCCCGATCTGCTTGTTCGTTTCTTAAGAGCATCAATTAAAGGTTGGCAAGAGGCTGCCGCTAATCCGGAAGCAGCAGGAAAAATCGTTTTTGATGCAGACCAAAGCGTGTCCCTTGAACATCAGGTTTATATGGCTAAAGAAGTCGCAAAACTCGTAGTTCCCAAAGGCTTTGATCCTGCTAAAATCGGTTATATCGATACTGCCGCTATTAAACAAACTGGAGATCTAGCTCTTAAATATGGATTGCTCACTAAGCCAGCTGTTATTTCAGAAGATACAATTACCAGCAAGTATTGGGAAAAAGCAACTTCGAAATAAGTGAATCAATGGAATAAACCTGAATTGGGGCTGTTGCAAAACAGCCCCTTCTTCGTGAGCACAATAATTATGGACTATTGCAAAAGACCCGAAAGCGTAGTTTCGCGCATAGAAGTGAACGATTCGCGGAGGGACGTGCAGGTGAACAAAGCTTTCGTAGCGCAGCGCAGCCAGGGGTTTACATCAGGTATTGCCCAGAGGTTTGGCGGAGCTGCTACGAAGGCGAAGTGAACCAGTCCCGGAGCGTCAGAGTAAACGGATATGCGCGAAACTACAAGACCATAGGTTTTGCGACAGCCCCATCTATTCGTATTTAGCTGATTGAAAATAGAACGATGAGGAGAATATATATCTTAGAGTTAATTAATTGGCAATAGCCTTATGCTAAAACTTTGGAGGGATTCCGTGAAGAAATTCATGTCTTTGCTTGGTCTATTGCTAATAGGTACTTTATTATTAAGTGGCTGCAGTTCTAAAGATGTATATTCTCGGCCGGAAATTATCTCATCTCCTGATCAAGCCAAAGAACTGCTCATTGCTGGGAATCAACGTTTTATGAGCGGCAATATTCTTGCGAAGGATTTGAGTTCCAATCGGCGGAGTGAATTAAGCAAGGGGCAGCATCCTTTTGCGGTGATTGTAAGTTGTTCAGATTCGCGAGTTCCGCCTGAAGAGATATTTGATCAAGCCTTAGGTGATTTATTTGTTGTTCGTGTAGCGGGGAATGTGATAACGCCCGTTGAGCTGGGGAGTGTTGAATATGCAGTAGAGCATCTTAAAGTTCCCTTAGTCTTAGTCCTTGGTCATGAAAAATGTGGTGCTATTACTGCAGCCGTAGAGGGCGGAAAAGCCCTTGGAAGCATCTCGGCTATTACTGAAAAAATAATGCCTGCCCTAAAAGAAATTAAGAATACAGAAGGAGACAAAGAGACGGTTATTGAAAAAACGGCAGAACTCAATGTACTCAATTCGTTGCAAAGTATAAGTCAAAGCCCTGTAATTAAGCATGCGCTCGGTGAAAGTCATAAATTGTATGGTGGAAAGTATCGGTTGGAAACGGGAGAAATTCAGTGGCCGGATACAAGTAAAATTTTTTAAAAATTCTGGTTTAAAGACTATGTACAAAAAAGTGCATGCATTGTATAATAAAGATGACCTCAGATAGAGATATACCAAAATCCGAGGTTAACCCCAAAGACAGAGATCCAAGGCGTTAATTACCTGCTGATGCAAAAGCGTTGGATTTGGAAGAGCGATTTATAAAGAATACCGTCATGAAGTCGGATTTGGGAATCAAAATCTTTCAAGAAGGCGATTTAGATAAGCAGGAATTAAGCGCAGAGAAGAGCAGATGCGGGGTTGAGAAAAGGGGTGATTGACAATAGAGTTTAAAGTGAATAGTGTCAGTCATGGATAGGCTGATTCCGAAGAGGAAGATGAAGCCTATCTTTTTTATATATTAAGTGTTAAGTTTTAAATGTAGAGTTAATTCTTGACAGGAGGGATCACCATGCATATTGTTCATGTCTATTTTCACGTTAAGCCGGAGCATATCGAAGATTTTATAAAGGCTTCGATGGAAAATGCTAAAAATAGCCGAGAGGAAGCTGGGGTTATTCGTTTTGATGTCTTGCAGCGGCAGGACGATTCAACCCTGTTGATGTTTGTGGAAATTTATAAAACTCCGGATGATCAGTTGAAGCATCGGGAAACGGAGCACTTTAAAAAATGGCGTCAGTTAATTGGAGATATGTTAGAAGAGCAGTATATGGCGCAAAAATATCATTCCGTATATTAAATTTATCAGTACATAAGTTAATTGATATAGATGGTTACTAGAGAATGATTGGGAGAAACAATGAGTAAAAACGTCATTCGGGAGATCTTGTTAAAGACGAAGAGTCGGGATGAAATGATTGATATAACTGCGCAACTTGAAACAATATTACGTCAAGAAAATGTGCAGGAAGGATTTTGCATAGTATATTCCCCGCATACAACAGCCGGGGTTACGATCAATGAAAATGCAGATCCAGACGTTCAAATGGATATTCTGCGGAGACTTGATGAAGCATACCCGTATGTAGAAGCGAAAGATCGGCACATTGAGGGAAATTCTGCATCCCACTTAAAAGCGAGCACAGTAGGGGTATCCCAGACGGTTATTATTCATAACGGAAATTTGCTGCTGGGACGTTGGCAGGGTATATATTTTTGTGAATTTGATGGTCCGCGTACTCGTTCATGTTTTGTGAAAATCATATGCGATTAAGCATTTTAACTTAATTTTATTAGAGTCCTCCCATTTGATTATGACAATCGAAAGGGAGGATTTTGTGTATATACGGGGATATTTGTATATATTTGTATTATTATAAAAGGTTTTATTCGTAAAGAGGAATCTTCTGTTGAGAATAGAAATTATGTTAAATAAAATCATGATGGATGGGCTTGATTTGGGGGCAAAGTTTATGCAAGAGAAATTTCGTCCAACAGGAATAGAATTCTTAAAAGATATAACTTGGGGTACCCATATTTGTGCATTTTACCAAACTAAGGAAGATTTAAAGAATGTTTTATTGCCTTATTTTAAAACAGGGTTAGAAAATAACGAATATTGTCTGTGGGTTACTTCTGAGCCCATTTCACCGGAACAAGCTGAGCAAGCCCTTAGAGAGTATCTTCCTGATTTTGATATGTACCAATCAAGAGGTCAAATGGATATACTTTCTCATACGGATTGGTATTTGAAATATGGAAATTTTAATGGAGATGAAGTTTTATCATCCTGGGTCAACAAGGTGCAAAAGGCATTGGAAAAAGGTTATGACGGCATCAGGATTACTGGAAATACAAGTTGGCTTAAGAAAAGGTATTTTAAGACGTTTATGGATTATGAATCTAAAGTGAATGACATGATCGGACAGCTTAAACTGATTGCCTTGTGTACATATAAGCTTGATCAATGTGGAATTCATGAAGTCATTGATATTGTTAATAATCACCAGTTTACCTTTATCCAAAGTCAGCAAGACTATGATAATTCCTGTGAATTGGCTCGATTCGATCAAATAAATTTAGTCGGGAAGATGGCAGCAAGTATTGCTCATGAGATTAGAAATCCTATGACCTCAGTAAAGGGTTTTTTACAGTTGCTTCAGGAAAAGAATGATTTGGAATCGTATAAGGAATACTTTTCACTTATGGTTGATGAATTAGATCGTGCGAATACAATTATTTCTGAGTACTTGGCTTTAGCCCGAGTGAATGAAAAATCATATAAAAAGGAATACCTTAATACTATTATAAAAACTTTATACCCATTGATGCAGGCAGATGCGATGAGGCAGGAGAAAGAAATCACCTTAAATTTGGGCCGTATTGTAGAATTGATGATCGATCCGAAGGATATTCGGCAGCTCATTTTAAATCTTTCGCGCAATGGGCTGGAGGCTATGCAGCCAGGGGGAAGTTTGTCTATTAAAACATATATGAAAGATAATTCCGTCGTTTTGGAAGTACGCGATCAGGGCACAGGAATAAGCAAAGAAGTCTATGATCAATTGGGGAGTCCGTTTGTTACGACAAAAGATCAAGGCACAGGCTTAGGATTAACCGTCTGCTACAATATTGCCAAACATCATAACGCTAAGATTGATTTTGAATCAGGAGAAGGTGGAACCGCTTTTTATGTACGATTTAATATAAAAGAAAATAAAAAATGTATTGCCGGCATTACGGCATGATCTTATCCATGTTAATATATTTAATACAAAAAGCCTTTGGAGTAACTCGGGGTCCGCAGGTTCAATATTCTAGAACAAAAGGTCAATATAGAAAGCGATAGACCAAGGATGATGAAAATATGCTCCTAAATGTGCCTGCCTATTTATGTACCCCAACGTATGATGGAAGCGGTCAGGTTGTTCATCCAAGCATTATTGACTTTTGGCTAGAATATGGTCTGTCTTCCTGGGGCGGATATCGGTTCTGGATGGCGATTACCCCTTATCCTAATGGAGATGATGTTTATGAAAACCCTAGCCTCTTAGTCAGCCAGGATGGGCTAAACTGGTCTTTTCCCTTTGGGATTCCAAATCCCTTAGATGTAAAACCGGGTACGCGCTGTTCTGATCCTGCCAATTATAATTCTGATCCGGATCTTGTTTTTGATCCGCTTCATCAGTGCTTAGTCCTTTATTGGCGAGAAACGAAAGTGAATGCCTTCGAACGCATCTGGAGCATCCGAATCCATGAAAATCGACTTATTGGTCCTAAAATATTTGGATTGTCCGAGCCGTTTTTGGAGAAAACCTTGATTATGTCGCCGTCAGTATGGCGCAAGGGTGAATCGGAATGGTTCATGTGGACGTGTAACGGTCGTCAAATCTTTTTTTATTCTTCTAACGACGGATTAGCTTGGGGTAACCGCACTGAATGCAGCTTAGACTTTAAAAATAAAACCATGGAAGAAAATTTCCCATGGCATTTATCCGTCAAGCCCAATTATTTAAATCAGCGGCTTGAGTTTTTTATTTGTGGGTCACCAAAACAAAAGATGAGATTGTGGTATGCTCAGGCCTCCATGTACGATTTAATAAATATCCTTGCCCCCTTCGATGATTTCATCCTAGTCCCCAGTCAGAATCCTCTTGGCTGGGACAATGATATGATTTATCGAAGTGCATTTACCTTTGAGAATATTGAAGGCCTTCCGTACTATCACGTCTGGTATAGTGCACGGTCACGTGAAGGAAAGTGGCATTTGGGTTATACGGAGGGGTCTCTGGGTTAAATCAGGACTTAAATAAGCGAAGATATTCTCCATAGCCTTCGCGTTCCAAATTCTCTTTTGGGATAAATCGAAGTGCTGCCGAGTTAATGCAGTAGCGTAATCCCTCCGGGGTAGGTCCGTCGTTAAATACATGACCCAGATGAGAATCAGCGCCGCGGCTGCGTACCTCCGTGCGGCTCATATGATGGCTTAAATCCGTTTTTTCCAGGATATTATTCTCTGCCAGTGGCTTTGTGAAACTTGGCCAGCCGCAGCCACTGTCGAACTTATCAAGGGAACTGAAAAGGGGTTCGCCGGAGACGATATCGACATAGAGGCCCTCCTTATGGTTATCCCAGAATTCATTCTGGAAGGGCGGCTCTGTCCCATTTTCTTGAGTCACGTGAAACTGCATTTGCGTCAATTTCTCTTTCAGGTTGGGCTTGCTTTTAGGCCAATGCAATTGGATAAAGTCTTCACGGCCGGAGCCTTTGCGGTAAAGGGAGTAATGCAGGGCATTTTTCTTGTGGTAGCCCTGGTGGTATTCCTCGGCGGGATAAAAAGGCTGAGCGGGAAGAATGCGCGTGGCAATAGGCGCATCAAAACGCTGGCTTTCACCTAAGGCTTTCTTCGAAGCTTCAGCAGCTTGGCGTTGTTCTTCGGAATGATAAAATATGGCCGTTTGATAGGATTTGCCGCGGTCAGCGAATTGCCCGCCGGTGTCCGTGGGATCAATCTGCGGCCAGAAGAGGTTTAACAGGTCTTTATAGGATATTTTTTCAGAGTTGTATTTGACCTGTACGGCTTCCAGATGTCCGGTTGTTTGGGAGCATACTTCCTGATAGCTTGGATTTTCCACGCCTCCTCCTGTGTATCCGGATTTTGCTTCAAGGACACCGTCTATTCCGTCAAAGGCGGATTCGATGCACCAGAAGCAGCCGCCGGCAAATGTTGCAAGTTCTATTTTAGGCTGAGTTTCAGTCATAGCTATTCCTCCTACAGACATTTAACTCTATCTCTATCTCTATCTCTATCTTAACTTAATTGTTAAATAGGAAAGTATTGGATAGATTTAGGATAAATTAAGAATAGCAAAAAGGGGCTGAAGAGTAAACACGGTACGGCGCACTGACTTGGAAAGCCTTGCGTGTTTTACTTAGTGTCTCCGTGACCTAGTCCAGTATGCAAAAGAATCGGATTTAATCTTCTTAATACGGGATGCAGAGTAGGGATATCCCTTTCAACGGAGAATATTTATTGTAAGTTCAAATTAGTTATAGAAATGCAGGAAGCAAGTTATTTTTCAAAAAGAGAAGAAATTACGTGGCTGAATAAAATTCTTTGGCTGAACGAATTATTTTTAGGGAGGTTGTTTATGAAACGCAAATTCTCTCTTTTCTTGATCGTTTGTATGAGTATATCGCTGATGTTATCAGGATGTACAACGGGGGTGCAAACAGCAAAAGCTGCGGATTTGATGGAAAATATTCAGGCGGCAGAGAAACCCGTACCCGGAACTTTGTCGGAGGAATCCCGTGAATCCATCCGGCATTTTTCGGCAGAACTTCTGAAGGCTTCAGCGGATAATACCGGGAATATTCTCGTCTCGCCGGCTTCGGCTTATCTTGCACTAGCTATGACTTTAAATGGGGCAGATGGGGATACGAAAACCGCTATGTTGAAGGTGCTTGCGGATCAGGGTTTAACTGTTGATCAGGTCAATCAAGCCTGCCGGGATTGGACGGGACAGCTTAAGCAAACAAACAGCAATACAAAGCTTTCGATAGCCAATTCGATCTGGTACGGCAAAGATTTCAAGCCATATAAACCGTTTCTTCAAGCTAATGCGGATTACTATTCTGCTGAAGCTCATCAACTTGACTTACAGAATAAAAATACGCCAAATATTATAAACGACTGGGTGAAGAAGGCGACACAGGGAAAAATCGATCAAATGGTTCAATCGATTGATCCTGACGTTGTCATGTATCTCATTGATGCGATCTACTTTAAGTCGGATTGGCAGACCCCATTTGAGAAGAATTCTACGCACCAGCAAAGTTTCAATTCACCAAAGGGTCCGGTTGAAACACCATTTATGCATCAGAACGGACAGATGCCGTATTTTGCAATTGAAGATGCTTCGGGCATTGCCTTGCCCTATGATGACGGCCATTTTGCCTTCTTTGCCGTATTGCCTGATGGGCAGACAACACCGCGTGAATGGCTTGTCAAACAGGATCAATCTGTTCTTTACAAGAAGATTTCAGGAACACTCGCTCAAAAGTCCAATACTCCGGTCCAACTTGCGCTGCCGAAGTTTGGAGTAAGCTATGAAGACAGCTTAGTCAATGAGCTTAAACATATGGGAATGGAGATAGCCTTTGATCGATACAAAGCCGACTTTTCTCAAATGAATGAACAACACGCAAAGGATCTTTTTATTAGCAAAGTTCTGCAAAAAACCTTTTTGATGGTAGATGAGAAGGGTACTGAAGCTGCTGCAGCAACCTCCGTTGAGATGAAAACGAGGGGAATCCCCATGTCTGATAAGAAACTCACGTTTGATCGCCCCTTCCTTTACGGAATTATGGATGTAAAAACTGGGCTGCCGCTTTTCGTTGGCATTATGGAAAATCCAGCATCTTAACTCCTAATTTTCTTGTTCACTATTTTATAGCTATATATTCAAGGCAATTCGCTTAAACTATTTTTGGAATTTTTGATAAGAGGTGAATGACTATGCCTTTAGTCTATTCAGCGTTTGTACCCCATCCGCCGATCGTTGTCCCGGAGATCGGGCGAGGTGAAGAGGCAAAGTGTTCCCAAACACTTGAGGCGTACCGTGAAATAGCCAGGAAGCTCGTTCAGGCTCAGGTGGAAACGGTGCTGTTCGTTTCGCCGCATGCAACGCTTTTGCGAAAAGGGGTTACGATCCTTCAAGGGGACGAACTCTTTGGCGATTTTGCAGCGTTTGGTGTTCCCAAGGTGAAACTTTCTTTTCCAGGGCATCGCTTGTTGACAGAAGCTCTGGCCGCTCAGCTGCCAGAGGCTTTTCTTCACTCGGAAAAGCTCGATCATGGTGCTCTTGTGCCGCTGTACTTTTTACAGGAAGCCGGTTGGCAGGGAAAACTGGTTGAAATGAGCATGCCTTTGAATGATCCGGAGCTGTATGGTCAAAAAATAGCTCAAATTCTTAAGGGTTTTGCTGAACGAATTGCGCTTGTCGCCAGCGGTGATTTATCGCATCGTTTAAAAGAAGAGGGTCCGTCCGGTCTTCATCCGTCCGGTCCTAAACTGGATCAATGGATCGTCAATTCATTAGCAAGAGATCCCTCTGAGATCAAGCGTATTCCGGAGAAGATGGCCGAAGAAGGAGGAGAGTGCGGCTGGCGCAGTCTGCGTTTAGCTCTTGCCTTACAGGAAGGAATGCCGAAGATTTTTTCCTATGAAGGTCCATTTGGCGTAGGCTATATGGTGGCTGAACTTTACCAATCTTCGCCCCTGCCGTCTTGGGCTCGGCTTTGCCTTGAAACGTATCTGGAAGAGGGAAGCACCCGCAAGCTCACTCCGCCTGCCGGGGAGGAATTTCAATTGCGCCGGGCATGTTTTGTGACGCTGAAGAAAGGCGGAGAATTGCGCGGCTGCATTGGAACAACAGAACCCTGGCGTGATAATCTTGCTCAGGAAATTGAGCATAACGCTATTTCTGCGGGAACGCAGGATCCTAGATTCTGGCCGGTTGAATCAAGCGAGATGTCCTCGACTACGATTTCAGTCGATGTTCTTGGCGAAATGGAAAAGATCGGGAGCTTAAACGAGCTTGATCCCTGGCGATACGGCGTAGTTGTCCGCGGACGAGGCCGGACGGGTCTCCTTCTTCCCCATTTGGAAGGAATCAATACGGCTGAGGAGCAGGTGAATATTGCGAAGCAAAAGGCAGGCCTGCGTTTAGAGGAACCCGTGGAAATGCGGCGTTTCGAAGTGATGCGTTATTTTGAGTAAAGGAGGGCTTACGACGAAAGAAGCGATCTTATATCATAAGCTGGATGAAGATCAAGTAAAATGCAGTGTATGTCATCAAGCCTGTACGATTTCTGAAGGAAAACGCGGGATTTGCGGTGTTCGGGAAAACCGTGAGGGGAAGCTTTACACTTTGAATTACGGCCTGACCATTGCCGCCAATATTGATCCGATTGAAAAGAAACCTCTCTATCACTTTTTACCGGGAACGCGGACATATTCGCTGGCTGCAGCCGGGTGTAATTTTCGATGCCCTTGGTGCCAGAATTGGGAAATTGCGCAAAGTCCTAAGCCGCATAAGCAGGTTGAAGGAATCGCTGCTTCACCAGAGGAGCATGTTCGGCGTGCCCTTGAATATGGCTGCCCTTCGATTGCTTATACCTATTCAGAACCCACGATTTTTGTAGAATATGCTCTGGAAATCATGAAGCTTGCCCGGGCAAAAGGACTCAAAAATGTTTGGGTAACAAACGGTTATATGTCCCGGGAAACGCTTGAAGCGATCCTTCCGTATTTGGACGCAGCGAATGTCGATTTTAAAGGACCCAATGACGGTGTTTACGGAACTTATTGCGGCGGCATGGCTGAACCTATCATGGAGAACCTTAAGCTTCTGTACAAAGCAGGAGTTCATCTTGAAATTACGACGTTAGTAATACCCGGCGTCAATGATAAGCCCAGTCAGCTTGAAGAGATTGCCCGATTTATATCTTCTGAACTCAATCCCGCTGTGCCCTGGCATGTCAGCCGTTTTTTCCCTGCCTGGAAGATGACGGACACACCGGTAACATCGGTCGAAACTTTAAAGAAGGCTAAGATTATCGGTGAAGCGGCGGAGCTGAAATTTATCTATCTTGGCAATGTTTAAGATGACCTAACCAGGCTCCAACAATTAAATTATCATTTAATTATGAGAAGGAGTTTCGTTTGCTGCTATAAACGAAGCTCTTTTTTTACAAATCTACTTCAAGTTATTCATCCTATGTTAATATGAAGGATAGAGAAAGCGTGATCATGTAACTTGGAGTGATTTGGAAATGGATAAGCTCATTGTTTTAGGAACCGGTCATGCCCTTACGACAAAATGCTATAATACGTGTTTTGCAATAACGGATGAACAAGAATACATTTTAGTGGATGCCGGCGGCGGCAATGGCATTTTAGGAATATTGGATGAGGCTCAAATACCGTTTTCGCGCATTCATAACGCTTTTGTCACCCATAAGCATACCGATCACTTGCTTGGAATGCTCTGGATCATCCGCAAAATATCGATGCTGATTGCGACGGATAAGTATGAGGGAAATTTCAATATTTTTGGCCATGCTGAATTGATGCAAAACCTCCTGACACTCATAGAGATCACTCTTGATAAAAATGTTGCTCAGTGGCTGGGAAAAAGAATAATGCTCTGTCCTGTTGAAAATGGGCAAAAAGAGAATCTTATCGGTTACGAATTTACTTTTTTTGATATCCATTCGACGAAGGCTAAACAATTTGGTTTTAATGTAAAATTGAAGAATGGCCAAACACTGACCTGTATGGGAGACGAGCCTTATAATCCGTTGTGCCGGAAATATGTGGAGAATAGCGATTGGCTCTTAGGTGAAGCGTTTTGTCTTTATGGCGACCGTGAAATTTTTAAGCCTTATGAGAAGCATCACAGTACAGTTAAAGATGCTTGTGAGCTGGCTGAACAATTAAAGATCAAGAATCTCGTTTTATGGCATACGGAAGATCGGAATCTTTCAAAGCGCAAGGAATTGTACACAGATGAAGGAAAGCTCTATTACAGCGGGAATTTATATGTCCCGAACGACCTTGAAGTGTTGGAACTGTAAGGAAAATAGCTTGTGATTTGAAGTCTGATTCATGATATAGTAATAATGTAATGCACTTACTGGATAAAAGAAATGAGTTGCTTTTGATAGGACAAGCTTTAGAAATGACTGACATGCGCAAACAAATATGTTATAATATGGAAAAACCTCCCGATAGGAGCATTTTTTATGGCCGATTTACTTGAACTTGATTCTCCTCAGATTAAAACTGTCATTCATACTTTAAACAGCTTAATTGAGCCTTGGCTGATTATTCTGTTTGGTTCTTATGCGAAAGGCAGAGCCAATGAAGAAAGTGATATTGATATTGCTTTCTTGACAGATCAAAAGATCGAGGAATATCAGTCCTTTTGTATTGCTCAGAAATTGGCTGAATTACTTGGAAAGGACGTGGATTGTGTCAATTTACAATCTGCAAGTACCGTTTTTCAGGTGCAAGTTATTGGACATGGAAGAGTGCTTTTCTGTAAGGATGAGACACGGCGAAAATATTATTTCCTACGCACGTATAAAGAATATGCATTACTGAATGAAGAGCGCGCCCCCATTCTTAAAAAGATAAAAGAGAGGGGAACAATTTATGGGAGATGATGTAGTCTATAATAAATGTGCTATTATCGAACGCTGCATTCAGCGTATTCATGAAGAATATGCTAATGATTCGCGTAATCTTGAGAATTTTACAAAGCAAGATTCCATCATCTTAAACCTGCAAAAAGGGTGTGAAGCAGCTATTGATTTAGCCATGCATATTGTAGCTGAAAATCAATGGGGTATTCCACAAAGCAGCCGTGAAGCGTTCGATATTCTTCGCCAAGAGAATTGTTTAGATGAATCTTTAGCAGAATTCTTAAAATCGATGGTGGGATTTCGAAATATTGCTGTTCACAACTATCAATCACTTAATCTGAAGATTGTAAGTCAAGTTATCGAATACCATCTTAATGATCTTAGGGAATTTAGCAAGATCATGCTTCAAAAATTCTAGTTTCTTTTTTGAATAAAATTTAAGGGGATACGATATGGAATATGACAAGAAAATTGCCGTGTTAATCGACGCAGATAACGTATCGGAAAAATACATAAAAAATATTTTTGATGAAGTATCTAACTATGGAACACCCACTTATAAAAGAATATACGGAGATTGGACTAAGCCTCAGCTTTCTTCCTGGAAATCGGTTCTGCTCAATTATTCAATTTCACCCATTCAGCAATACAGCTATACTACGGGGAAAAACGCAACGGATGCGGCGCTCATCATTGATGCGATGGATATCCTTTATTCGGGCAATGTCAACGCGTTTTGCATAGTATCCAGCGACAGTGATTTTACGCGACTGGCCGCGCGGCTCCGGGAGGCCGGGATGTATGTTATCGGCATGGGCGAAAAGAAAACGCCAAAGCCCTTTATCGCTGCCTGTGAGAAATTTATTTACCTTGAGGTTTTAGCCACAATATCGTCCAGTACGCCTGAAACGAATATTCTCCCTAAATTGAGGCAGGAAAATCACAAAGAAGGTATGGCAAGTATAGAAGAGCTGATTAATACAATAAAAATAATCATCACTGAGAGTTCCGATGAAGATGGCTGGGCCTTTTTAGGTGAGGTGGGGAAGAGATTGAATAAACGCTATTCTGATTTTGATACGCGGAACTATGGCCACACAAAGTTAACTCCGCTTATTTCTTCCTTTAAGCAATTTGAGATTCAGCCCCGCAAGACGAACAATCCCAATATCATTCATTATTTTGTAAGAAATAAGGAAAACGGTAAGCTAAGATAAACGGGCAAAGGAAAACTCAAAAAATAGGGTATACCATAAAAGCAGATTCCATAAAGATCTGCTTTTATGTTTTGTTGCGTTTAATTAGGTATTTGTTAAAATAAACGTATAAAGTTAAATTATGAACTATAAAACGGCATAATTTTTCGAGGTGAAAAAGAATGATCCTGGGTTTTGGTTTTGGAGATCCCATACAAAGCATTGTTATGCTTTTAGTAACTTCACTGATCAGCTATGCTGTTTTTCGAAGCATTCGCGCCATCGGCCATGGAAAACAGGATCCTCTTATCGAGCGGGAGAAACGCAGGCAATTTTATTATGAGCAGAGAGAACGGGCCAGGGAATATGCTCGGGAATTTAATTTAACCGATGAAGAAATAGAAAAACGATTGGATGAAGAATTCAGATAAAGAATTAAGATAAGCGGGCTTTAATACCTATAGATTGAAGCAGCAGAGAAGATAGAGAGGAGATACGTGATGAAGCTTATTACAGTTGCAGGACCGCCCTCTTCAGGGAAGACTTCGGTAATATTAAAGCTCCTTGAAAATATGAAGGTCAAGGAGCACGTTGGTGTAGTCAAGTTTGATTGTTTGACATCCTTTGATCAGGAACGCTATGAAGAAGCGGGTATCCCCGTCCAGACCGGTTATTCAGGAAAGATATGCCCCGACCATTTTTTCGTCAGCAATATTGAGGATGCGGTTCAGTGGGGAATCAAAGCCGGATATGATCTCTTGATTACAGAAAGTGCCGGACTTTGCAACCGCTGCTCGCCTTACATCAATGGGATACTTTCGATTTGCGTCATCGATAATTTATCCGGGGTGAAGACACCGCGCAAAATCGGCCCCATGTTAAAGCTGGCAGACATTGTTGTTGTCACCAAAGGAGACATCGTTTCGCAAGCAGAGAGAGAAGTTTTTGCCTTTAATATTAAACAGGTGAATGCAGCAGCAAGGATTGTTTTCGTGAATGGAATTACAGGACAAGGAGCTTTCCTGTTGTCCAAATATATACAAGAAACACGCGATATTCCGACGCTTAAAGATATGAAGCTGCGCTTTACAACTCCGGCTGCAGTTTGTTCGTATTGCACAGGGGAGACGCGGATTGGTGAGTCGTATCAAAATGGAATGATGAAGAAAATGGAGTTTGATTCACTATGACAATAGAAGAGTTTATGTCGCTCATCAACAGTACGAGCCTTGAAGAAGTACTTAAGGAATATCCGATTGCCGTAGATTTTCTAGCGAATTTGCGTTTGGATCGCGTGTCGCAAAAATTGACTTTGCCTGAAGCACTTGAGGAAATTCAAGATGAAATGTTTGAAGAATTCGGTATGGATCGATATGGAGTTATGCTCGGCTTTTGTGAATTCCTTCAAAACTTCACAAAGTCGGAGACAGCTTTAAGCTCAGTATTGAATCTTACGATTATCGGCGGTTATAACAAATCGAGGGAACCAGAGAATATTACGCTTACCCTTTCAACCGGAGAAATTATCAGCATTGTTGGACCGACAGGGGCAGGCAAGAGCAGACTGTTGAGTGATATTGAATGTCTGGCTCAAGGGGATACCCCTACAGGACGTCACATACGGGTTAACGGCAAAGAACTCGATGATGAGCAGCGGTTTGAGATGGATGGCAAATTGGTGGCTCAGCTTTCTCAGAATATGAATTTTGTAATGGATTTAACGGTTCGTGAATTTCTCGAAATGCATGCTCAAAGCAGACTGACACTTAATACGGGTGAAGTCATCACTCGGTGTTTTCAAGCGGCAAATGAGTTAGCCGGGGAAAAATTTTCCGAGGATACCAAGGTAACACAGCTCAGCGGGGGACAATCCAGAGCGCTAATGATTGCCGATACCGCTTTTATGAGCGATTCTCCGATTATTTTGATTGATGAGATCGAAAATGCTGGAATTGATCGCCGGCAGGCAATTGAGCTTCTCGCGAAAAGAGAAAAGATTATTCTCGTTTCAACGCATGATCCCTTGCTTGCCCTCAGTGCGGATAAACGCATTGTTATTAAAAATGGGGGAATCGCTCGGGTTATTGAGACTTCTGAGACAGAAAGGCAAAGCTTAGCCAGTCTTGAGAAGCTGGATAATACGCTGCGGAATCTTCGCAACCGTTTGCGCGAAGGGGAGAAAATTACTAAAGATCTACTGGAGGAATAACTAAAACTAAAAAGGAGGCAGTGAGATGTGGGAAATCTATGATGCCTTAATTAACGGAATCCCTGAAGAACTGAAAACAGACGAACTTATTTGCGGCTATCCTCATTCCTACGTCCGCAGCGGTGAAGGCGCGGGGATTGCTTCTATGCGCCTTATGGATACCAGAATGCCAATGTTTACGAAGGATTTGCTTGGATTGCCGCTGCGGGAGGTCGCGACCTGCATAAAGTCATGGAATTTTATCGAAGCTTCAGTGGGACTGGCTGCTATTAATGCCTATTACAATAATCCTCAAGTGGCAAGGAAAAATGGGGTGGAGTTTTCTGAGGCCAAGCGGGTTGAAGATCGAATGAATGACCCTTTTATTATGTCTCAAAATGAGGTGAGAGGTAAAAAAGTTGCGGTTATTGGGCATTTTCCCTATCTAAACCGTTTGATGGAGCCGATATGCGATTTAGCCATTATTGAAGCGGATCCTGGTGAGGGGGATTATCCGATGTCCGCGAGTGAATATATACTTCCTGAATGTGATTATGTATATATAACGAGTTCCTGCCTTGTTGACAAAACCTTGCCGCGCTTGCTTGAACTGTCCGGAAACGCCAAAAGGGTTACTTTGGTTAGCCCGGGAACACCTTTAGCTCCGCAGCTTTTTGATTTTGGTCTGGGGGCTCTCTCCGGGTTTATCATTAAAGATAACCTTCGTGCGTTTAGGATTGTTGCGGGTGCGGAACGCGTGAAAATCTATTCCGCAGGGCAAAAGGTGACTTTAAAAAGCAATCGTTACTAAGCTCAGAATGAATGAGATACATAATGCAGCAGGGGAGGTACCATGGTCTATTCAGCACTTATTCTTAGCTTAGTTTTAATCATTTTCACACTTGGCAAAAGTCCGTTTTTTCGTGTGGACCGCGCAGGAGCCTCGATCATTGGTGCAACCTTAACTATCATTACTGGGGTAATGACGTTTGATCAGGCGGTTAAGACAGTTGATTATCGAACAATCATCCTGCTCTTTTCGATGATGCTGATTTCTTCATATATGAATGTTATCGGCTTATTCGATTTCCTTGGTTATTATGCCATGGATCGCCTGAAGACAGCAAAGGGGCTGTTAGGCATCGTTATTGGAATGACAGGGCTGTTATCCGCCTTTCTCATCAATGATATTGTATGTTTGCTATTTACCCCGATTGTCATTTCACTCTGCCGTCGGGCAAAGCTCCAACCTATTCCGTACTTGCTTGCGGTTGCCCTCTCTTCAAACATTGGGAGTGCAGCAACATTGATCGGCAATCCGCAGAATATATTGATCGGGAGTCTGTCTCATCTTGCATTTGGATGGTATATGCTTTTAGCACTGCCGATATCAATCCTTGGACTTTTCCTGGTTTATGGGGTATTGGCAAAAGTCTATGCACAAGAACTTTCTCAGCCGCTGAACTTGCCAGAAGAGCAATTACGGACGAAACCCATCCCGCGCATTTTGCTGATTAAAGGGATTGTCATTTTAGGGGCAGTTGTCCTTGGATTTTCACTTGGGCCGGAACCTGCACTGGTTGCCAGCCTGGGGGCAGCAGTCCTTCTTATTACACGGCGTTTAAAACCGAACAAGGTTTATGCCGGTATTGACTATAATCTTCTCGTTATTTTTATTGGCTTGTTTGTTGTTGTGGGTGGAGTTGAACAGAGCGGACTGTTCACCCTGCTTATAGGGAAAATTAAGATGATCAATTTTCAAGCGTTTACGGTTTTAACGGTCGTTCTGTCAAATATCGTAAGCAATGTACCGGCTGTGATGCTTTTGAAATTTATGATCCCGGCCGAGCATAGTTCATTATGGTGGGCTAATATGGCAATCTTCAGTACTCTTGCCGGAAATCTTACCATTACCGGTTCGATAGCAAATTTGATCGTTGTAGAACTTGCGAAAAAGAGCGGTATAAAAATTGGATTTGGCGACTACCTGCGAATTGGCTTTCCAATTACCATTATCCTCGTTTTGATCGGGATGCTGTATTTTGAAGTATTGATATAGGAATAATATAACCCCATCTCTTCAAGGAACTCAGTTCTTTCGAAGTGATGGGGTATAGTTTTGTAATTCTTATATGTTAGGTGAGGTTAATTATGATTTTAAAAAATGTTCTTCTGGTACTGCTTGGGTGTTACTCCGTACTTTTCTTTAAAAAGGGTAATAAATCGAGAGACATTCCTATAGCCCAGATCAAATGCGGTATCCGTTACACTGGAATGGGTGATCATTTTTTTGGCTTTTTCCATGCGAAGATTCGTTAAATATTCCTTAGGATTTATACCGGTTGCCTTTTTAAAGCATTGCGAAAAATTTGCTTCAGACATATCAAATTGAGAGGATATTTGTTTGATCGTGATAGGAAGCATGTACTTATCGTTCATATATTGAATGGCTTTGCTGGTTAAATTTTCTGGTTTAAGGTTTAATAATTGGCTGACTCCTTTAACTTGAAGAAGGTGAAAGATTAATTCCTGGGAATATAAATTCAGAAGATACTCCATGTTTTTGCCCTTAGAGTTTAAGGCCTTAACAATCCTGCCAAGCGTATCATGAAAGTCCAAACTTTCACTAGCGCAAAAGATTTTTTTGATTAGAATTTGATCACAATCTGTTTCATAGTCGGTTGATAAATTATCGTACGCTTTTTTGAGCAAGCTGTCGTTAAGTTCAAAAACTAAAGCCCTTGTCGGCTTTTCGATGTTCACTTTAACACTTGCCTCAGGGAGAAGCAGTAAAAATTTTTGATTATCTATAGGAATAGAATATTGATCAATGAACACGGAAATTTCACCCTCGAGAATAGTCCACAGGCGAGAGTTTTCATATGTTTTATAGGTATCCGTAAATTCATTGGGAAAGTCATAGTGAAGAATATGTGAATAATCGGTTTCCAGCCTGTCAGACAATTCTAGTTTTCTGTTAAAACAGTCAAGCATGAAAACACCCCCTCAAAATAATATAACATAAACAGAGTCGAATTTGGACGAAAATTTAAAATTTTGAAATTCGTTTTTAATCAACCCGTCATTCCTTCGCGAAATCTCAAAATGTTGATATAATACAGCCATAGAGAATTTGAGCAGGGGAAATGTGAGGACGGAAAATTATGAAACATCTTAACCAATGGCTCAACGGCGAACATCACAGTCCGCTGCTCGGTGCTAAAGATTTTGTTAAATACATAGGTCCAGGCTTACTTGTGACCGTTGGTTTTATTGATCCGGGAAATTGGGCCTCGAATCTTGCGGCAGGCTCGGATTATGGCTATCAGCTCTTGTGGACAGTGACCTTTGCTACTTTTATGTTGTTCATTTTACAGCATAACGCCGCCCATTTAGGAATTGTTACAGGAGATTGTCTAGCTGAAGCTGCATCAAAGCATCTAAAGCCGTCTCTTTCTAAGACAATTCTCTTAACAGCAGTTTTATCAACGATTTCAACAGCATTTGCGGAAATACTTGGCGGAGCAATTGCTTTAAATCTATTATTTAAGATTCCGATCAAAATAGCTGCAGTTCCTATTTTAATCCTGGTACTGTGGCTCCTGTTTTCTAATTCGTATCGACGTATTGAAAAATGGATTATTGGCTTTGTATCGGTTATCGGGTTTTCCTTTGTAGCTGAATTAAGCTTTGTCCATGTGAGTTGGGCGGAAGCAGCTAAAGGATGGTTTACCGTAAGTTTACCTCCGGGGTCGCATCTGGTCGTTTTATCCATCCTTGGTGCGGTCATCATGCCGACGAATTTGTTTCTGCACTCTGAAACGATTCAGAGCCGAGCTTGGCATAAGGAAGATCCTGAATTTATTCAGCGACAGTTAAAATTCGAATTTACAGATACGCTTTTTTCAATGATAATGGGGTGGGCGATTAATAGTGCTTTGATCATTTTAGCTGCCGCGACCTTCTTTAATCATCAGATTGAGGTTACTGAACTTAGTGAAGCGAAGCATCTCATGGAACCTTTATTAGGAAACAGTGCGGGGATTATTTTCGCGATTGCTTTGCTGTTTTCAGGTATTTCGTCAAGCCTGACAGCGGGAATGGCAGGCGGAACGATTGTCGCCGGGATGTTTAAGGAACCCTATGATATTCAGGACAGCCATACTAAGGTGGGAGTAGCTCTGATTCTGCTTCTATCCACACTTTGTATTTTCTTTGTTTCTGATCCTTTCCAGGGGCTCATCTATTCGCAGATGTTTTTATGTCTCCAGCTGCCGATTACGATCTTCTTACAGATTTTCCTGACCTCTTCCTCGAAAGTCATGGGACAATATAAAAACACATTTACAACAAAAACCCTTTTAGGGGTGATCGGGATATTCGTAACGGTTTTAGACTTTTTGCTGTTTTATAGCTACTGGTTTTAAATTAAGGAGGATTTTTTTGTGGAAGTCTTATTTCTTATGGTTGTATCCATAAGCCTTCTTATGTTGAGCGTTATCAAAAGTTGGTATATCGGTTATCCGCTGATTATTTGTTGGGTTTTATTTTTGGCTTACGCTCTCCAAAAGGGCTTTACATTTAAAGAAGTCTTGCGGATGTCTTATGAAGGCGGGAAGAAGTCCTTTGTTGTTATCAATATTCTTCTTCTTATCGGGGCGGTTATCAGTTTATGGATGGCTTCCGGGACAATCCCTTCGCTTGTATACTATTGCTTACAATATATTTCCCCGACCGGTTTCCTCTTGTCCGCTTTTTTAATCAGCTGTTTCATGTCATTTATGATTGGAACTTCACTGGGAACGGTCAGCACAGTTGGCGTGCCACTAATTATCCTGGCTAAAAGCGGCAGCATTAATTTAAATATGGTTGCTGGAGCTGTCATTGCCGGCGCCTATTTTGGGGATAGATGCTCCCCCATGTCTTCCAGTGCTGTGCTCGTTGCTAATTTGACCGAAACGCGCTTATTTACGAATATCCGAAATATGCTTAGAACTTCGATTCTATCCGTCTCTTTGACGGTTATCATTTATGGTATCCTTTCGCGCAGCTATCCTTTGCAAATCGTGAATAACAGCTTATCCTCCGATCTGATGGAAACCTTTAAGATTGGTCTTATTATGCTGATTCCGGCTCTTATGATTATTATACTGTCCCTGCTCAAAGTTAGGATTCAGATGACGATGCTTATGAGCATTCTTGTTGCTTTCATTCTTAGTCTTGTTGTCCAAAAGGTTCCGCTCCATCAGATTTTATATACAGTGTTCTGGGGATTTCACTTAGATCACGGCGCTCTCCAAAACATAATGAAGGGCGGAGGAATTTTTCCAATGCTCAAAACAACACTGGTCATTTTTATTTCTTGCTCATTGGCTGGGGTATTTGAAGGAATAGCGATTTTTGACCGCCTTAAAAATTCGCTCCTGAAGATGGAGATGAGAAGGGAAAAGAGGTTTTCAGCAACGCTTATTGTAAGTACAATTGCTGCAGCTTTCGGTTGTACCCAAACCATTGCCGTTGTTTTAACCAGCGAGATTATGAAAGTGTGCTATGGTCAGGGAGAAAATGATCAATTTTCTTTGGACATTGAAAACTCCGGGATATTGGTTTCGGCCTTAATTCCTTGGAATATTGCAGCTCTTGTTCCAACGACTACATTGAATGTAAGCATTGCCGGATATGTGCCTTATGCCGTTTATCTGTACATACTCCCTCTTGTGTATTTAATGGCGACCCGGATCAAAAGACAGAAGGCTGATTTAATAGTATAATCAAAAAAAGGTGTTGGTGAGATGAAACCTGTAATTATGTTAACGATGCAATCCTGCCCTTACTGTAAAAAGGCATTTCAATGGATGGATGAACTTTGCGAGGAAAATGATAAATACAGTGCGGTTGAGGTCAAAGTTATTGATGAAAACCTTCAGCCGGAAATTGCCAGGCAGTATAATTATTATTATGTCCCTACCTATTTTGTTGAAGGCAAAAAGGTACATGAAGGAGTTCCCACAAAGGAAATTGTTCGCGGCGTTTTTGATACGGCACTTGGAGAATAACGGAATGATGTTAAGGGGTATCTCAAGGCTTTCTTGAGTACTCCTTATTTTTTTTGTTTTATTTTAGTCTTTTGTAAAGAATTCCTAAATATATTGTTTAATTATGACGACTTGCAGGAAAAGCCTTTTATTCGAAGAACTTTAATTTAAGAACCGATATAAACGAGAGGAATCGTTAGGATGAATAATATGAATTTTTTAAGTCAAGAGGAAATTTATCTATTTAATCGGGGAGAGTTCCATCATAGTTATCTTAAGTTCGGAGCCCATCTCTTGAATCATAACGGAGTACTGGGAACCCATTTTGCAGTGTGGGCGCCATCAGTTTCGGGGGTTAATCTGGTTGGCGATTTTAACGGTTGGGGTTCTCAATGTATGGCTATGCAGGAAGCCGGGGATACGGGAGTTTGGACGCTCTTTATACCGGAGAATCTTTCAGGTCAATGTTATAAATACCAAATCCAGACCAAGAAAGGCGAAGTATTGTATAAGGCTGATCCGTATGCCTTTTCCGCAGAGCTGCGCCCCCATACAGCCTCTGTTGTCTATGATTTGGATACTTATTCATGGAAAGATCAAAATTGGCTGAAGAAACGCTCAAGGAGAACTGAAATTGATCGCCCTCTGGCGATTTATGAAGTTCATTTGGGTTCCTGGCGTCAGCATCCCGATGGTGAATTTTACTCGTGGCGTGAATTGGCGGAAGAGCTTATACCCTATGTTAAAGAAATGGGATATACCCACATTGAGCTTCTGCCGATTATGGAACATCCTTTTGACGGCTCTTGGGGATATCAAGTGACGGGATATTATGCCTGCACGCGGCGCTACGGTGAGCCTCAGGATTTTATGTATTTTGTCGATCAATGCCATCAGGCTGGGATTGGAGTTTTATTGGATTGGGTTCCTGGACATTTTTGTAAAGATGCACATGGGTTGGGCCTTTTTAATGGAGAAGCGGCTTTTGAAAAAGAGGAACATAAAGAATGGGGAACCTATATCTTTGATTTCGGTAAAACTGAAGTTTTAAGCTTTTTGATATCAAATGCTCTTTTTTGGTTATCCTTATATCATATTGATGGACTTCGTGTCGATGGGGTCAGCAGCATGCTCTATCTTGACTACGGAAAAAGTCCGGGCTCTTGGAAGCCTAATATTGAGGGGGGGCGTGAGAATCTTGAAGCTATTGCTTTTATGCGAAAACTGAATACCGTTGTTTTTCGGGAGTTTCCAGGGGTAATGATGATTGCTGAAGAGTCAACCGACTGGCCGCTGGTCACTTATCCTGTTGAAGTTCATGGGCTGGGCTACAATTATAAGTGGAATATGGGTTGGATGAATGACACGCTGCGTTATATGAAGCTCGATTTTTCACAGCGCCAGTATCATCATCAATTGCTGACGTTTTCGTTAACGTATGCTTTCTCTGAGAACTTTGTTCTCCCGCTTTCTCATGATGAAGTCGTTCATGGCAAGCAATCTCTGCTTTCAAGAATGCCGGGAAGCTATGAACAACAGTTTGCAGGTTTGAGAGCTTTGTATGGATATTTTTTCACTCATCCCGGTAAAAAACTGCTCTTTATGGGGGGGGAAATTGCTCAGTTTATTGAGTGGCGCGATAGTGCGGAACTGGATTGGCTGCTCCTCGATTATGATTCTCACCGTAAGCTTAAAGAATATGTTTGCAGGCTTAATCATTTTTATCAAAAGGAAAAAGCCTTATGGGAAATGGACTCGAATTGGGATGGGTTTGAATGGATAGATGTTAATAATAATAGTCAAAGCATTCTGGCTTTTTGCCGCAGGGCGAAAAATCCCAAAGACTTCTTAGTCGTTGTCCTTAATTTTCAGCCCCGTCATTATCCCGAATTTCGCATTGGTATACCTCAAGAGGGTCGCTATAGGCTCGTTTTTAATTCGGATTGGAATGATTTTGGCGGAGATACTCCGCCAAAAGGAAGAATCCTTAAATCGGAACCCGTTGCCTGGCATGGACGTGATAATTCCCTGAATATCGAGATTCCGCCCTTGTCTTGTTTAATCTTTAAGCCTGTTGCCCAATCCAAAAAAGTGTAGGAGGTCGTAATGTTTCAAGACATCGCAAGTTTTAAACAAGCCTATACTGATAAATTGGTTAAATCAGAAGGAGTCATCCTTGAAGATGCATCACCCTGGAATAAATATCACGCCTTGATTGCCTTGCTTCAAGAAATTATGATTTCCGAGAGGGTTTTAGCTAAGCCGCGCGATAAAAATGTGAAGCGGGTTTACTATTTTTCCATGGAATTTTTAATGGGAAAGCTCTTGAAATACTATCTTGTTAATCTCGGTCTTGAAGAAATAGTCCGAGCAGGTCTGAGCGATCTCAACATTGATCTTGAAGAGCTGTTAAAGCAAGAAAATGATCCTGGTCTAGGTAATGGGGGCCTTGGCCGACTTGCCGCCTGTTTTCTGGATTCAATGGCTTTTTTAGGGATTAAAGGACATGGAAACTGCATTCGCTATAAATACGGGATGTTTGAACAGCGGATTATAGCCGGTTACCAGCACGAAGTCGCAGATAACTGGCTGCGCAAAGGTTTTCCTTGGGAAATACGCAAGCCGGAAAAGGCGGTCACCGTTAAGTTCAAGGGCAATGTCAAAGTCGAAAATATCGATGGGAAATGGCAGTTTATCCATGAAAACTACGAATCAGTCCTGGCCGTTCCCTATGACGTTCCGATCATGAGCTATGATAATCCGGAAACGGTCAATAACCTAAGACTTTGGAGTGCTGAGTCCGTTCCCACAGAATTGGACCTGGAGTCCTTTAATCGGGGGGAGATCAAACCGACCAATGCCAGCTGCTCAGAGGTTGAGTCCATCTCCTATGTCCTTTATCCCGATGACAGCAGTCCGGCAGGCAAGGAATTGCGTTTGAAGCAAGAATACTTTTTTGTAGCCGCCGGATTAGGATCTATCGTTCGCTCCTATAAAAAGAAGAGTGCTGCTTTAGCAGACTTTACACGTTCGGTAGCCGTTCATATTAATGATACCCATCCCACCTTATGTATCCCTGAACTGATGCGGATTTTAGTGGATGAAGAAGGGCTCGCCTGGGAAGAAGCCTGGAAGATTACGGTCAATACTTTCTCCTTTACGAATCATACGATTATGCCGGAGGCGTTGGAATCTTGGCCGATCGATATGTTCCGCAATCTTTTGCCCCGGATCTATATGATTATCGAAGAGATTGACCGGCGCTTTTTGGAGTATTTGCAGCAACGCTTTCCAGGACGGAATGACCTGATTCAACAAACGCGGATTCTGCGCGACGGACAGATATTCATGGCCAATCTCGCTGTGTTTGGCAGTTATTCCGTGAATGGGGTAGCGGCTCTCCATACGGAAATTCTTAAACGGGAATCCTTTAATGCGTTTTATCAAATATTCGGCTATAAGTTCAATAACAAGACAAATGGCGTTAACCATCGTCGATTTTTATTGACGGCAAATCCAGGGTTGTCTCATCTCATTACGGAGGGCATCGGATCAGGTTGGATTAAAAACGCTGAAGCATTAAAACAGTTAAAGGCCTTTCATAACGACTCGAATTTCTTAGAACAGTTGGCAAAGGTTAAATACCAGAATAAACGTCAATTGATTCAACTGATTTCGGAAAAACAAAATATTAATCTCGATCCGTCATCGATGTTTGATGTTCAGGTTAAACGGATGCACGCGTATAAGCGCCAGCTGCTTAATGTATTGAAAATTATGTACCTCTATAATCAGCTGCGGGATAATTCAGCTGTGTTTAATCAGTCTTATACCTTTATTTTTGGAGGAAAGGCCGCTCCGGGCTATCATTATGCCAAGACTGTGATTAAACTGATCAATGCTTTGGCGCAAAAAATACAGAAAGATCCAGCGGCAAATCAATTTTTGCAGGTTGTCTTCCTTGAGAATTTTAATGTTTCCGTCGGAGAGGTCGTTTACCCTGCAGCGGATGTCAGCGAGCAAATTTCAACAGCAAGCAAGGAAGCCTCGGGAACGGGAAATATGAAGTTCATGATGAATGGTGCAGTCACCTTGGGGACCTTAGACGGAGCCAATGTTGAAATCCGTGAAGCCGTGGATGATGCCAATATGTTTGTATTCGGCCTGACCGCCGGGGAGGTTATCCGATATAATCGGGAACGCACTTATCGGTCTTGGGATGTCTATCATGCGAATTCCGAACTGCAGTGTATTGTTGATCAGCTTATCAACGGTTTCTTTGAAGAAGCCAGCGAGGAATTCCGCGTTATCTACGACTCTTTGTTGCTTTATAATGATGAATTTTTTGTGCTTCAGGATTTTGCGGCGTATATTGAGGCTTTTAAAAGTCTTCAGGCAGCGTATAGCCATCCTAAGGAGTGGAATCGGATGTCCCTTATTAATATTGCGGAATCCGGGAGGTTTTCAAGCGACCGAGCTATTCGCGAATATGCGGATGGAATATGGAAGGTTAGAGCGAGGATACCCCGGGACCGCTAGTCTAATCTAAATAAACAACAGAGAGAAAACCTTCATCAGAGAGAGGAGCGCTTAAGGATGTCTAAGCAGGAATGTATAGCTATGTTGTTAGCGGGTGGACAGGGAAGCCGTTTAGGGCCGCTCACACGTCATATCGCCAAACCCGCAGTATCCTTCTGCGGTAAATATCGCATTATTGATTTTTGCCTTAGCAATTGTGCTCAATCAGGGATTACCACGATTGGGGTTCTCACCCAATACAGGCCCTATCTGCTTAACTCCTATATCGGATCGGGTTCCGCTTGGGATTTAGATGATCCTGTTGGCGGGGTTCATATTCTGCAGCCCTATCAGGGCGGAAACGAAGGCGGCTGGTATAGTGGTACTGCGAATGCCGTTTATCACAATATCAATTTTATGGACCTCTATGATCCGGAATATGTCCTGATTCTCTCAGGAGACCATATCTACAAAATGGATTATACGGAGATGCTTAATTTTCATAAGGAAAAAGGAGCGGAAATTACAATTTCGACGTTAACCGTGCCTTGGGAGGAAACGTCGCGTTTTGGAATATTAACGGCTGATGAAGAAGGTCAAGTGACCCAGTTCGAAGAGAAGCCGGATCATTCACAAAGTGATATTGCTTCAATGGGTGTCTATATTTTCAATTGGTCTGTTCTTAAGCAGGCTTTATTAAAGGATCATCAGCGCACAGACTCTGAGAATGACTTTGGGAAAAACATTATTCCTAAAGAATTGAGTGAGGGAACTCGGATTTTTGCCTATCCTTTTCATGGATATTGGCGGGACGTCGGGACCATCGAAAGCTATTATCAGGCGAATATGGAATGTTTGGGACGGGAGAATGCAATTGATATATTCGATAGAAGTTACAAGATATATTCCAACGAAGATATTCTGCCTGCACAATATATTGGACCTCAGGCTTTAATCGCCGATAGTTTGGTCGGAAATGGCTGCACGATTCTCGGAGAGGTTAAGCATTCTATTTTGGCTCCCGGTGTTTTTATCGGTGAAGGGGCTGACATTCAGGACTCCATTATTTTGCCGAATGCTAAAATCTATGCCCAATCTAAAATTCATAAAGCGATAATTGGTGAAGGAGCAGTACTTTTAAATGGCTGCCAAATTGGTCTTACTCCTTCGGAACCCTTGAAACAGGATGGAATTACTGTTGTTGAAGGAAATGAAGTTCTTGACTCGGGCTCTGTTTTTGAAGCGGGATGCAACGTTTATGCAACTGCTAAGACGACAGAAAGGAGTAAGCAACATGCGTGATACAATTGGTATTTTATATGCTAATAGTGACGGTGATCAATTGCAAGGGCTTGCTCAATACCGCCCAATTGCCGCGGTTCCTTTTGGAGGGCGCTATCGCTTGCTCGATTTCGCTTTATCAAACATGGTCAACTCCGGTTTAAGGACAATCGGAATGATCACCCCCTTTTTTTATCGGCCTTTATTAGATCACCTCGGTGCGGGTAAATCGTGGTTTCTCGACAGGAAAGCAGGTGGCCTTTACATATTGCCGGGAGCCATTAACGGGCTTAGAAATAAAAACAAATTTTATATCAAAGATCTTAAATTGAACTATGAGTTTTTATATAAGGATTTTGCCGAAAATGTTATTATCAGCAGCTGCAATCAGGTGTTTAATCTTCATTATGAAGAAGCCTTAAGCTTTCATGAACGGATGAGTGCGGATGTGACCTTTATTTATAGAGAAGATGGCTGTGACGGTGCACAACCGGGTCAGGGATGCCTGAATATCGGTAATGATCAGGCTGTCCATCGGATTGAAAAATCATTAAGTCAGGAGCCGACTCACAGCAGCAATGATATTGTGATAGGAAATTCTTTAGGAATTCTGATTATCCGGCGTCATCTACTTATGGAAATCATCAAAGGCTATCATACGGTTGATACCGCAGATTTAATGGAAGTTATCAGTGAAAATTTGAATTCACTTAGGGTTTACGGCTACCCGTTTACAGGCTATATTAAGAGCATTAATTCGGTTCAAGATTATTTTAATGGCAATATGGATTTGCTTAATTTGCCGATTCGTGAAAAGTTACTCTTGGGTGAGAACAGGATACACACGAAGATTATAGATAATCCTCCTACACGTTATGGATCACATGCATATATAAAAAACAGTTTAATCTCCAGTGGGTGCGAAATCGACGGTGAAGTGGAAAATTCCGTTCTTTCACGCGGAGTGATCGTCGAAAGAGGCGCTAAAATTAAAAATAGTATTATTCTGCAAAAGTGTGTCATTCGCTCAGATGCAAAATTAGATTTTGTTATTCTCGATAAGTCCTTAGAAGTGGACATGGGGAATATAATAAATGGAAGGCAAAATCATCCCCTGGTGATGCCGAAAAAACCGTTGATCTGAATAGAAGGGAGGACTTAATATGAAAATCCTATTTGCTGTAGCTGAGGCAGCACCTTTTATTAAAACGGGCGGCTTGGGAGAAGTCGCTGGTTCCTTACCCGTTGCTTTGCAAAGACAAGGTGTTGATGTACGGGTTATTATGCCTAAGTACAGCGCTATTCCTGAACACTTCCGAAAAGAGTTTAAATTCATTACCCATTTCCAGGTACCTGTCGGCTGGCGGCAGCAATATTGTGGTTTGGAAGAGATGGTCTATAACGGAGTTCATTACTATTTCATCGATAACGAATATTATTTTAAGCGAGCCACCTTATATAATGAATTCGATCAAGCTGAGCAATTCGCGTTTTTCTCAAGAGCCGTTTTAGAAAGCCTTCTTCATATCCCGGATTTTCAGCCGGATATCCTGCATTGCCATGACTGGCATACGGCCATGATACCTCTTATGCTCAGAGAGTTTTACCGGCAGGATCCCTGCCATTTCCGGATTAGAACAGTGCTTACTATACATAATTTGAAGTATCAGGGGGTTTTTCCGCGGGAAGTACTTTTAGATATTTTAGGTTTAAGTGAAGATTTTTATCAAAATGGTGTTCTCGAATTCCATGGAGCCATCAATTTTCTAAAGGCGGGCCTTATTTATTCAGATCGGCTAACAACGGTCAGCCCGACTTATGCCCGTGAGATTCAAACCGAGTATTACGGAGAACATTTGGAAGGCGTTCTGAGGGAACGCTCTGACCGTTTAATTGGAATAGTCAATGGCTTGGATTATGACGTTTTTAATCCGGATAAAGACCCCTATGTAAAATATCCGTTTTCGTCTTCCCCTGATGCCAAACAAAAGAATAAGGATTTTCTTCAAAAAAAATTAGGATTGCCTGAAAAAAGCAAGATTCCTATGCTGGGCATGGTCTCGCGTTTAGTCGATCAAAAGGGGCTTGATCTATTGGCTCATGTCCTTGAAGAGATTCTTGCGCTGGATATTCAGTTTGTTGTGCTGGGAACCGGAGATGCGAATTACGAAAACATGATGCGTTATTTTGCCCATAAGTATCCTCAAAAAGTTGCGGCACGTATACTGTTTGATGATGAACTGGCGCATCAGATTTATGCGGGGGCTGATCTCTTTCTTATGCCTTCACGCTTCGAACCGTGCGGCATGGCTCAAATGATGGCTATGCGCTATGGAACAATTCCTGTTGTTCGCAACACCGGTGGCTTATCCGATACAGTTATTCCGTGTGAGGAAGACCCTCAAAACGGGAATGGCTATCGCTTTTATAATTATAATGCCCATGATTTTCTTTTCACCGTTAAGCGAGCTGTTCAATTGTTCCGCGAGGATCAGCAAGCCTGGGATCATCTGATGCAAAATGCAATGAATTCTGATTTCAGTTGGGATCGTTCAGCACGAGCTTATCTGGAATTATACGACGAGGTGCTTTGACACTTCATTGGCAGGAGAGTGGATATGAAAGTTAAGGTGCGGCATCACTCGCAAAAACGTGTCTATCGAGATCCGTTTGGTGCGGTTGTTTGCGGACAGAATGTTGTGATTCGGCTGCAAATCTCTTCGGAGGTTCCTGTTGAGCAGTGTTTTCTTCGTCTGTGGCAAACTGATTCAGAGCAAGAAGTCCTGATCCCGATGCACGTCCTTGAAAAGAAAGACGTTAAAAACATTACAGATAACTATGAACCAATACAAGGGTGTGTTCACCTTGACAAACATGTCAAAACATCTTTTTTAACTCAATGTTCATGCTTGGAACTTGATCATACTTGGTTTGAGTGTGAAGTTAAAGGACCTTCTTTACCGGGTCTCGTTTGGTACTATTTTATTTTAAAGATAAACGGTCAGACGTTATATTATGGCAATAATGAAGAGCGGTTAGGCGGGGCCGGACAACTCTCAGATACACAGCCTCCTTCCTGGCAGATTACGGTCTATAACCGGATGGAGATTCCTGAATGGTATCGCCGAGGGATTATCTATCAAATTTTTGTGGATCGGTTTTTTAAAGGAGACTCCGAATTTTCAATTAAAGATAATCATAAAGGGAATGCGCTTCTCCATTTAGACTGGGCAGATAAACCCTTTTATATTAAAGATGAATTGGGGAGAGTTTCGCATTGGGATTTCTTCGGCGGAAATCTTGAAGGGATTATTCAAAAGTTGCCTTATCTCCACGAATTAGGGGTTAGTATACTCTATCTTAACCCTATTTTTGAAGCAGTGAGCAATCATAAATATGATACCGGTGATTACCATAAAATTGATCCGATGTTTGGTACGGAAGAAACGTTTGAACGATTGATTGCCGCGGCAAAAGAGTTTGGAATATCGATTATTTTGGATGGGGTTTTTAGTCATACTGGCAGTGACAGCCTCTATTTCAATAAAAACGGTAATTATCCAAGTATAGGGGCATTCCAGTCGCCGGAATCACCGTATTATGACTGGTACACCTTTGAGCCTGGGGGCAAGAAATATAATTGTTGGTGGGGAGTTGAAGATCTTCCTGAAGTGGATGAGATGAATCCTTCGTACCGGCAGTTTATCTACGGAGAGAACGACAGTGTAATTCAAAAATGGATGGATAAAGGGGTTTTAGGTTGGCGTCTTGATGTTGCAGACGAACTTCCCGATTTGTTTATCCAGGAAATGCGGCAAGCCGTAAAGAGGTTAAACCGCGAGGCAGTGCTTATCGGTGAGGTCTGGGAGAATGCCTCGAATAAAATAAGTTATGGTCAGCTCCGTCAGTATTTTTGGGGCCGGGAGCTGGATGGAACAATGAACTATCCGCTGCGCGAGGCCTTTCTTCGTTTCCTAATCGGAGAAGGGGATTCTTCTACGGTGCACCGTCAAGTCATGAGTTTATACGAAACGTATCCGCGTAAGAACTTTTATGCCTTGATGAATGTGATAGGAAGCCATGATCGGATACGTGTCCTGACTGCGTTGGGAGAAGCGCCTTCCGAGGACACGTTAACCAACAGTGAACGACGGAATTTTAAGCTTTCCCCTGAAAGGTACCAGCTTGCCGTTCAACGGCTAAAACTCTTAAGCATGATTCAAATGACATTCCCAGGGATTCCCAGTATTTATTACGGGGATGAAGCTGGGCTTGAGGGCTATGAAGATCCCTATAATCGAGGAACCTTTCCCTGGGGAAGAGAAAATTTAGACCTCGTTTATTGGTTTAAACGCTTGATTCGGTGGCGCAAGGAATATGAAGTTTTACAAACGGGAGATTTTAGATCGTTTTGTTTTGAGCCCGATGTTTACGGACTTGAACGTGCTGGCGAAGAGGAAGCTATAATTACCTTAGTAAACCGCAGTCTGAGCATGCCGCACGAAGTTGAACTGAATTTAGATACGGATAATGCCCTTATCGTTATCGATTTGCTGACAGGTAAGAAACTCGTGGATCATAAATTGGCAACGGGTGAAAAACTGGTTGTAAACCTGGAACCGTTATCAGGACGCGCATTGTTTGTTAAAAAAAATCCGCCTCATTCTAAACTAAAACGCTCGGCTGGGGTACTGCTTCATATCAGTTCTTTGCCTTCTCTCTGGGGAATAGGGGACTTGGGTTCTTCCGCTTACCATTTTGTTGACTTTCTTGCCGAAACGAATCAATCCTTATGGCAGGTTTTGCCTCTTAATCCTGTCGGTTCCGGCGATTCACCCTATCAAAGCAGTTCAGTCTTTGCCGGGAATCCATTGCTGATCAGTGTTGATCGCTTGCTTGAAGAGGGACTTTTGCAGGAAGAGCAAGTTAAAGAAGCCTTATTGAAGGCATCAGAAAAGATATCAGATCCTGATTTTGAAGGCTTAAAGAGGCTCAAGGAAAATCTTTTGCGTCAGGCTTACTCCGTTTTTCAAACAGTTATCAAAAAGCAAAGATCTAAAGCGGTTTCCAATTTAGATAAAACTTCAATCGATAACTCAACTTCAAAATTAGGACCCGCTAATTCTTATTCTTCATATCTGACGTTGTCTGATTACGAGGAATTTCTTGAAAAACATTCAGATTGGCTCAATGATTTTGCCCTTTTCCAAGCTCTAAAAAAGGAGTTCAAGGGAGCTCCATGGTTTGAATGGGAAGAAGAATTTGCAATGCGCAGTCCTGAAAAACTAAAGGAATATACGCAAAGATTAACCGATGAAATTGAGTTTAATCAATTTGTCCAATATACCTTTTATTTTCAGTGGCAGGAGCTTAAAGCCTACGCATCATTGAATAATATTCAGATTATAGGAGATATGCCTCTCTACGTTGCTTCAGACAGTTGCGATGTATGGGTTAACCGTAAATTTTTTAAACTGGATGAAAGGGGTAAGCCAAGTAAAGTTGCAGGTGTCCCACCCGACTACTTTAGTAAGACGGGACAGCTTTGGGATAATCCGGTTTATAATTGGGAAGCCCTAGCGGCTTCAGACTATGTTTGGTGGAAAAAAAGGCTTAAACATTCTTTAAGCATATTCGATTATGTACGGGTTGATCATTTCCGGGGGCTTGAGGCGTATTGGGAGATTGATGCTGAAGAAGAAACGGCGATTAATGGAAGATGGCTGAAGGGCCCAGGCAAGCGTTTTATGGAAAGCTTAATCAGCGAATTTGGTGAATTGCCGTTAATTGCTGAGGATTTAGGGGTTATCACACCGGAAGTCGATTCACTTCGCCAGATCTTTGGTTTGCCGGGAATGAAAGTTGTTCAGTTTACACCTCTGCACGAAGTCGCCGACTTAGAGCCTCAATTTATTTATTACTCAGGAACACATGATAACAATACGTTGCTGGGATGGCGCATATTGCAAATGCAATCTGACCTGGTCGGTGAGACTGAGGAGATCAAAATCAGACAAGAATGTCGCGCCTTGATAGAGAAGATGTTTGAGGGTCAAGCAGCATGGGTCATATTACCGCTTCAAGATATCCTTGGCTTGGATGATGGAGCGCGGATGAATACACCTGGGACTGTCGGAGATAACTGGAAATGGCAGTTTGCCTCGGAATTATTAACGGATGATGTTAAAGAGTGGCTTAAATTTCTGACGAAAAGAGTGCAAAGGAACTTATTAGTTTAGTATAATCCAGAACATTTTTTGGGGCACCTGTTGTATAAAGGGTGCCCTATTTCTAATATAGTAAATCAACTGAACTTAAATCTTCTGATTGACTTTTAAGTTGCATCACGGTATTATCATACTAATAAAACCAACTAATCTAGTAAAAATACTAATAATTCATTTCGTGTTGTTTTGTTTTTATTTTGGCTTTAATACATCGATATTTTTTTACCCATAAAGCATAGTAAACTAATATGTTATATAGACAATAAGGAGGGAGCATTATGAGTTTAGTTATTAAAAAAATAACAAAAGATTATTTTAATAAGCGTCAGTCCATACATGTTCTTGATGAGGTCAAGCTTCAGGTAGAAAAAGGCGAGTTCGTTTGTCTTTTAGGTCCCTCGGGATGCGGTAAATCTACTCTTCTAAATATCATTGCAGGATTAGACGAAGCGACCTCAGGTGAAGTGAGCTTAAATGGGCAACAAATATCTGGTCCTGGTCCGGATCGTGTTGTAATGTTTCAGGAATCTGCTTTGTTTCCTTGGCTGAAAGTCATCGATAATGTTGAATTTGGGATGAAGCTTGCCGGAGTTCCTAAACACGAACGCCAAGAAAAAGCTTTAAAATATTTAAAAATGGTTCATCTTACTAAGTTTAAAAATTCATATATTCACGAACTATCCGGCGGAATGAAGCAAAGGGTTGCGCTTGCACGTGCTTTAGCGCTGGATTCAGAGATTCTCCTGATGGATGAACCGTTTGCAGCGCTTGACAGCCAAACTAAACGCATTTTACAAAATGAGCTGCAGCGTATTTGGTCGCAGACCCATAAAACCATTATTTTTGTGACACACAGTGTTGAGGAAGCCGTTTTACTCGCTGATCGGATTGTCGTTATGGCAGCGAATCCGGGGCGGATAAAAGCTGAGTTTCGTTTGGACTTAGAAAGGCCGCGCTACCTCGAAGATGCTCAATTGAGAGCTATAGTTGCAGAGATCATGAATGATCTGAAAGAGGAGGTAGAAAAGGTTGCTCAAGAGGAATTCGACCTTGAGTGGAGTGCTGGGAAGAATCATCTTTTATCTGCTGGTGATTCTTCTGTGGGAATTCGTTTATAAGCTTGGAGTTGATGTTTTTAGGATATGGAAAGCCTATATTTTCCCTTCGCCTGTTTCCGTTTTTCATACACTTTGGCATATGATTTTGGATCATACATTAGGAATCGCTATTTTATCCAGTATGCGGCGTATTATTTTGGGGTATTTGCTTTCGCTTGTACTCGGCGTAATCATAGGCTTCATTCTGGTTAAATTTAAATACCTTAATGATAATTTACGTCCTATTATTCTAGGACTTCAAACTCTTCCGAGCATCTGTTGGTTACCTTTTGCGATTCTTTGGTTTGGGTTAAATGAGAGCTCCATCCTCTTCGTGATTACCATTGGTTCAACCTTTGCCATTGCTATTGCTACAGAATCAGGGATTAAAAATATCAATCCTCTCTATATACGGGCAGCGAAGACCATGGGCGCCAAGGGGTTTAATATTTATCCGAACGTAATTATTCCCGCGAGCCTTCCTTCATTTATTTCCGGAATGAAACAAGGCTGGTCTTTTGCATGGCGGGCACTGATGGCAGGTGAAATGCTTTCATCTACAAAAGGACTTGGCCAAGTGCTTATGGTAGGAAGGGATTTGGCAGATATCAGTCAGGTTATGGCTGTGATGGTCGTTATTATTGTTTTGGGACTTGTGGTTGACAACCTCGTCTTTGGACGTTTGGAAATTAATGTTCGACAAAAATGGGGCTTAGAAAGAGCAGCATAAGAGAAAGGATGACTATTTTGATAATCAAAGTCAACGGGAAAGAAGTTACCTTAGAAAAAGAAGTGACAATTAAAGAACTTCTCGTAATTCAGGAGGTCGAAATGCCTGATTATGTAACTGTACAGGTTAATGAAGAACTCGTGGATCAAGGGCGGTTCAACGAGGTCCGGGTGAAGGAGCAGGATACGATTGAATTTCTTTATTTCATGGGGGGCGGGAGTTTCTGACCTAAAGACTTATTAGAGCCTAGTTATAGAAATTTAAGGAAGAGAGGGATCAAGGATGGCTTTTACAGATGAACAGCTTGATCGGTATTCCCGACATATTATCCTGAAAGAAGTCGGAGCTAAAGGACAGAAAAAATTATTAGACAGTAAAGTCCTTGTTATTGGTACAGGCGGACTTGGAGCTCCGGCCACAATGTTTTTAGCGGCTGCCGGGGTAGGAACCATTGGATTAGTTGATAATGACGTCGTCGATTTGTCTAATCTTCAACGCCAGATTATTCATTTTACCGGGGATGTAGGCAAGCCGAAGGTTGTTTCCGGGCAGGAAACAATCCATCTTATGAATCCTGATATTAATGTTGTAACCTATCAGGAATGGGTAAGTGCTCAAAATATTGAGCAAATCATTAAGGATCAGGACTATGACTTTATCATTGACGGAACGGATAATTTTCCGGCAAAGTTCTTAATCAATGATGCATGTGTCTTTTTGAAGAAACCCTTTTCCCATGCAGGGATCATTCGTTTTCAGGGTCAAACCATGACTTATGTTCCTGGACAAGGTCCTTGTTATCGTTGTATCTTCCATAATCCACCCCCGCCAAATGTGGTTCCGACCTGTAAACAAGCAGGAGTGCTGGGTGTTATAGGCGGAATTATCGGTACTATTCAAGCCACTGAGGCGATCAAATATATCCTGGGCATCGGTGAGCTGCTCACCGGATATCTGCTTACCTATGACGCCTTGTCCATGGAATTTGAAAAGATCAAGCTGGCGGATAATCCAAATTGTCAAGTTTGCGGTGATCACCCGACAATTACTGAACTCATTGATTATGAACAAGCTCAATGCGATTTAAAATAAACGAGGTAATTTGCCATGACCATTCTTTTGAAAAATCACCATTACCAGGAGATCATTTCATATGCTCGGGAGAAGCTGCCGAATGAAGCCTGTGGTTTATTGGCAGGCCGGGTCGAGAATGACATGAAGATCATCGAAGAAGTCTATTATCTCACGAATATCGATCAAAGTCCGGAGCATTTTTCTATGGATCCCAAAGAACAGTTTGCAGCAATTAAAGCTATCCGCAGCAAAGACTGGCAGCTGCTCGGAAATTTTCACAGCCATCCCAGTTCGCCTTCAAGACCTTCACAGGAAGATATTCGTTTAGCCTTTGATCCTGAAGCAAGTTATTTCATCTTATCGCTAAAGGACAAAGTCAAGCCTGTGCTTAAAAGCTTCAAAATTAAAGAAAAGGCAGCAAGCGAAGAGAAGTTATGCTTTACTCACAAGATAGAACCTAGTGTAAAGACCTAAAGACCAGTAAGCATAGCTTCTCGCATAGAAACGAACGATTTCGCGGAGGAGCGATAAAGCGTACGACGTTTCTGTGGGTTAGCGGAGCCAGTGGTTAACATCAGGTATTACCCTGAGGTTTGGCACGAAAGTGTCCGGTGGACATTTTTGCTCGAAGCGGCTATCTCCAAAGAATGCTTATCCGCTGAAGATAGCTCCCGCGGAAGCGAGTGCGCAAGCTCTGTAGCAATTAAGTGAGTGGATATGCGTGAAGCTACACGACCCAGATATAAATAGTTTCATATGAGCTGAGGAGGAAGAGATTGATGTCAAAGGTCGATTATAAAGCCTTAAAAGCTGGCGGCCTAATGCGCCAAATTCAAAAAGATCATTTTTCGATGCGCTTAAAGGTCGTAGGCGGACAAGTTACCGCTGAGCATTTAAAAAAAGTATACGAAATCGCTGAAAAATACGGACATGGTTACGTTCATTTAACCTCACGCCAAGGGATAGAGATTCCCTTTATCAAGCTTGAGGATATTGAGAAAGTCAAACAGGAAATGGCAACAGTGGGGCTGCTAACCGGAGTATGCGGTCCGCGTGTCCGCACTATTACCGCTTGTCAAGGTTCAACCGTCTGTCCCAATGGCTTGATTGATACGATCCAAATCGCTGAAAAGTTGGATCTGAGATATGCAGGCCGAGAGCTGTCCCATAAATTCAAATTTGGAGTAACGGGCTGCAATAACAACTGTTTGAAGGCAGAGGAAAATGACCTTGGCATAAAAGGAGGAATTCAGCCAAAATGGGAAGAAGCCCCCTGCACCTTTTGCGGATTATGTGAAGCTGTTTGCCCCAAAAAAGCGATCCAAGTCAAGCATGAGGATAAATCGGTCATCCTTGATCTGGATCCCTGCAATTTCTGCGGAAAATGTGTTAAATCCTGCCCGACAAAGGCTTGGTCAGGAAAAAATGGATATACGTTATATTTCGGCGGACTCTTTGGAAACCAAATTGCAACCGGTAAATCCATATTGCCGATGATTTTTGAGGAAGATGAACTTTTCAAGGTTACCGATCAGACGCTCGAATTCTTTAAGAAACATGGTAAATCAGGTGAACGTTTCGGGAAAACCCTTAACCGCGTAGGCTGGGAAGAATTTGAGAAAGAATTAAAGGAGGCTTTGAAGCAATGAGCATCAAGCCCGATGACTCTATAGATATCACGAATGTAGTCTGTCCAATTACCTTTGTCAAGGTTAAGGTGGCAATGGAAGAGCTTGAAACAGGTGAAATCTTAGAAATTCGTATGAATTCCGGTGAGCCGATTCAGAATGTGCCCCGCAGTTTAACGGAGGAAAATCATATAATTCTTGGAGTCATAAACAATCAGGATGAGACTTACACCGTCTACGTAGAAAAGGGTGAAGACTAGCCGTGAAATTCAACACATCGCTGCTTCATGGCAACTTCAAGGAGGATCCTCATTCAGGGGCTACAACGATTCCGATTTATCAGTCCACAGCGTTTGCCCATAAAACAGCGGAAGAGATGGAGAGGATTTTTGCCGGACGTGAGCCGGGTTTTCTCTATACTCGACTCAACAACCCAACTATCGAAAGCTTTGAACGTCGAATGGCTTTTTTAGAAAAAGGAGTCGGAGCCGTTTCTTGTGCTTCCGGTATGGCTGCAATAAGCATGGCTGTTCTGAATTGCCTGCAAAGCGGAGATCAGATTTTAGCGGGCAGCGGCATTTTTGGCGGGACGTATGCTTTATTCGAAAGTTTTAAGGCGCTGGGTATTCGATCAACATTCTTGGCCGAAAGTACTGTTGAAGCTTTTGCAGCAGCAATTTCAAAAGAAACACGCTTGATCTTTATTGAAACTCTCGGCAATCCTAAGCTTGATGTTCCGGAGGTTAAACGTATTGCCGAGTTTGCCCATGCAAACGGAATTATTTTAGTTGTCGATAGTACGTGTACAACACCATACCTCATTCATCCCCTCGAGCTTGGGGCAGATATAGTGATTCACTCCACTTCCAAATATATTAACGGCAGCAGCAATTCAATAGGCGGCGTTATTATTGCGAGTGGACGAACGGATTGGGATATTGAGAAGTACCCTGGATTTAAACCCTTTCAGAAATTTGGACGATTTATGGTTCTCGCAAAATTGCGCAAGACGATTTTTAAGGATTTTGGAACGTGCAGTGCTCCGTTAAATGTTTATCTTACGAGCTTGGGATTTGAGACGCTTGGACTGCGTATGGAGCGTATCTGTGCTAATGCTTTAGCACTCGCACAAGCCTTGAAGGATCATCCAAAGGTGAATTTTGTCAATTATCCGGGACTCGAGGATAACCCGTATCACAGGGTAGCCAAAGAACAATTCTCAAGTAAATTCGGAGGCCTTTTGACCCTTCGCGCCGGTTCAAAGGAAAATGCTTTTAAAGTTATCAATCATCTTCAATTCGCTCTAAATGCTTCCAATATTGGTGATGCAAGGACTTTAGTGGTGCATCCTGCTTCTACCATCTATGAAGCGAACACTCTGGAAGAACGAGAGAAGATGGGAGTCTACGAGGATCTCATTCGTGTCAGCGCCGGACTTGAAGATGTGGAAGATATTATTGATGATTTTCTGAATGCCCTAGCACAGCTTTAAGTGTAAGGCAGCGACTCAATTATTGATCCAAACGTCATAAGAAAGCGGAGTAAATACATGAACTTAGAAATCAGAGAATTGACAACGGATATCCTGATCATCGGCGGTGGGACAGCAGGTTGCTTTGCTGCCCTCACGCTGGCAGAGCAATCTTCCTGTCAGGTGCTCATTGCTGAGAAGGCGAATATTAAACGCAGCGGCTGTCTGGCCGCCGGTGTCAATGCTCTAAATGCTTATATCGTCAAAGGAGAAACCCCTGATACATACCTGAATTATGTTCGCAAGGATGCCGCAGGTGTTATTCGCGAGGATCTCGTTTATTCCCTTGCTCAGCGGCTGAATCAAGTTACGGCAAAAATGGAAAGCCTAGGCCTGGTCATTCAAAAGGATGAGCGGGGAGAGTACGTTGCTCGGGGACGGCGCAATATCAAAATCAATGGGGAGAACATTAAGCCTCTTCTTGCCGCTGCTGTGGAAAAACAGAAACAAATAACGGTTCTGAATCGCGTCAACATCATCGATTATATGCTTAAAGACAAGAGGGTCATTGGGGCTTACGGTTTTTCCCTGGATGAAAATATTTTTTATGCCATTCGAGCGAACGCTGTCATTTGCAGCACCGGCGGGGCTGCAGGACTTTATCGGCCAAATAACCCTGGGTTTTCCCGCCATAAAATGTGGTATTCTCCGTTTAATACAGGTGCGGGTTATGCGATGGGAATACGTGCCGGTGCAGAGATGACCACCTTCGAGATGCGCTTTATTGCCTTAAGGTGTAAAGATACCATTGCCCCTACGGGAACGATTGCCCAAGGTGTCGGAGCACCCCAGGTCAATGGACGGGGGGAGCTTTATGAGACCAATTACGGGGTGCCCTCGACTCCTATTCGGATGTACTCGACGGTCATGGAAAACCTTCAAGGCCGAGGTCCGTGCTATTTGGAAACGAAAGGCAAGTCACCTGCAGTTGAACAGGACTTGTATAAAGCGTATCTCAATATGGCACCTGCCCAAACCTTAAAATGGCTTGAAAGCGGAAAGGGACCGTCTCAGGAGAACGTCGAAATCGAAGGAACGGAACCGTATATTGTCGGCGGACATACTGCCAGCGGGTATTGGGTTGATACCTGGCGGGCAACCACACTTGAAGGACTATATGCAGCCGGGGATGTGGCCGGGGGGAGTCCGCAGAAATATGTAACGGGTTGTTTTGCCGAAGGGGAAATCGCCGCACTTGCAGCTTTAAATTATCTAAAAGATAAAACCCCAGCTCAAACAGAAATGGTTTTATCCCTTCCTTCAGTTGACGCTGAGGAAGTTCGGCAAAAACGGGATGAGGTTCAGGCCTTTTTAAACCCGTCCCATCCAAGCCGTTACTCGATCGAACAGCTTGAAGAGGCTATGCAAAAGGTTATGGATATCTATGCCGGAGGGATATCCTCCAACTATTTAGTGAATAGCCAAAAGCTGAATCTCGCTAAAGTAAAAATTAAAGAGTTGCTCAAAATCAGTCAAACCCTAAAAGCCGGGGACTTGCATGAGCTTATGCTCATCTATGAAGTTATCGACCGTCTTTATGTTTGTTTAACGTTGATTGAGCACTTGCTGGCGCGTCGAGAAACACGGTGGCACTGTTTCCAGGAGAATGCGGATTTCCCCGAAAAAGACGACCAGCACTTTTTGAAATACGTAAATTCGCGTTATCAGCAGGGAAAGATCGAGATTTTATACCGGGATCTTGTAACAAAGGACGTGAATTATGAGCATCACCATTGATCGTGAACAATGTACCGGCTGCGGCAAATGTCTGAAGGTTTGCCCCGGAAGTTTGATTTATAAGGATGAATTCGGAAAGTCATATATCAAATATCCCAAGGAGTGTTGGGGATGTACCTCTTGCTTAAAGGAATGTGCTTTTGGTGCAATTCAATTCTATTTAGGTGCGGATATCGGCGGACAGGGTGGATATATGCAGACCCGAAAGGAAAGGGATCTTTTGCACTGGACTATCTACAAAGCGGAGGGAGAAACGGTGGAAATCACCATTAACCTTAAAGATCCCAATCGATATTAACAGGAGGACTTGCCATGGATCATCTTGATCAGTTAGAAGCCCATAGTATCTTTATTTTGAGAGAAGCTTATAAAAAATTCGGGAAGCTCGGTATGCTGTGGTCAATCGGAAAAGACTCAACCGTTCTTTTGTGGTTGGCGAATAAAGCCTTTTTTGGACATTGTCCTTTTCCCCTTATTCATGTTGACACAACGTATAAGATTCCTGAAATGATTGAATTTCGCGACCGAGTGGCCAAAGAATATAACTTAGACTTAATTGTTCACAAAAACGAGGAAGCCTTGGCCGCAGGTATGGGACCGCAGCGTGGAAGGCTGGAATGTTGCAAAGCCCTGAAGACTGAAGGTCTCCAGCAAGTGGTTACCCAATACGAGTTTGAAGGTCTCATCTTAGGAATCAGGCGCGATGAAGAAGGGTCGCGTTCCAAAGAACGTGTCTTCAGTGAACGCAATCAGAACTCGGAATGGGATTATACAAACCAAGCACCTGAGCTATGGGATCAATTTAAAACGGATTTTCCGAAAGGAAATCATATTCGTGTTCATCCAATCTTGCACTGGAATGAGCTCGATATTTGGAGCTATATTGCCCGTGAAAATATTCCTGTGGTTGACCTCTATTTCTCGAAAAATGGCAAGCGTTACCGCAGTTTAGGCTGTGCTCCATGTACCGGTCAAATCGAATCCACCGCTTCGACCGTCGAAGAAATTATTGAAGAGCTCAAGCATACCACAGTCAGCGAACGCGCCGGGCGTGCCCAGGACCAGGAAGATGCCTATGCTATGCAAAAACTGCGCAAAGACGGATATATGTAAGAGGAAGGGTAATAGCGAATGGAAAATGAAAAGGATACATTGAATATTGTCGTTGTCGGCCATGTCGATCACGGTAAATCGACGGTCATCGGGCGCTTGCTTCATGATACACACTCCATCCCCGAAGGGGCCATCGAGCGGGTAAAGCGAATTTCCAAAGAGAAAGGGAAGCCTTTCGAATACGCTTACCTTCTGGATGCCTTCGAGGAAGAACAAAAGCAAGGGATTACCATTGATACGACTCAGATCCAGTTTCAAACGGCTAAGCGGGATTATGTCATTATTGATGCACCAGGACACAAGGAATTCCTCAAAAATATGATTTCCGGTGCGGCTAATGCAGAGGCTGCTTTGCTGATCGTTGATGCCAATGAGGGGATTCAGGAACAGTCGAAACGCCATGGCTATATCCTTTCGCTCTTAGGGATCAAAAAGGTTTATGTGCTCGTGAATAAGATGGATTTGATCGGTTACTCTGAAGAGAAGTTTACTGAGATTGAATATGAAATGAATCGATTTCTCAATAATTTGAATGTATTTCCTTTGAAATATATCCCGATCTCTGCTTTCTATGGCGATAACATGATTGAAAAGTCAAAGAATATGCCCTGGTATTCAGGAAAGCCCGTGCTTGAGGCGATCGACGATTTTGAAAAGGGAAAAGGGTTAGAAAATATAGATCTGAGATTCCCGATTCAAGATGTTTATAAATTCGATGCACGGCGAATTATCGCCGGAAGAATTGAATCAGGGCGATTACGGGTCGGTGATCAAATTTTGATCTCTCCCAGTAATCGCGTGACTCGAGTTAAATCAATCGAGGCATGGGTAGAAAAGGACCGTGCTGATACAGTTGAAGCGGGTATGTCTGTTGGTATTACGGTAGAAGATGAGTTTTTTAATAAGCGCGGTGAATTCATTTCTCATCTTGAAAATCCGCCCCTCGTTTCCAATTTTTTCGAGGCTAATTTATTTTGGATGGGGAAACAAAGTCTTGTTGAAAACAAAAAGTATAAGCTAAAACTTGCGACTCAGGAAGTCGAATGTGAAATATTTGCTATCAATAAAGTCATTGATGCTACGACACTGAATACCAATGAAGATGCGGTTGCGGTAAAAACAAATGATGTTGCCGAAGTCATTTTAAAAACAAAGGATAGTGTGACTTTTGACCCATTTCATGTGAATCAGCATACAGGAAGGTTTGTTCTTGTCGATGGCTATGATGTCTGTGGCGGCGGGATCGTTTCCGGTCTTGTGAAGGCTCTGGCCGCAGATGATAAATTTGTAAAGGGAGCTTTAGAAGTAACTGCGCATTGTTTTGATGAATACTTCATGTTCCTTCCAGGACAGGAAATTCAAAAAGTAAGACGAAATCCTCGGAGTTATACATCAGGCGATTCTGTTCCTATTGCCGGAGACACGTATTCCTATCCTGTAAACTTTAATCTTTTGGATTTAGAAAATGAGCTTATTGTCAAAGTTCGCAACTCCAAGTTCGAGGATATAGTTTTGCTCCATGAATATTCTTATGAAGCGGTAGCCCATCTCAATGTTTTAGGCTTAACATTTAAGCTTAAGTCTTTTGAGGATTATAAAAATATGCTGAAGAGCTATAAAGAGTTAGAGAACCATAAACGGAAAGAAGAAGAATTTGCGAGTCAATGGCTTGAGTTTTCCAAGCATCGTACCATAGGCTTTAAACAAGCGTTAGAATCAAGTCGTAAAGATTTTACTATATAAAGTAAGGTTAAGCCGGTTATCTTTTACTTGACTCAAAGAAATGAATTTTTGGATAAGAAACTCGGCTGGTTAGGTTAAAGCTTGTTAAATCTAGCCGAGTGCTTATCCGATTATAATTGGAGGTGATTTGAACTAAATTTTTTTACCTCAAAATCATATAAAAATGATAGGAAAACTAAAAAATGGAGGAAGAAATGTGAATAAACCCAAAAAACTTTATTATACTGTTTTCGTTCTTATTTTATCTCTACTTACAGGACTTGTAACTGCATGTGGAACTCAAACTCAAACAACAAATTCAGGTGCGGTCAAAAGTACAAATGTCCGAGTCGGATTTTTCCCTAATATTACACACTCTCAGGCATTGATCGGCCGGGCAAATGGCTCGTTTCAAAAAGCTATCGGAGATTCTAATAAAATTGAATGGAAACAATTCAATGCCGGGCCCGCGGAAATTGAAGCATTATTTGCAGGGGAAGTCGATATTGGTTACATCGGACCAGGACCTGCGATCAATGGCTATACTAAATCAAAAGGAGATATCCAAATTATTGCAGGAGCAACGGATGCAGGAGCTATTTTAGTTTCCCGAAAGGATTTGCCCATCAAAGATGTCAAAGAATTAAGCGGTAAAAAAGTGGCGGTTCCTCAATTTGGCAACACTCAGGACTTATCTTTAAGGAATTTGCTGCAAATAAATGGGTTGACAGACACGACCAAGGGAGGAACTGTTGAGATCAGGCAAGCTGATAATCCGGATATTAAGACCCTTCTGGATAAAGGTGAAATCGATGCCGCACTGGTTCCAGAGCCCTGGGGCTCGACTCTTGTTAAGGATATTAATGCCAATGTAGTTCTTGATTACAATCAAGTTTGGAGAGAAGGAAATTACACAACTGCAGTTATTGTGGTAAGAACTCAATTCCTAAAAGAGCATCCTGATATTGTAGAAAATTTCGTAAAGAATCATGTTGAGCTCACGGATTATATCAATCAGCATAAGGATGAGGCAAAACAAACGGTTAATGCTCAAATTACAGAGTTAACGAAGAAGCCGTTGTCGAAAGAAATCCTTGATGCAGCCTTTGGACGTTTAACAATCACAAACAATCCGGAGAAGGATTCTATTTTAGACTTTGTCACATTATCCGTAAATACTGGCTTCATTAAAGAAAAACCTGATACGAAAAATCTTGTGAATTTAGAAGTACTGAATAAGGTTCTTAAGGAAAAAGGAAAAAGTGAAATTCAGTAAAAGGTTTAATCACAGCTTTTCTGCCTTTTAAGGAGGGGCTGTTGCACATGTTTGAAGAGATCAATGTGCACAGTTCCTTTTTCTTTAGAAATAATTGTGGAATACATCTTCTTAAACATAATAATTTTGAAGTTTACAAAATGTTTAACGAATGATAAGTTTATATGTATCTTAAAAAGTAGCTTATAATTAAAATATTAACTAGTAGTACTTTCTAAAAACTTGTTGATTGGGGAAAACGCATGGAGATTATTTTACTTTTAATTGTTGGTATATTTGCAGGTTTTCTTAATACTGTAGCAGGGGGAGGGTCATTATTAACCTTGCCTCTTCTCATTTTTTTAGGTCTGCCAACAGCCGTGGCGAACGGAACAAATCGAGTGGCTTTAACCGTGCAAAGCGGGGTTGCAGTATGGAATTTTCGACGTAAAGGATTTTTTGATTGGCGCTTGGGACTTCTCTTAGGAATACCAGCCATGTTCTGCTCGGTTATTGGTGCAAAGCTCGCGATTTACACACCTGATGCAGTTTTTAATAAAATCCTGGCTTTTGTCATGTTAATTGTGCTTTGGGTAACTTTAAGGCCGAGCCCTAAAAAGAATAATGAAGACTCTAATGAACAGTTGAATACAAAGCAAAAGATTATCGGTGTCTTCGGTTTTATCTTGATCGGAATTTATAGCGGCTTTATTCAGGCCGGGATTGGCTTTATTATTATCGCTTTTACGAATACACTATTTGGGTTGTCACTTGTTAAAGCAAACAGTATAAAGGTTCTTGTTGTTGGATTAAGTATGGTTGTATCTTTAATCACGTATATTTTACATGGTGATGTGCAATGGTACTATGGCTTGCTCCTTGCATTAGGGCAAGGGATTGGAGCTTGGGTTGGCTGCAACTTTGCGGTGAGCAAAGGGGAAAAATGGATTCGGAGAATTCTTATCGTAACAGTTTTATTTATGTCGGCAAAGCTGTTTTGTAAATTCTAACAAAGAAGTGAGTTTATAATGATTCGTATTGGTGTAATTGGACAATCTGGAGAGATACCGCAGGAAATGCGTGATTTAGCTGTGGAACTGGGAAAGGAAATCGCGCAGAGAGGATGTGTCCTCTTCAGCGGAGGTACCAGCGGAATTATGGAATATGCTTCGAAAGGTGCCAAGGAAGCGAATGGCCTCGTAGTAGGCATTTTACCTGGAGACACACGAGAACAGGGCAACTCCTACATTGATATACCCATTACAACGGGGTTAAGCTTTGATTATCGGAGTTTAATTCTCGTTCATTCCTCCGATGTATTGATAATGATTGGCGGGGGTAATGGTACTCTCGGAGAATTGTCCGCAGCGTATCTTAATCGAAAACCTGTTGTTGTTCTTGAACCCTCAGGCGGATGGGCAGGGAAGATTCGAACTGTGGCTTATGAGGAAGCTTACCTGGATGAAAGAAGAAGCATTAAGATAGATTATGCTCAGACTGTTCAAGAGGCTTTAAATATTGCATTAAGCCGTTTGGATGAACAAAAAGAACCATTGACGTAGTTAATTGAACGTCTAGGTTCTTTTTTCATTATGACTATATTAGGTTGAGATTATGTTATTCGGAGATACCTAGTGAGGCCTTAGCCTTTTTATCTACATATTCGTTGAATTTATTGCCAGTATGGGCTTTTACTTTTTCAAAGACATAAACTCCCTGATATTTGTTCATGAGCTTTGCATATTGTTGCGTAAATTCATTTTTGGTTTTCCATTCACCGGTAACCCAAAATGCAATTCCAGCATAATCATGATAGATACGGATAGTTACCCCTAATTCGGCCGCCCGTTTCACAGCATGAAGAACGGCTGCAATTTCACCTGCTACATTACGCATCACGGCTGCTTCAGGATTTTTACCAACATTGCTGTCTTCGTAAATGACTGTGTCGTCTTTTACAAAGGCATAGGCCCAAGAATATTGCCCGCTGATATAACTTCCATCAGTATAAACCTCATAATCTGTTGCAAGTGAGGTTTCTCTCAGTGAGCTGCGATTGTCGCTAAACCACTCTTGAGCGGCACTTTCTGAGTCGAATTTTTTATAAACGGCGCCGGAAAATCCTCGGATTGCTTTTTCACATTCAGCCCACGTCGTAAAAATCCCTGTTTCTCGACCTGCCTTAACCGCATAAAACTTAGGCTTATTAGATGCCATTCTTCGAATACCCTCACTTACATCCGTTTTATTTGCATAAACTCTATTTTAGTAGATATAGGTAAGTTGTGCAATTGTTATGCAATCCAAGAAAGTGAGTTAAATTTATTATTTACCTTAAAGGAAATTATCTGAGTCCTGTCGAAATAATCGAAATTACAAAAAGTAACGGAGGAGGAAGCACTTTGCGGAGCATCCGATCAAAATTTCTAGGGATTATAGCCATGATTTTTATCTTTGTTGTTTTCATTCTTGGCTATACTTTTTTTTCGTTTAACTCAGTCAGTCAGGGGATCGAAACCGCTGTTAAGGCTGATCAATTAAAATTATCGGTTATCCAGGTTCAACAATATTTAACGGACGTTAGTGCAACGCGTGATAAAGAAGGTTCAGTGGAGGGGTTTAAAGAAGCTGAGAATTGGGCGCAACAATTTGATCAAACCTTGAACGATCTTTCGGCTTTAAATCCGTCACAGGCAAAAGAGTTTAATGATCTAAAATCATCGTTTGACAGCTATTATACCGTCGGGAAAAAAATGGCCCAAGCTTACCTTGATGGTGGTCCGGAAGCGGGCAATAAAATTATGAACGATTTTGATCAGACAGCACTTCAAATCAATACAAAGGTCGATAATTTCAGGCAGCAAGCCTTGGAGAGCGTCGATGTCAGGGCGGCTTTATTATCTATTATTAAAAAAGTTGCCATTGTTGGCGGGATAGGCCTAACCCTTAGTTTATTAATTACCCTGTTTATGAGTAGTCTGCTTATTACACCGATTCTTAATTTAGCCAAAGAATTTGGCAAAGCAGCTCAAGGTGATTTTACGGTTCAGGTTAAAGTCAAAGGTAACGATGAAATTGCTCATTTAAGCGAATCTTTCAATGAGATGATAGCCAATCAAAGAAAAATTGTTTCAAGAGTTACTCAAACAGCTCAAACAGTATTATCTGCAGCTGAAGAGCTAACGGCTTCTACTCAGGACAGTCAAAGCAAAATGAATGAGATCGCTCGTTCGGTTGAAGAAATATCAAGCGGCATGCAGCAAAACGCCTCAAGCGCTGAAGAAACGGGTGCTGCCTCGCTGGAGGTTGCTGAAAGCTCTAAAATTGTTGCAAATGAGACAGAAAAAGGCGCCGTAGCCAGCAAAAATGTTAAAGACTTGGCTATTAAAGGACAGGAAAATGTTTTTCGCAATTTAGAATCCATGAATACCATTGAAGTTGCAACTCAGGATACAGCACAGGCTATTGAAGATTTAAATCAGACTTCAGAAAAAATAGGGCTGATTACCCAAACCATTAATGCAATTGCCGATCAAACAAACCTTTTGGCTTTAAATGCTGCGATAGAGGCTGCCCGAGCAGGAGAGCAGGGTCGCGGCTTTGCTGTTGTCGCCGAAGAGGTTCGAAAACTCGCGGAAGAGAGCAGTCGTGCAGTTGGTCAAATTTCTAATCTTGTTCTAACAATTCAAAAGGGAACTTTAACAGCAGTTGAAAAAATGAGAGCGGGTGCGGAGCAGGTTCAACAAGGTAAAACGCTGACATCACAAGTCGAGGCGGATTTTAAAATGATTGAGCAGTCCGTTATCGAACTTGACACTATAATCAATAGAATAGCGGCTTCAGCTCAAAGACAGTCATCTTCAATTGAACAAGTTGCAACTGCTGTGACGAACATTACAATGATTACGCAAACGGTTGCCCAAAATACAAGCACCGTTACCAGTAACGTAGAACAGCAAAATGATATTATGCTTAATCTAAGCAAGGCCAGCGAAGATCTTGCCAATTTAGCGGAGAATCTGAATGAACTTGTCAAAGATTTCCGCGTTTAAGTACTCGTAATTATTTAATTAAATATTTTAATCATAAACAAGAAAATCCCTTATCCGTAGAGATTATCTCAAGGATAAGGGATAATTATTATTTTAGGGTTAATCTTATTGACTATTAAGGCTGAGGAAGAGGATTTTTATAATAGTTATAGATACCATGAAAGATGGCGGCTGCCACATTTTTCTGGAATATAGGATCTTGTAATCTGGCTTCTGCATAAGGATTTGAGATAAACTCAGTCTCGAGAAGAATAGCAGGCATTGACGTATTGCGCAAAACATAGAAGCCAGCTTCTTTAACACCCCGGTTGTTGGATTTAATCGTATCAAGAACTGCTGTTTCAATGCTGTTGGCAAGATGTAAGCTTTCATTGCTCTTTGGATTATCAGCAGAATAGTAAGTTGATGTTCCTTGAACATCAGGATTGGTGAATGAATCATTGTGAATGCAAATAAATAAATCGACATTGCTATTTTTCGCGATATCAACTCGAGCTTGAAGATCAGCTATTTCCGAGTAATCCGGGGCAGGAGAAATATCCTTATCCCTTGTTAAAATGACGGTTGCTCCAGCCTGTTTTAAGATATCACGCAAGGCTAGGGAAATCGCTAAAGTATTATTTTTTTCCGTAGTCTTATTAGGCCCTATGGCCCCGGTATCTGGACCGCCGTGTCCGGGGTCGACTAAAATCGTTTTTCCGGCTAAAGCATTTGCAGGGTATCCATTAAAGGGATCAATGGGAACTTCTTTGGATGGGTCATCGGTTTGAATAGGAGTTGTTGTGTTACCTGGAGTGGTTGTTGTACTGTCGCCTCGGGAAGGAGGATCAGTATTAATTGCATTTGGAAGAGAAGGAAAGTCCTTTAAATTGTCACTATATGAGGAGGACGATTTTCCCTCGAGGATGTTTTCAGTATTTGTGCTGATTACACCTTGTCCGCCTAAAAGTAAAACAGACCCATTAACACTTATATCGGTTGTATTCTGAGAAAGAGCCCCGATCTTCACGTAATTAGCTGAAATCCACCCTGTCGCAGATTGATAGGTCGTTTGGTACCATTGACTTTGCTCACCGTTAATAGTAACTGTTGTTCCTTCTGGAATTGCAAGCAGAATTTTACTTCCAGTAGTAGGATTTTCTCTAAGATTTAGGCCGCCATTAGCAGTGATCTGTCCAGTTTTAACTGAATCAGCACCATCTGAGCTGCCGGTTTGTACTTGTTCAACTTTCATATGATTACGCAGCAGCGAGTAAATGGAGGGAGGAATATCATTTTTTTCAGTCAGGAGAAGGGGAGCCTTATATTTTGAGGCCAGTACAGTTCCAGCTATGGCATCAGGAAAGGTTTGCCCTGATGCTAAAAATAAATCGTTGGAATCATAAGCGGTTTTCATAAAAGAAACGACTTTTGCATTTGTTTCGTAACGATCCTGCCCGCCCAACCGTGTTTCAACTTTAAGATTATTTTGAGTCAAATCTTCAGAAGGAACGACTGCTTCTCCGCCGATAACAATTAAGTGATCCGGGTTGGCTTCCTTATAATATGTAATGACTGAACCGGGAAGGGAACTTGAAGTTAAAACGATGGGAATTTGCTTAATCCCGGCATAACTGGCAGCGGACAAAGCATCCGGAAAATTATCCCCATTTGCTAATATTAAGGAATTGCTGTTAAGGCGTTTAGCCAGAAGTATAGAGGTTTGATAGCGGTCACTGCCGCCAATTCGTTCGTAGTTGAATGATAATTGAGTGAGTTCTTCCTCGATTGAAGGTTTTAAGCATGCCTTACCGCCGAGGAGAATCACTTTCTGAGGGTTTAAGCGCTGTAGTTCCTGAACGACTCGAGAATCGAGTGAATCACCAGAAGTCAGCAGAAGAGGTGCATTAACGCTGACCGCAAAAGGAGTTGAAGCAATAGAATCAGCGTAATCGGAATATTCGCAAAGAACGACTGTTTGTGCGCTCTGCCAGCCTTTCTGAGATATTTTAAGAGAAGTTTCAATTCGATCTTGTCCTGCGATTCGTTCTGTTGGATAAGCCAAGGGACTTGCTTGTGTAAATATTGGTAAGCTTAATATGATCGATAAACTCGTAATCAATGAAAATATAATCTTTTTCAGAATTCCCAATCCTTTCCTTAGAATCTTCTATGTCGATTATATCAAAAGTACAGCGTTTTAGGGTAGTAAAAAAGCGATTATCGAAGAAAAATAGAATAGATAGACAATAGAATTACCATCTATTTTTAAGGTTTGGCAGGAAAAATTCTTTGGATAAAGAATGGATAAAGAATGAATAAAGAATGATATAAATCCAAATCAAATTTATCTTATAAATCTAGGATTAGATCATTAAACTCAGCGGCCAAATTCTAACGAATCGATGTCTCAGATTATGATTGAAAGAAGGGTATGAAATGAACATCGTTGTAATAGGCGCAGGGGCTGTTGGTGGTTACTTTGGAGGAAAACTTGCTGAAGCAGGCGTTCCTGTGACATTTTTAGTTCGTAAGAAGAGGAAACAACAACTCGAAGCAGAGGGACTTCGCATTCAAAGTGTTCATGGTAATTTTACGATTCAGCCTCAATGTGTTCTTTCCGCAGACGAGGTCGAGAATCCTGATTTAGTAATTATCGCTGTTAAGAATTATCAACTCGACGGAGCAATGAAAGATCTTGAAACATTCGTTCGCCGTGGTGCGAAAATCTTGCCCTTAATGAACGGTGTACAACATATTGAACGATTAGTTTCCAGTTTTGGCAGCGAAAAAATCCTTGGCGGTCTTTGTTATGTAGAATCTACCCTGAATGAATTGGGTGATATTATTCAAAAGAGCATGATGCAGGATATTGTTTTTGGATCATTAAGCTCGGCCACAGATGCTTCATTCCTTCAAGAAGTCGAAGCAACTTTTAAAACAAGTGGTGTAAATGTAAAACTTACGTCGGAAATTCTAACTGAGATTTGGACTAAGTATATATTCTTAGTTACGCTTAGCGGTATCACGACAGCCACCCGTAATCCAATTGGTTTAGCTTTAAATGATCCTGCTGCGTTGGCATTTCTCACGGATTTGGTTGAAGAACTTACAAACTTAGCCAGGACGTTAGAAATTAAACTTTCTAAAGATTTCTCCAATCAGATGATCAATAAAATAAAGAAATCAAATCCGGAAATGACTTCTTCTATGCACCGTGACTTGCAAAAAGGACTTCCTCTTGAATTAGAAAGCCTTCAAGGTGCAATTCTTAAAATGGCGGATGAAAAAAAGGTGGCAACTCCCTGCACCCGCGCTATCTATGCCTTGCTGCATCCTTTTACACAGGGATCAATGACCCACTGAGACTAGGTTTAAACCTAGGAATTGAGGTTAAGAGCGATGAATGTCCAAGGTTTAAATATAGTCAATGGTTTAACCAATTTAAGTCCGGATGAACTGCGTGAAGGACAGCGCCTTTTTGTGGAGATTGTTTCCATCGATCCCTCAGGCAAAGGCACTGTAAATATTAAGGGCAACCTCCTTGAAGCTATCTTAGAAACCATGGCTCAACCGGGGGATAAATTTTGGGCCAGGGTTAAGGAAATAGATGCTCAGCAGCTTGTTCTTGCCAAAGAAGTTAACGGACCGGATACTGCGGGCTTGCTTTCTCGGGAAGAAAGCATAGCTCAAAACGGGAAAGAGATAAATACAGGGTTTTCATCCTTAAGTCAAGACCTAGCCCAAGCGATTAACACCGCAAGAAAAATGGATTGGAAAACCCTATTAGAAGATTCCTTTAGTTTTACTCAAAAGATGATACCCATCCCGTCGGAACAGACTGCAGGAGACTTAGGTGCAAAACTATTACAAAGTTTATCCGAACAAGTTTCAACAAACTCGGGTTTGAAAGTCCTACAGGGTTTACCGGAGCTGGCATTAGCTAACCTTGGTACAAAACTGGTGCAAGCTTTATCCGAACAAGTTGCAGCTAATCCGGGCTTGAAAGCCTTACAGAGTTTATCCGGGCAGGCTTTAGCTAACATTGGGGCAAAGCTGTTGCAAGTTCTATCTGAACAAATTCAAGCCGACTCAGGTTTAAAAACACTACAGGGTTTATCGGAACAGACTATTGCTAACCTAGGTGCAAAACTATTACAAAGTTTATCCGAACAGGCTTCCACTGACCCAAGTTTAAAAACACTACAGGGTTTATCGGAGCAGACTATTGCTAACCTGGGTGCAAAACTACTACAAAGTTTATCCGAACAGGTTACAGCAAATTCGCCATCTCCTCTGTCTGAACTGCCGCTTCAAAGTTTAGCAGAAAAACTATCGGCGATTATTCCATCCTGGTCAGATTTAAACGGTGAGAATGGTTTGCCCCAAATTCGTAACTTTTTAAATCATCTAGGAATTGGTTATGAGCGAAATTTAGCCGAATTCTTACTTTCCAAAAATTCTCCTGAAACTGAATTAGCAAATCTTAAAGATACAGTGAAGGCTCAGCTTTTAGAAGTATTAAGCGGCAAGGGAAGTAATGATCTTGATAATTCTGTCAGCTCAAAATTTCTAGGGTTGCTGGAAAAGATAACTGGACAGCAGCTCTATTTAAGTAATCTTACGCCTTCATACATTTACTTAAGTCTTCCCTTGAAGGGAAATTACAATCTTACTGAAGTTAAAATAGCGCTGCAGGGTGATCGCCGCAAGAAAACGCTCGACTCCTCACATTGCCGCATAGGAGTTTGCCTAGAAACTCCTGCCCTTGGGGAAGTTGGAGTTGATGCCTATCTCTGTGAAAATTCCCTTTCTCTGCGCGTTTTAACAACGTACCCACAGGAGTTGAAGCTTCTGCTCCGCGAGCTGAAGGCAGAAACGGTCGCGCGGTTTGCAGATTTAGGGTTAAGATTAACAGGATTGGACGTAGTTCAGCTGGAAACGAATTCCGAATTTAAAAATTTTGTTTCAGGAGAGCCGCAACAGGGGGTTGATATTTATGCCTGAGACTCAATCCGCTCCAAAGGCTGTTGCCTTAAGCTATGATGGCACGGGGGCTCCTAAAGTTACAGCCCGCGGAACAGGTGAATTAGCCAAAAAAATTATTGAAGTTGCGCAGGCAGAGGGAATTCCGATTCAGAAAAATGAAACCCTTGTCGATGCTTTGGTTCAGATTGATCTGAATCGAGAAATTCCGCCACAGCTATATGTCGCCGTAGCTGAAATCTTAGCACTGATTTATAAACTTGATAGTCGAAAACAGAAAAAACTAAAGGTAAACTAAATCATAATTTTATAATGTAAATTTAGTATTTAAATCATTTGAAACATTTAAAAATCTTATCATAAAAAGGATATGCTTTTTATCTTTTTTATCTTTTTAATAAATATTATTACTTCAAAATACTTTTAAATGTTCATTAATCCCACCCTCAATTTACACGATTCGACATGCAGTGCAAGGTATAATGAACATAACATAATGAAGGAAAGTGGAGGACAAACATGCGGCTTCGATCTAAACTCTCTATTGGTTTTGGTGCAATACTTATACTTATGATTATCGTTATCTACTTTTCTATCTATATGCTTCATGATCAAAACGAAAAAATCAGTGAGCTTGCAGTAACTCGGTATGAAAAAATTCGCTTGTCTACAACAGTATACAGTGAAGTAAATAAGACTGCGAAAAGTATTCGGAACATTCTGTTAGATCCTGCCAAATTGACGGATCAGGAGATTCAGTCAATCAAAGAGTCAAACCTTAAATCGGATCAAGCGATTGAAGAATTACTTCATACCGAGGACATGGATCAAGGAAAAGAGATGTTGCTAAACCTTCAAAGCCAAATTACCGTCTATCAGCAGGATGTTGATGAAGTATTATCCTTGCTTAAGGCAGGAAAAAAAGAGGAAGCAAACCAGTTATTTTTGACTGAAGATCAAGCTCAAGTACGATCAGATATTGAGGAAAAGATTACTGATCTTCAGAATCTTGAACATACGCAGATGATGAATTTGCTTGCGCAATCCACACAATCATATGACTTTACGATTCGTCTCCTTATTTTGATTTTTGCTATTGCTTTAGTCACAGGTATAATCGTTAGTCAATGGGTAGTCGTCGGGATAAGCCGCAACATCAAGTCTGTCTTAAGCGTGATTAATGAAGCACAGAATCAGAAAAAAGGGCATTTATCTCGTATTAAAAATGTTTCGAAAGATGAAATTGGGCAAATCGCTTCAGCTTACAATCTATTAGTTGAGTCAATTGAACTGCATACGCAGCAAGAAGAACAATATAAAAAGACCTTACAACATCAAGCCTTACTGGAAACGAATGTAAGTAAGGTCGTAGCCCTTTTCCAGGAAGTTCATGATTTAGCCTCATTGGCGGACCTTTTATTGCAAAAAGTGTGCCCTATTATTCATGCCCAATTCGGAGTTTTATACATAAGAAAGGGAGAAAGCGGAGAAAACGGAGAAAACACTTCGGATCAATATTTTACACCGCTTGCTTCTTTTGCCTATCCCTTTGACTTTATTAAAGATAAGCATATTCATCTCGGAGAGGGCCTCATCGGTCAATGTGCTAAGGATCATCAAAAGATTTTTCTTAAAGATATACCTGATGAATATTACAAAATACACTCGGGTTTAGGTGAAGCCCTTCCTCGTTACATTATTATTCTGCCCATTGAATTTGAGGGAGAGGTTACTTCTATTCTTGAGTTTTCTTGCTTTAGCGAATTAACCCCTTTCGAAAATGATCTGCTTGAGCGGATTATTCGTGTCTTAGGAATTACACTGAATAGCATAGAAGGTCAGATGCGAGTAAAAAGCCTTCTTGTTCAATCCCAAACTTTAACGGAAGAATTACAAGTTCATTCTGAGGAGCTTCAGCTTCAGCATGAAGAATTAAGAAGTACAAATGAACAGCTTGAAAAACAATATCGTGAGTCCGAACAAAAAACAGAAGAATTAAAAAAAGTATCCCAATTTAAGTCTGAATTTTTGGCAAATATGTCGCATGAGTTAAGAACTCCGCTCAATAGCCTATTGATCCTTGCCCAGACCTTCTCAGAAAATAAAGAAGGAAATTTGACTTCAAAACAAATTGAATATGCATTAACTATATATTCGGCAGGTAAGGATTTGCTTGATTTAATCAATGATATTTTGGACTTATCAAAAGTTGAGTCCGGTAAAATGAACATCCTTTTGAGTGAAGTTAATTTACAGGAGCTAACAAAAGGAATTGAAGATCAGTTTTTCCCTCTTACTCGAGAAAAAGGACTATCCTTTAAAATCAATATTTCATCAGAAATACCAGATGCCATTGTAACGGACCAGAAACATCTCCTTCAGATTATTAAGAACCTATTGGCGAATGCTATTAAATTTACGGAAAAAGGTCGGGTTCAACTTGATTTTTACAAACCCAGCATAGAAATCCTTCATCGGGAAGGTTTTAAACAATCCTCGGTGCTTGCAATTTCTATTAAAGATACAGGAACAGGGATTGCCAAAGAAAAATTTGAGTTGATCTTTGAGGCTTTTCGGCAAGGTGATGGGACGATGAGCAGGAAATATGGCGGGACAGGCTTAGGGCTATCGATTAGCCGCGAACTTGCAAAATTATTGGGAGGAACGATTACGGTAGAAAGTGAAGAGAAAAAAGGAAGCACTTTTACCCTTTATTTACCGTATCAGGAGCTAAAATCAGAAACATTAGAGAATAACAAAATCACGGTTGATCAGACCCCAGCAATTTTAGAAGCCCCGGAAAAAAACGAGGATGCCTTGCCTTGTCCCGCTTCCCTGAAAGGCAAAACAATATTGATTGTTGATGATGATATGCGCAATATCTTTGCTCTTACATCGCTCCTTGAAACACATCAAATGAATACCTTTTATGCTGAAAGCGGAAAAGAAGCAATTACTGTGCTCAATGTCCATTCAAAGATTGATCTGGTTCTCATGGATATCATGATGCCTGATATGGATGGTTATGAAACAATGCGGAACATCCGTCACATGGAGGGTTACCAAACACTACCGATTATTGCGGTTACGGCCAAGGTCATGAAAAATGACCGTCAAAAATGCCTTGAGGCCGGAGCTTCCGACTATATTCAAAAACCAGTTATTCCAGAGCAGCTTTTATCGCTGATGCGAGTATGGCTTTATAAGGGAGGAAAAGAAAATTAATAAACACCCCGATGATGAGCTGGAGACTATTGAGATTCAATTATTATTTGAGGGGATTTATCGTTATTACGGTTTTGATTTCCGCAATTACACTCTCCCTTATTTGCAGCGCAGGGTAAGGCATAGATTGCAAACTGAACAACTGCCTAATATCTCAAGATTGTTAGAAAAGGCTCTATATGATTCTAATTTAATGGAACGTTTTTTTAAAGATTTAACAATCAATGTTACGGAAATGTTTCGTGATCCCTCATTTTTTTTATCGTTAAGACTTAATGTTCTTCCCGAACTTAAGAAAATGGACCGGGTTCGTATATGGCAAGCGGGCTGTTCTACGGGTGAGGAATCCTTTTCTTTAGCTATTTTGCTTGAAGAAGAAGGAATATTGCAAAAGACAAAAATTTATGCGACCGATTTAAGTGAGACTTCTCTTAATATAGCTCAAAAAGGTTCCTTTCCTATTGCTCCTATGCAGCAGTATACGCGTAATTATCTTCATGCCGGAGGAAAACAGGCATTTTCACAATACTACAAGGTAAGCGGCGATCGAGTGCAATTTCTGCCCTCACTTGCAGACCATATAATTTTTGCCCAACATGATTTAGTAACAGACCAGTCGTTTAATGAATTTGATCTAATTCTTTGCCGGAATGTCCTCATCTATTTTAATAAACTCCTCCAAAAAAAAGTTCACAGTCTTTTTTATGAAAGTTTAAGGCCATCGGGATTCTTAGCTTTAGGAAGTAAAGAGGGGCTTTCTTTTTCAGCTCGGGCCCATTATTATGAACCCGTAGATATTAAAAATAAGATATACCAAAAGATTCTATAAAAGAGGCAGGCTATTAGCAATGAGTATACGACAAGAAGAAAAAGTCCACATCAATATTTTATTAGTGGATGATCATCCGGAAAATCTCCTTGCTTTAGAGGCAGTTCTTAGCTCTCCAGAGTACCAGGTTATTAAGGCAAATTCAGGACAAGAAGCCTTAAAATGGGTCTTGAATGAGGAATTTGCCGTTATTTTAATGGATGTACAAATGCCGGGTTTGGATGGATTCGAGACTGCAAGATTGATCAAACAGAGGAATAAGTCGAAAGAAATTCCCATTATTTTTATTACCGCACTGAGTCAGGCTTCAGAACACGTTCAAAAAGGATATGCAGCAGGCGGAATGGATTACATCTTCAAGCCTTTTGAGCCATCCGTTTTGCTAAAAAAAGTAGAGGGTTTTGTCAGGATATATAAGACCTTTGCAGAGGCAAAGAGGCAAAGCCTTCTTCTCAAACAGCGGACATCAGAACTGGAAGAGGCAACTTTAGCTTTAAGAAAAGCGGAGGCCTTAGCTCGGGCAATAAATGATGTATCTATAGATACTGTATTAGTTATTAATTCCGAAGGCTTGATCGTAAAAGTTAACTCTGCGGCCAAATCGATGTTTGGTTACTGTCCGGAGAATATTGTAAGCAAACCCGCATCAAAGCTTCTTCCTGATCTAGATCAAGTTCTTAACAACAATAATAAAAAGTTAATACGGACCTCCGCGATGAAAATGGACGGGAACGTGTTTCCTGCGGAAGTTTCTATAGGTCAGGCTATAGTTGATGATCAACATTTGGTCGTTTGCTCGATTCGGGATATTACGGAACGTGAAGAGATAGAACAGGCTCGAGAAAAACAATTTGAACTTCTCGAAAAACTTGTGCAGGAACGGACCATGGAAATAAGTGAAGTCAATAAAAAGCTTCGTTCATCTGAACAGCTTTTTTATAAGACCTTTCAATTGAGCCCTAATATTATGGTTATCCGCTCACTTCGAGATGGGCGATTCATTGATGTAAATGAGAGCTGGGTCAGAGTAACAGGCTTTCGGCTTGAAGATGTGAATGCGCTTAATTTAGGATTTAGGAATTTTAAAGGAGTTTCTTTGGGTGATCAATCGCTGACAGCCTTTAATGCCGGAAAATCCCTGCGTAATCTCCGTATGACATTTATCGCTAAATCCGGAAAGCCCCGTGAGGGGCTCTTGTCCACTGAAATATTGGATTTAAAAGGGGAAAAGTGTCTACTCTCAGTCATCACAGATGTTACAGAACAACTGCGTTTTGAAAAGGAAATGGCACGTTTAGGACGTCTTGATTTGATTGGTGAGATGGCGGCCGGAATTGCTCATGAAATCCGAAACCCGATGACAACGGTCCGGGGATTTTTGCAAATGATGAGCACACGTCCGGAATTTCAGGAGAACCGAGAATTTTTTGATTTAATGATTAGTGAGCTTGATCGGGCAAATTCAATTATCACTGAATTTCTTTCTCTTTCTAAAGATCAAGTCCTACAATTAAAAAAGGATAACCTCAATACTTTATTGGAAACCCTTTTTCCCTTATTCCAAGCCGATGCATTTAATCGTAAAAATGATGTTCGACTTGAGCTTGAACAAATTCCTGATCTGGTTTTTGATCAACGCGAGGTCCGTCAAATGATTCTAAATCTTGTTAGAAATGGATTTGAAGCAATGCCGCATGGAGGTACGCTTACATTGAGGACAATAAATAAGAAAAGGGAAGTTATCTTGGAGATTCAAGACCAGGGGAAGGGTATTGAACCCTTTATTCTTGAAAAATTGGGTGATCCTTTTTTTACTACGAAAGAGAATGGAACGGGTCTGGGATTGTCTGTTTGTTACAGAATCGCAGAAAAGCATAATGGTCGGATTTCCGTTAAAACTTCCTCACTGGGTACAACGTTTTCAATCCACTTTCCTCTGACTCTTTAAATAGGGTGGCAGCACTTTACAAATAATTCTACAAGGAATTTAGAGTTTTTCGTCGAAGTAAATCCTAAATAAAGGCTTCTACATAGTATTTGCACGAAACCTTAGAAGTGGAGTTGCTTAAATGAAAAAAATAATTACAACTTTATTATGCATTGGGTTATTCGGAACGACTCTAAATGTTCAAACTGTTCGAGCCGGCGACCTGCAAGATCAGCTACAACAATATCAATCTCAATATAATCAGCTTAATTCTCAATTATCAGGTCAGAAGCAGCAGGTTTCTGCTGCAACTTCTCAAGCTGTGGCACTTCAGCAATCGATTCAAACGCTGAATGCAAGTATATCGGCTTATCAAAAAGAGTTGGATTCAGAAAAGAAAAATTTAAAAACACTTGAGGATAAGCAGAAATCGCTGGAGGCGGAGCGTAAAAAACATATAGAGGCTTTAGGCCAATATATGCGCAGCAGCTATGAAGAAGGGGTTCCCAGTTATTTGCAAGTTCTTTTTCAAGCAACAAACCTGAATGATTTTTTAGTACGCTTAGAGGAAGTATCTGCTATTGTCAATACATATGGTAAATTGCAGCAGAATCTTTCGCAGATTAACAGTGAATTATCAGCTCAGCAAAATGAAATTAAACAAAAGAGTGAATCGCTCCAGAATATAGTTCAAGCTAAAACACAAAGTCAGCAAAGTGTTCAGACGGCTTTGAGCAAACAACAAACACTTGTTTCACAATTAAGTGCTCAAGAAAAATCTACATATAAAGCTTCTCTTAACGCAAAATCTAATGTTGATCGTGTACAGCAATTGATTCAACAACAGGAACTCGAAGCGCGGTTAGCGGCCCAGTCTCCAATTGCCGACCAAGGTTCGGGGGCAGCAACAAGCGCACCTGTTACAGTTTCAGGCGGTGCGCAGTCCGTTCTCAGTTATGCCGCTCAATTTTTGGGTACACCTTATGTATGGGGTGGGACAAGCCCTAGTGGTTTCGATTGTTCCGGCTTTACTCAATATGTTTTTCGTCATGCAGGCATCAACCTTTCACGAACTTCTCAGTCTCAATTTAATCAGGGAGCAGCAGTTTCTCGTGCTAATTTAAAACCTGGAGATTTGGTATTTTTTACAACCTATGGATCTGGAGCAACTCATGTTGGCATTTATGCAGGAAATAGTACGATGATCGATTCCTCGAACGGCGGGGTCGTTTATGAAAATATGAACAATTCTTATTGGGCACCGCGTTATTTAGGAGCTCGTCGATTAATTAACTGAACGACAGTATTTACCATATAGTGGAATAAAAAGACATGATTTTTCAAGGATTTTTAATCTCGAATGGTGAATTCTTCATCCCAGAGTTAAAACTATATAATGGGGTGTGATGGGATGTTTCAGAAGAACACAAAGGAAATCCTTGAGACAAATCGTCAGATTATCATTTTACGAGACAAATATAAACGATTAAGGAATCCTTTCGAAGCGATTCAGTTATTACAACAAACGCTTGAGCTTGTCCGCCATTTGGACAAGCATCAGCGTGAAGAATTGATTTTAAATTTAAGGCAGATAGCAACAGATCTTCAGTTTCGGCATTATCGTGCACGGTGCCAGTTTACGCTGATTCCGCCGAATGACGCTTTGACTTTTTGGATTTGCAATAGTTTAGGACAGTGCCCGGAAGTTTTACGTTTTGCATATTTTGAAGAGGAAATTCGTGAGTTAATCAAAATATTAGCAACAGTTGTTTCCGAGAGAAGTCTAAGCTATCTTCCTCAGAAAGAAGTAACTACTGCGTTAGAACTGCTTAAAGCAAAATATCCTCAATTTCTAATCAATTTAACGCGAGAACCGATCTTAATTCCAATCTTAAATTTTAGGGTGTTTGGGGCATCCCAGATGAGCTGGCCGCAACACCATTGTGTCGCTCTTTTTGCTCCTAATAGCGGAGAAGAGGATTATCTGCTTCCAATCATTCTCCATGCTTTTACTCAAATTATTCATTATAATTTAACGGGAGATCTCTCGATTTTGCCGCTGGGTTTTGAGCATTTAATGAAGAAGCTTTCTGTAGATCTTACAGGAACTCCGCTCAAAGATGCAGAGTCGTTTGCTGAAATAGTAACTGCTTCACTTTTTTATAATACAGAATATATGCCCCTTGCTGCCTATATGGAATTGGGGCAGAATGATCATGCAGAAATTCAGCAATACTTAAGTTGGTTACAGGATATGTACTCTGGTGTAGGTGATAACATAAAGAAGATGATGGCAGAGCATCAACGAGCGCTTCGTGCGTAGTATTTTTAATCTATAAATAGCCCTTATGATTAACCGATAGTTAGATAACGCCCATGCTGGGCGTACTATGATAAAGCAGCTGCGATGTAAGTCGCAGCTGCTTTTTATGGATTTAAAGGCTCTTGCAGCAGATTAAGGTATTATTCTACATAAGTTGTCATTTATTAGCGCCTAAATCTGTTTATTTTTCATATCGGGAAAAAACCTCAAATGTTATAATGGGATAAAATACCAAATGGATAATTCTCAATTACTGCCCCCCTTTACTGTCATATTAGCATTACTCATTCATAGATATGATAGTACGTAAATTTCAACGAAGGAGTATGCCTTCATATAAAGTTAGGGGGAAACCGCGTGTTTTTCGATAAAGAAAGCTTTAAACAGGCTTATTTAGAAAAATTTGCCGAAGCGGAAGGAAAAACGCTTGATGAAGGAACCTCCTGGGATAAGTATCATGCACTTGTACTTCTTCTTAAAGAAAAAATAAGCTTATGCCGTGCATTGTCGAATGAAGAATATTCGCGCGAAAAAGAAAAACAAGTTTATTATTTTTCGATGGAATTTCTGATTGGTAAGCTTCTTCCTTTTTATTTAGTTAATATGGAAATTTACAACTTAGTTCGAGAGGGATTGGTTGATTTAAACATCAACCTGGAATATTTGTTAGAACAGGAAAGTGATGCAGGACTGGGAAACGGCGGGTTAGGACGGTTAGCTGCCTGCTTTTTAGATTCTATGTCTTTCAAGGGCGTTAAGGGACACGGGAATGGCATTCATTACAAATATGGTTTGTTTGAACAAAAATTGGTTAATGGTTTTCAGGCGGAGGTTGCGGATAATTGGCTTAAAAATGGTTACCCTTGGGAAATGCGAAAACCGGATAAATCTGTTGTGGTTAAATATAAAGGTAAAGTGCGTATTGAATATGTGAATGATAAATTAAATTTTATTCATGAAAATTATGAACCCATTCTGGCGGTACCCTATGACATACCGGTATTTAGTTATCGCAATCCCTTTTATATCAACAATTTGAGACTTTGGAGTGCTGAGCCCATGACGACCGGCCTAGACTTGGAATTATTCAATCGGGGCGAATTCAATCAAGCGATAAGCTATAAATCTGAAGTAGAGGCAATTTCTTATATCCTTTATCCAGAGGACAGCCATAATCCGGGTCGCGAACTGCGTTTAAAACAAGAGTACTTTTTTGTTGCTGCAGGCTTAGGTTCAATTTTAAGAAGTTATAAAAAAAGTAATTCCGCCATACATGAATTTGCAAACTGGGTTGCGATTCACATCAATGATACCCATGCAGCCCTATGTATTCCCGAATTGATGCGGCTTCTGATGGATGAAGAGGGTTTGGAATGGGATGAAGCTTGGGAGATTACTGTTAATTCAACAAGTTATACCAATCATACCATCTTGCCTGAGGCTCTTGAAAAATGGCCGGTTGTCATGGTTCGCTATCTATTTCCGCGAATTTATATGATTATCGAAGAAATAGACCGTCGTTACAGAGAAAATATCCGAAAGCGGTTTCCTAAAGAACCTCAGCTTTCCGATCAAACGGCGATAATTCAAGGCGATCTTGTTCATATGGCTCATCTTGCGATAATTGGAAGCCATTCTGTCAACGGGGTTGCAGATCTTCATACGCGTATTCTGAAAGGCCAAATCTTTACTCATCTTAATCAGATTTATCCTAATCGACTTAACAATAAAACGAACGGAGTCAGTCACCGCCGTTTTCTCTATGCTGCCAATCATGAGTTATCACAGCTGATTACTGAAGCAATCGGACCTCATTGGAAAAGAGATGCAGGCGAACTTCAAAAGCTTAAAACCTTTGCTTATGATTCAAGTTTTATTGAGCAGTTGGCAAGGATAAAAACCCAAAATAAACATCGCCTAGTCGAACAAGTCAGAAAGAGACAGGGAATTGAGCTTAATCCGTACTCTTTATTTGATGTCCAGGTTAAGCGGATTCATGCCTATAAAAGACAACTTCTCAATGTGTTTAAAATTATGAATCTCTATAACCATCTAAAAGCGAATCCGAATTATCTCAGAGAACCCCAGACGTTTATTTTCGCCGGTAAAGCTGCACCAGGATATCATTATGCGAAAACACTAATCAAGCTGATCAATTCGCTTGCTCAAAAGATTAACCAGGATAAAGACGTCAACGAAATGATCAAGCTCGTGTTTCTGGAAAATTTCAACGTAACCTTAGGGGAATTGGTCTATCCGGCAGCAGACATTAGTGAGCAGATTTCCACAGCGGGCAAAGAAGCGTCAGGAACTGGAAATATGAAATTCATGATGAATGGTGCCATTACATTGGGTACCTTAGATGGTGCTAATGTCGAGATTCGTGAGGCAGTTGGAGATGAAAATATATTTATCTTTGGTTTAAAAGCGGAAGAAGTCCTTCGTTATTCTTTACAAAGCAGTTATAAATCATGGGATGAATATCTCCGGGATCCTCAGCTTAAACGAATATTAGATCAACTTGTCTGTGGGTATTTCCAAGATGTTGGGGGAGAATTTATCCCCATTCATGACTCTTTGCTTCACTATAATGATGAATTCTTTGTGCTTAAAGATTTTAACTCTTATTATGAAACCTATCTTAAGATGCTTAATTATTATTCACAAAAATCGAAGTGGTTTCAGAGTACCTTAATTAACATTGCAGAGTCCGGTCGCTTTTCCAGTGATCGCACAATCAAAGAATACGCTGAAGGAATCTGGAACATCCACTGTCGATAAAGACATTAAAGGGAGGCAAGAAGGTGTTGAAAAAAGAGTGTATAGCAATGCTTCTAGCTGGAGGACAGGGCAGCAGGCTAGGTGCGTTAACTCGTAATATTGCTAAACCGGCAGTTCCTTTCGGAGGTAAATATCGAATTATTGACTTTAGTTTAAGCAATTGTACAAATTCCAATATCGATACTGTCGGTGTATTGACCCAATACAAGCCGTTTATTTTGAATTCCTATATTGGCACCGGTTCAGCTTGGGATCTTGATCATGCTTTTGGCGGAGTCAATATTCTTCCCCCCTATATGGGTGAGACAGAAGGGAGTTGGTATAAGGGAACAGCAAATGCGATCTACCAAAATATTGATTTTATCAATTATTACGATCCTGACTATGTCCTTATTATTTCTGGAGACCATATCTATAAAATGAATTATTCCTCTCTTCTTAAATTTCATAAAGAAAAGGGGGCTGAAGTTACGATCTCTACCCTTCAGGTTCACTGGGAGGAAGCCTCTCGTTTTGGAATAATGAGTGTGGATAAGGATTTTCGGATTACAAAATTTCAGGAAAAGCCATCTCAACCAGAGAGCAATATTGCTTCAATGGGAGTTTATCTGTTTAACTGGCATATTTTAAAAGAAGCGCTTTTTGAGGATGAACGCGATGCTGATTCTGAGCATGATTTTGGGAAAAATGTTATCCCCCGTTTATTGAGTCAGGGAGTGAACGCTTATGCTTACCCCTTTAAAGGATATTGGAAGGATGTAGGAACAGTCGAAAGTTACTATCAAGCCAATATGGAAACGCTTCGTCCAAACGAATCGATTAATCTTTTTGATCGTGAATTTAGAATATTTTCGAATGATATGGTGCAAACCCCGCATTATGTAGGTACAAAGGCTAAAATCGAAAATAGCCTTATTAGTAATGGCTGTATTGTTTTAGGTGAGGTCAGTAATTCTATTTTAGCACCAGGCGTATACATTGGTGAGGATGCCCAAGTAAAAGACAGTATCATTCTTCATCATGCCAAGGTACATTCTAAGACTTCGATTGAGCGGGCTATTATTGGGGAAAAGACAGAAATTCTGAGTCAATGCAGGATTATTTCTAATGATTATAACAGTACTGCAACTCCGCGAATTACGGTGATTCCTGATCACCAAATTGTTCAGCAAAGTGCTTTTTTTGAAGCAGGGTAAAGGTACGCCTGCTGATACTGAATGTAAGAGAGAAAGGGAAGAAAGAAAATGAATCGCGTAATCGGTCTTATCTTTGGAAATACCCGTTCCGATCTGCTCCAAGGTCTGACTCAGGATCGCCCAATTGTTGCCCTTCCTTTTGGGGGAAAATATCGTCTGCTCGATTTCGCTTTATCCAGCTTTATCAATTCAGGGATAAGGACAGTAGGGTTGATTACTCCTCAAAATTATCGGCCTGTACTGGATCATACAGGAGCAGGAAAGGATTGGTATCTTGATCGTAAATCAGGGGGGCTATTTATTTTACCTGGAGTTATTCATGGTTTATCAGGTGGCCATTCACGATTTCTTATGCAGAATATGACTTCAAATCTTGAGTTTTTAGAAAAGGACAGCGCTGAAAACGTTGTCATTACATACTGTAATCAAGTCTACAATATCGATTACCAAGAAGCACTTTATTTTCACGAATTAAAGAAAGCAGACGTAACTCTGATTTATAAAGAATCAGAGCAGGAAGAAGATCTTCAGAGACGGTTGCTTTTATCTCTGAATGTGGAACATAAGGTTAATACTATAGCTCAAAATTGGGATCAAGAGGAGTCTTTAAGCGAAGTCCCATACTTTGTTGATATGCTTATCATTCGTCGCGAGTTGTTTATTGAATTAATTGAACGATATAAATCGATAGAGACAGCTGATCTGATCGATGCGATTCGTGAAAATATAGACCAAATTGAGGTTTATGCTCATCCTACAAAAGCCTATATTGGGAGAATTAATTCAATAGAAGACTACTTTAGGTGTAATATGGATCTTCTAAAGCCTGAAGTAAGTCAGGAGCTTTTCCAATCAAAGAATCAGATATATACAAAAGTTCGTGATAATCCACCCTCTTTGTACTGTTCGACCCCTAAAGTTAGAAACTCACTTCTATCCTGTGATTGTACCCTTGACGGTGAGGTTGAGCATTCAATTATATCGCGCGGAGTAATCATCAAACCTGGAGCTAAAGTTAAAAATTGTATACTTATGCAAAAATGTATTATTGGAGAAAATGCAGTGCTTGAAAATGTTATTCTTGATAAATTTGTCGAGGTAAAAGAGGGCAACGTCTTAGTTGGCAGAAGAGAGAGCCCATTGGTTATTTCAAAAAAATCAATAGTCTAGGAGTTTCAAGATAATTAAATAGATTAAAAATTAAATTTTAAATATTTTAAAAGGATTTGTGTAAAAACTATAGAAAATACTCAATGGAATTAATGGGAAAAGTATAGGGTAGGTGTAAGTATTGACGAATTCGTCTTGGGAGAACTTTAAAACCTATTTATATCATGATCCTCAATTAAAATTAATGTTAGATATCAGTCGAATGATAATTCCAAATGATTACTTTGAGAGGATGTCTTCTAAATTAGAAAAAGTTTATGAACAGATCAAGCTGCTGGAAAAGGGTGCAATTGCTAATCCGGATGAGAATCGAAGGGTTGGGCATTACTGGCTTCGCAATTCGGATATTGCCCCAGAACCTGAAATCGCGGTGGAGATACGGGAGAATCTTGCTGAAATTAAAGTTTTTGTTCAGAAAGTTCATAACGGTAGTATTACCTCTCAAACAGGAGAAGCATTTAAGAACGTCCTTCTCATTGGAATTGGCGGTTCAGGTTTAGGTCCCCAATTTATTTCCGATGCGCTGGGTGCAAATGCGGATAAAATGTCCTTGTTTTTTATTGATAACACGGATCCTGATGGAATGGATCGAGTCTTTAAACGGTTGGAGCCGGAGTTGGATACTACTCTTTGCATTGTGATCTCAAAGAGCGGCGGAACAATTGAAACGCGCAATGGCATGCTTGAAACCCAAAATTTATATGAAAAGAAACGCTTCAACTTCTCAAAGCATGCGGTGAGCATTACTCAAAAAGGCAGCCAACTTTATCAATACAGTGAAAAAGAGGGATGGCTTAAAAGCTTTCCTATGTGGGATTGGGTAGGGGGCAGAACATCGGTTCTTTCCTCCGTGGGACTTGTAGCATTGGCTCTCCAAGGAATTGATATCGATGCTTTATTGGCAGGAGCGCGTTGCTGCGATGAAATCACCCGTAAAAAAGATACCTTGAATAACCCTTCGGCACTTTTAGCCTTAATGTGGTATAAAGCCACCTCCGGTAAAGGCGGAAAACAAATGGTCATGCTGCCCTATAAGGATCGCTTGGCTTTCTTTTCAAAATATTTACAGCAGCTTTTAATGGAGTCCTTAGGAAAAGAAAAAGACCTTGAAGGTCGTGTGGTTCATCAAGGAATAGCTGTCTACGGCAATAAAGGCTCAACGGATCAACATTCCTATATTCAGCAGCTTCTTGAGGGGCCCGATAACTTCTTCGTAACCTTTATCGAAGTCTTAAAGGACCGGGACGGGACTTCACCCATTCTGTCCGAAAATAGTACAAGCGGTGATTTTCTGCAGGCTTTTCTATTGGGAACGCGGAATGCTTTAACATTTAAAGGAAGAGAATCCATCACGATTACGGTTAATGAGGTTAAGCCGTTTACGATTGGCGTTCTTATCGGGCTCTTTGAACGTGCGGTCAGTATGTATGCTTTTTTAATCCATATTAATGCCTATCATCAACCTGCTGTAGAGATGGGTAAAAAAGCTGCCGGGGAAGCAATCGCTCTAAAAAACGAGATCCTTCATTTATTACGAGAGAAGAAGGGGCAGAAATTTACAGTTGGTGAAATTGCTCAACAGCTTGATTCCCCAAATTCTGAAGAAACAATCTTTAAACTTTTAATTCATCTGCGTGAGAATCCACAACATTGTATTTATGCTCAAAAGGGGAAAACTGTTTTTGACGACCAATATTTTTATGTTCAAGAGCATATATAGCGGCGCCGTAGAGCGCCGTTTTTTCTTCGCGGATAATATAAACAGGAATCCGTTCAAGCAGTTCACGAAAGCGGCCTTTATCCTGAAACGCGTTTAGAAACGTGTTCATATCGAACTGATCAAGAATCCTAGGTATGATTCCTCCTCCGATGAAGACTCCGCCCAAGGCAAGGCCTTTTAAGGCTGTGTTACCGGCCTCTGCCCCAAGAATTTCGGTAAAAAGCTTTAGTGTACGATAATATATTGAAGAAGGATCCAAACGTCCTTTTTCTGAAATTTCTTCGGGCGAGGGCAGAGAAGGGAGAGCTTTTGCTGACCCCTCTTCTTCTTGAAGAAGAAAGCGATAAAGATTTGTAAGCCCCGGACCGGATAGAATTCTTTCATAACTCACATGCCCATATTCTTTATGGAGAAATCGCCACAGTTTAACTTCAAGCTCATTACGAGGTGCGAAATCCGCATGAGCGCCTTCCGTTGGGGTGATATACTTTCCTTTAATAATTAACGATTCACCAAGGCCTGTTCCGGGAGCTAGGATCGCTTTATTTAAGTTAACGCCTATTTCTGTACCTGAGGTAAGACACAAAAGGTTATTTGATTTAAGTGCTTTTAAACCATATCCTAGAGCAACAAGATCGTTACAAAAGGCAAAAGGAAATGTATTAAAGCGGTTTCTTATTTTATCAAAATTTAAGACGGTTTCTAAATTGGTAAGCTTGCATTGACCTTCCTCAATGGGGCCGGCCAAACTTAAGCATCCGGCTTCGATTTTTGAAGCGTCATCAATCGTATTTTTTAAAAAATGTTCAATTATTAACTCGATTTCCCGCCAGCTGTTGCTGGCATATTTTTTTTCAGAGAGGAGAAATAGATCGGATCCTTTCTGTTTAAAAAGTCCAAGTCTTGTATTAGTTCCTCCAATATCACCCGCTAAAATCATTTAAAATCACCTTCTTTTTAAATACGTAATTTTAATTTCTTTAAATATCTTTCCACTAGCTAAAATTGAATTTTTATCTTTAACTCATTATTTTTATTGCATTTTCAATTTTTGCGGTATAATAAAAGGGTTGTTTTATAATAAAGGGGAAGATTCTATGTTTATTATATTTTTATATCTTGCAGCAAATGTATTAGCGAATTTGTCTGTAGCCTATTTTGGACCGGTTTCTACATTAGTCAATGCTTTTTTCTTCATTGCTTTTGACCTTGTTTCACGGGACACATTACATGAACGCTGGCATCATCGACATCTTAAGCTTAAAATGTTGTTGCTTATTGGGGCAGGTGCTGTTATATCTTATTGGTTAAATAGAGGAACCGCCCGAATTGCAATGGCCTCTTTTGCAGCCTTTCTTCTGACAGGATTTACAGATACTTTAGTTTATCACTTGCTCAGAAAAAATTCTAAGATTTTCAAGGTGAATGGTTCAAACATTGTATCGGGAGCTGTTGACTCTATTGTCTTTCCGACACTTGCCTTTGGAAGTTTCCTCCCCTGGGTCATTATTGGTCAATTTTCGGCTAAGGTTCTGGGAGGATTTATATGGTCTTTGATATTATTTCGATGGAATCATCAACAGAAGGGAGAGGTAACAGCATGAAAAAAGCAGTAATTTTGCTTTCTGGAGGTCTTGATAGTACAACTTGCATGAGCGTGGCGCATAAAGAAGGATATGAACTATATCCCATTTCCTTTAATTATGGGCAGCGGCATAAAAGAGAACTTGAGAGTGCCAAAGCAGTGGCCTCATTTTATAAGGTTAAGGAACATCGCATTTTTACGATCGATTACGTCGGGGGAAGTGCACTTACGGATTCATCAATCTCTGTACCGGCGTATCAAGAAAAACCGGGTATCCCAGTAACCTATGTTCCCGCCCGCAATATTCTTTTTTTAAGCTATGCATTGGGCTATGCTGAGGTACTTGGTGCTGAGGCGATTTTTATTGGAGTTAGTTCCATTGATTACAGTGGTTATCCGGATTGCCGCCCGCAATTTATCGAGGCATTCCAAAAAGTTGTTCAAGTCGGAACGAAGGCGGGAGTTGAAGGAAAACCGATTTCTATCAAGACTCCCCTCATTAATTTGACGAAGGGTGAAACAGTTAAATTAGCCATAGCCAATGGAGCTCCGCTGCATCTCACAACCAGCTGCTATAATGGAGGAGAAAAGGCTTGCGGAATTTGTGACAGCTGTATATTACGCCTGAAAGGTTTTGAAGAAGCAAGGGTAAAGGACCCTATTCCTTATGAAAATCACTAATACGAATCACAATCAGATAAGTGCACAAAAAACAGCGCTAGTCATCAGCAATTAAAGATGACCAGCGCTGTTTTATCTTATTAAAATAAACTGCTGTAATTATAAGTTGGATCTATAAAGCGGCTTTGTAAATGTTGTAAACATCCTCTGTGTTCAGGTGTCGGAATTCACCGATAGGTCCGTTTTTAGTGACAGCTTGGGCCATAACTAAAAGGTTTTCTTCTCCGATTCCTACTTCATGAAGTTTACTGGGCAAGCCCAGTGAGGTGAAAAATTCTTTCGTTTTCTCTATAGCTAAATGAGCAGTTTTGTAAGAATCATCTTCAGAATTTAATCTCCAAACATTTACACCATAGTCTTTAAAATCTGCTGCAGTCGAATCATTGAGGACATATTCCATCCAGTGAGGAGTTAGAATTGCTAATCCTACTCCGTGTGTAATGTCATAATAAGCACTGAGTTCGTGTTCCATGGGATGGCAGGTCCACTTTCTCTCCTTGCCTAGACTTAAAAGGCCGTTGATAGCAAGGCTGGAGGCCCACATCAAATTAGCTCGCGCTTCATAATTTTCAGGATCACGCATGGCAATGGGGGCATATTTGATACAGGTTTGCAGGATACCCTCGGCTAAACGGCTTTGTAAATAGGCACCCTTTTCAGAGCTGAAATAGTTTTCAAAGGTATGGCTCATTATGTCTGCCGTTCCGGCGGCGGTTTGATTATGGGGCACACTATATGTATAGGTTGGATCTAAAATTGAAAATTTGGGGAACATCACCGGATCCCCAAGGCCGATTTTTTGATGGGTTTCGAGATTGCTTATGACTGCGAAGAAATCCATTTCAGAGCCTGTTGCTGCTAGGGTTAAGATTGTTCCCAACGGAAGACCTTGAGAGGCCTTAACTTTGCCGATCATTAAATCCCATGGATCATTTTCATAATAATAACCGGCAGAAATGACTTTGGAGCAGTCAATTGAGCTTCCGCCTCCTACAGCAAGAATAAAATCCAGCTTATGTTCATGACACAGTTGAATGCCCTGGCGAACAGTTTCAATTCTTGGATTTGGATCGATTCCAGCTAATTCGAAGAAAGGGATATTATTGGATTGTAATATTTTAGTAACGGTATCATAAAGGCCGATTCTTTTGATACTCCCGCCGCCATAAACGAGAAGAACACGAGAGCCCCCAAATTCACGGATTTGTTCAGCTAATACATTGACTTGGTCTTTGCCAAAAAATATTTTAGTGGGTATGGAATACGTAAAACTTTGCACGGATAAAATACTCCTTTCTATATTTTATAGATTTGTTTTGATCATAATTGTAAACCGTTAAAAATTGTTTAGCAATGGCTTCCCGCTAACAAGGCCGGTTAGGACTGCTCGCTTAAAACTACTGGCTTGAAAACTACTAAGCAGAGAAATTAGAGGAATTTTTAAAAAGCCATCGAATTAGTGACGAATGAAAGTAGGTGCTTTTTCCTTTATGCAGCATTTATCGGCTACAGATTGTAAACTATATCCTTATTCATATGAAAAAATTTATAAAGTACTGTCAGATCTTCCTGGATACGCTCAATGGTGGCCCTGGGGAGTTAAAGTTAAAGCCCTTGCACGAAATTCAAACCCAATGGGTGAAAAGATTGAAGTATGGGCATCCGGAGGATGGTTTAGATGTGAGATTTGCTCATTAGAACCTTCCAAACGTGTTGGTATTCAATATTATCAAGGGGTGGTCCTTGGTGAAACGCATTGGACCATTACTCCACAGCAGGATGGGCAAACCAAGGTTTGTTACACCATTGATCTTGAACTTAACGGTATTCTGCCGAAATTTTTAGGAACGTTTATCAATTTCTCAAGAATCCATTCTTTTCAATTTCGAAGGGTTCTTGATTCTTTAGATAAACACCTTCGGGAAAATGCATAGAAAAAAATGAGACCATCCCAGCAGCTATTCCAGCGAGGAAGGTCTCTCACACTTTATATATTTATGACATTATTTAATAATATAACAGCTTGTTCTTGAGTAATTCCCTTGACTTGAACAACTTCGCTTGCTAAAATCTGGCGGGCAGTATTGAGCATGTTGGCATCGTCTAAACCTAATTTGTTTTTATTCCGTTTGCTTTTTCGAGTTAAATCCCGGATGATTTCCGTTGCTTCAAAAATATCGCCGCTTTTAATTCTTTTTTTGTTAATTTCGCTGCAGGAGCGCTTATCATCATAGATCGCCTGATCAGTTACGCCCTCATTAAAGTTTCGGAGTGCCTCATCAATTATTTGAGGCTCAACAACTTCTCGGATATTTAAACTCGAAGATTTAGTGATCGGAACCATAACTTTCATACTTATATGAGGTATGTTTAAGATATAATAGAGCTGATTTTCGCCAAGGACTTCTTTTTCTTCAATTCCTTCGACAATACCCGCTCCGTATAAGGGATACAGAATTTTGTCGCCGATTTGAAACATTGACCCACCTCCTGAGCAACTATTTTTCAATTATAACACAAAATAAGTAAAAATACAAAATTTATATATTACCACTGTATAATACATGTGTCAACAAAAATTAGAGGGGGAACGAATGTGAAAAATATGTATGCGGATCGTATGGAATTGCTTGGAACGGAAACCGCATTTGAAATGCTTGCAAAAGCCCAAGAGCTTGAACGGCAGGGCAGGGAGATAGTCCATCTCGAGATAGGAGAGCCTAATTTCCCAACGCCGGCTAATATTACTGAGGCGGGGATCAGAGCTTTGCACAATGGGATGACGAAGTACACGCCTTCGCCAGGTTTACTTGAACCTCGTCAAGCTATTGCCGCATATATTTCCAAAACACGCGGAATTTCTGTAACTCCGGATGAAGTTGTTTTAGTTAACGGGGGTAAGCCCATCATGTTTTACTCGATCATTGCGACTGTTAATCCGGGTGATGAGGTTATTTATCCCAATCCAGGCTTTCCGATCTATGAATCCGTGATTCGCTTTGCGGGGGCTAAACCGGTACCGATTCCCTTGCGGGAAGAAAATAATTTTCGGATTGATATTGACGAATTAAAATCATTAATTTCGGATCGTACAAAAATGCTTATTTTAAATTCCCCTCAGAATCCAACAGGTGCCCTGTTGCCTCGTGAAGATATTGAGGCAATAGCAGAGCAGCTTTTAGATAGAGATATTTGGGTTTTATCCGATGAAATTTACGAAAAGATTTTATACGAAGGAGAAAACTTTTCCATTGCCTCTGTTCCTGGGATGAAGGATAAAGCGATTATCTTAAACGGTTTTTCAAAAAGTTATTCTATGACAGGGTGGCGTCTGGGATACGGGGTAATGAAACGTGAATTAGCTGAAAAGATCGCTCAACTTGTTGTGAACAGCACCTCCTGTGTTCCGGGGTTTATCCAATTGGCGGGGGTTGAGGCTCTGACAGGTCCACAAATCGAAACCGCAAATATGGTCAAAGAGTTCAAAGAAAGACGAGATGTTATCGTTAAAGGATTAAATGAAATACCTGGAGTTTCCTGTTTGTCCCCCTCAGGCGCTTTTTATGTTTTCCCAAATATAAAAGCTATCAAGCGTTCCAGCGCTGAGTTGGCAGAATACCTTTTATATGAAGCCGGTGTTTCATCCTTGGGCGGACATGCCTTTGGAGCCTATGGCGAAGGGTACCTCCGATTATCGTATGCGAACTCAATGGATAATATCAAGCTGGCATTACAACGAATGAAGGATGCTTTAGAAAAATTATAAGGAGGATATAATAATGCTTAAAGACCTTATTTTGAAGAACCGGACTTATCGGAGATTCTATCAAGACCATCCGGTTACAATGGAAACGTTGCGAGAAATGCTTGAACTGGCTAGATTAACCTCTTCGGGAGCAAATTTACAATCGCTGCGATATGTTGTATCGAATGAAGAAGAAAAAAATGAACGTATCTTTAAAACATTAAAATGGGCAGGCTATCTTAGCGACTGGAATGGGCCCCAAAATGGGGAAAAACCCGCGGCTTATATCGTAATGCTTCACGACCAACGGACGAGTAAAAACTACTTTTGGGATCACGGGTTAGCTGCTCAAAGCATACTTTTAGGTTTAACTGAGCAAGGACTAGGAGGCTGTCAGTTTAATGGCATTGATAGACCCGCTTTAGCTGCGGAACTAAAGCTTCCGGAATACTATGAGATTGTTATGGTTATTGCGATAGGTAAGCCTAAGGAAGTTATTGTTCTTGATGAAATCGATGAATCGGGAAGCATTAAATATTGGCGGGATGATCAATCTTATCATCATGTACCTAAAAGGAAGCTTGAGGATCTGATTGTCGATCTCTGATCTTCGCCGCATGGATACCTTAGAGGGGAGACTTATGGAAACAAATGAACATCCAAATTTTTGGAACAAAAAAATGCTTTGATACGAAAAAAGCAGAACGGTACTTTAAAGAAAGAAATATAAAATTCCAATTCATCGATCTGAACGAAAAAGGGTTAAGCAAAGGTGAATTGGAAAGTGTTAAGCAATCTGTTCCGTTAAACGATTTAATCAATAAAGGAAGTAAAATGTATAAAGCGTTAAACCTTGAATTCATCCGCACGAACAGCACCCGGGAGGAGCTATTGCTCAGTAACCCTGGACTCTGCCTGACACCGGTTGTCCGTAATGGACGGAAAGCAACGGTTGGTTATCATCCTGAGGTTTGGCAAGAATGGGAATGATTTATTCATTAAATCGTGGTATAATGCGGTATTGTTGACAAAAAATTGAGTTTAAAGGAACGATTTATTGAATGATTAGTACAAGCGGGTTAACGTTAAGGTTTGGCAAAAGAGCCCTCTTCGAAGACGTTGATGTAAAGTTTACACCGGGTAACTGTTATGGTGTGATTGGGGCGAATGGCGCCGGCAAGTCGACTTTCCTTAAGATTCTTGCCGGGGAAATTGAACCCTCCAAAGGTGAAGTCATCATTACACCAGGTGAACGAATTGCGGTCCTCAAGCAAGACCATTTTCAATTTGAGCATTTTACCGTAATGAACACGGTTATTATGGGACATTCACGTCTTTATCAAATTATGGAAGAAAAAGACGCTCTTTATGCAAAACCCGATTTTTCTGAAGCGGATGGGATTAAAGCGGCCGAACTTGAAGGGGAGTTCGCAGATTTAAATGGTTGGCAAGCCGAGGCGGAGGCAGGAGAACTCTTAATGGGTCTTGGAATTCCCAAGGAGCTTCATGACAAATTGATGGAAGAACTGGACGGCAATCAAAAAGTCCGGGTACTCTTAGCTCAGGCTCTGTTCGGACGTCCCAATATTTTGTTATTGGACGAGCCGACGAACCACCTGGATCTGGAATCCATTAACTGGTTGGAAAATTTCCTTTTAGATTTCGAGAGTACTGTAATTGTTGTTTCTCATGACCGCCATTTCTTGAATAAAGTGTGTACCCATATTGTCGATATTGATTTTGGCAAGGTCCGGATGTATGTCGGAAACTATGATTTCTGGTACGAATCCAGCCAATTGGCTTTGAAAATGATGAAGGATGCCAATAAGAAAAAAGAAGAGAAAATTGCTGACTTGCAGAAGTTTATTCAGCGCTTCAGCTCTAACGCATCAAAAGCTAAACAAGCGACTTCACGCAAAAAGCTTTTAGAGAAGCTTACTTTAGACGATATTAAACCGTCTTCGCGGAAATATCCATATGTAGGATTCACACCGGATCGTGAGGCGGGGAATCAGCTTTTGACGGTGGAGAACTTATCGGCAACAGTTTTGGGAGAGAAAGTTTTCGAGGATCTTTCCTTTACGGTCAATAAAGGGGACAAGATTGCTTTTGTTGGCCCGAATAGCTTAGCTAAAACGACTTTGTTTCGAATTCTAACGGGTGAAATGGAAGCCGACGAGGGAACATACAGCTGGGGAGTTACAACTTCTCAGGCTTATCTTCCTAATGATAATTCTGAGTACTTTGAAACTGAACTCAATCTTGTTGATTGGTTAAGGCAATTCTCAAAAGATCAGGATGAATCTTTTGTGCGCGGTTTTCTGGGGCGAATGCTATTCTCCGGTGATGAAACACAGAAACCGGCTAATGTATTGTCAGGAGGAGAGAAGGTACGCTGCATGCTCTCACGGATGATGCTTAGCGGAGCGAACGTTCTTCTTCTTGATGAGCCTACAAACCACCTTGACCTCGAATCAATAACAGCTTTGAATAATGGACTGATTAACTTTAGCGGTACAATGCTCTTCGTTTCGCAAGACCATCAGTTTGTCGAAACGATCGCGAACCGCATTATAGAGATTACACCTCAAGGGTTAGTTGATCGTCAGATATCGTATGACGAATATCTTGAGAATGAAAATGTTAAGGGATTATTGAATACGATGTATGCATAAAAAAGTCTGTATGTGATGATAGCCAAAACGGAGGGAAATTTGATGATCTATAATCTTAGAATCTACTCAGACTATAACTGACCGTATTGTTATATTGGCAACGGGATTGTCAACGCTTTAAAAAATGAGTTTGATATTGAAGATCACTGGATGAGCTATGAACTCCATCCGGAGACACCTCCTGAAGGAATAGCGCTTAAACAATCCTTTCCGCAGATGAATATTCAAGAGAGGCAGAACCAATTCAATAAGATGGGTGCTCCGTATGGAATTGTCTTTAACAATTTGTCTAGAGTTGTAAATACACATCTTGCTCTTCAGGCGAGTGAGTTTGCTAGAGAAGAGGGAAAATTTCATGAGTATCATGAGAAACTGCTTTATGCTAACTATACCGAGGGAAAAAATATCGGAGATATTAACGTCCTCCTTGAATTAGCTCAAAATGTTAAACTGGATCCCCAGAAACTTGAAATAGCCATCCGGCAGAAACGGTATGAGCCGCGTTTGCTTGAAGTCCAAGACCAGGCTGAAAAAGATCAAATTATGGCTACTCCGACCGTGATCATTAATGATCAGTTTAGAATCGTTGGAGCACAATCCTTTCAAACGTTTCGAAAGAAATTCAAAGACATCGAGTCAGGGAATCTGACTCAGCCGTTTACTCTGTCAATGACAAAGAAATAACAGCTATTATGATTAGCTGCTTAAGTTTACTAGAGCCGCGAGGAATATTTCAGCCTCTGCGGCTCTTTTTATTGAACTTCCAAATGATGAGGCTGAGGAGTACCAGACCGAGTCCGCCCCAGCAAACCCCTTGCCACTCCCAAGCGCTCCAAAGGGTTACACCTAAAGCCGATCCCAATGCGCCGCCGATAAAATAGGTCACCATATAGACAGCATTCAACCGATTCCTTGCTTTCGGAAGAAGCGTATAGATCTGCGTCTGATTGGCAATTTGTGCTCCCTGAATGCCTAAATCTAATAGAATAACGCCAAGAATCAAGCCCCATAGATGTTGCCCTAGTATGCCTAAAATAACAAATGACAGAAAAGAAATTCCAGCTGCTGCTCCGGCAACAGTTCTAGGACCTTTTCTGTCGGAGAGACGACCCGCGTATGGTGCTGTCAAAGCTCCGACAATTCCAACGAGTCCAAATAGACCCGCAACGTTGCTGCCCAATGAATAGGGTGGTTTATTTAAAAAGAAGGCTAAAGTAGTCCAAAAGAGACTGAATGCACCAAAAAGCATTCCTCCCATAAAGGATGTTCTTCGTAAGACGGGTTGTTCCCAAATGAGTTTGCCAAGTGAAACCATCAATGAAATATAGGTAATTTGCTTATTCTCCGGTTCACATTTGGGGAGATTGATCCTAAGAAGGAGCATCAAAATCATCATGAGACCTGCGGCAAGCAAATACATTGTTCGCCATCCCCAAATGAATCCAATAAACCCGCTGATCAGACGTGCGAGCAAAATTCCCATAAACAGGCCGCTCATAACAAGACCAACGACTCGGCCCTGTTCCTGCGGTTTAGCTAGCTGCGCAGCTAAGGGTACGATCAGCTGCGGAACAACAGTCGTAATTCCAACTGCAAAACTTGCAGCCTCCAGCATTAAAATATTTGGGGCAATAAACATAGCTAGTAAAGAAGCGATTACAGCTCCAAGTAGATGAGTAATCAGCTTTCTGCGTTCCCACAGATCTCCTAGGGGTATAAAAATAAACATACCCACAGCATATCCCAGCTGTGTGAGCATGGAAATATTTCCAATACGGCTTGCCGATACATGAAAGGTTTGTCCCATTTCAACCAGTAAAGGCTGATTGTAGTAGAGATTTGCAACTGATGCACCTGCACCAATCGCCAAAATCCAGATTAAGCCAGGTGAAAGTTCTAAAGAAGGCAGCGGTTTGCTGCCTGAAAGATTATAAGAAGACTCGGTCTGATTCATACAGGAAACTCCTTAATGGATACCGCATATATTCTAAAAATTATTGATCGAACTTAAGGCTGAAGCTCTTTTCCGTCTTCTGAATTCTTCCTGATTTAAGTAAACTGCCAATCGCTCTCTTATATTCAGACTTGCTCATCTTAAATGTTTTTTCGATTTCCTCAGGGCTAGCCTTTTCATCTAAGGGGAGGTTTCCCTCGTTTTCCTGCATTGCTTTAAGAAGGAGCTGTGCATCGACACTCATCTGTTGATACGAAAGTCTACGTGTCGAAAGATCCAGTTTGCCATCCTCCCGAACGCGGATAACTCTTGCCTGAACTTTGTCCCCTGGGTGAAGCTCAGTAAAGTTTTCCGTACTCGGAATAAGCCCCTTAAACTGATTGTCTACAGCTACAAAGGCTCCTAATTCCGGATGAATCTGGTATACTGTTCCTGTAACCGATTCATTTTTTTGATAGGCCGCATTTGAGCTTAAGTACGAGGTGATATCGGTAGTACCGCAAAGGCGTTCGCTTTTATCGATATAAACATAAACTAAATAGCTTTTACCGACTTCAATGGGATATTTCTGTTCACGAAAGGGTAGAAATAAACCCCTCTCAAGTCCGATTTCCAGGAAAGCACCAATTCCGGTTTTAGCTGTAACCGTTAAATAAGCGAGTTCACCGACTTGTGCCATGGGTGTCCGCGTGGTGGCGATCAATCGGTTTTCCGAGTCCCGATAAATAAACACATCGAGAAAATCGCCTACGCCGGCATCTTTTGGGCGCTGTTTTTCCGGCAGAAGGATATTATCGTTACGATTACCTGTCCCCGCATCAAGGTAAGCCCCAAAGGAAACGAGATTTGCTATTTGAAGTCGATTAAATTTGCCGATCTGAATGATATGAATTCCCCCTATCTATATCACTTCATTATAGCATAAGCCTAAATCCGCTGCTATTTTCGCCTTCTATAATACGCAATAAAGTTAGGCATTTAGAGTTTATAGTTTATTAATAATCTGTTTAGAGAAATTCAACCCCTTTACGCTAGAATATGGTTAAGGGAGCTTCCAGTAAAAAGTAAAGGAGTCTAGAAATATGAAAGTAAAGAAAAAAACAGCAATGCTTATCAGCTTTGCTCTAGGCAGTTTAATTTTTGCAACGACGGCAATGGCTGATATAACGAGCAAAAGCGGATATGAACAATTTAAAGACTCGATAAAAACTACTGCGGAAAAATGCAGCAGTACTTTTGACAGTTATACAACGGATATTTCATACGTCCTTAAGGACAATGGCAATAATCTTGTTTCAGACAACACGATCCAAAAATTAAACCGCGCTAATAAATCCCATGAAACAACTTCAATTCGTGAAAGCCTCAGCGGAGGAAAATTTACACAGTTGTTCTATTTCGACCCAATGACCCGCATTAATCAAAATAGTGGAGATCCTACATACTATGTCACCGAGTTTTCCGAACCCCAGCAAGATTATTCCTATAAAAATCCCTTTAAAGAAGAACGTGCAGCGGATGCCGAAAAAATAGCCGATGCCATCATCGGCAGCTTGAAGGATCAAGTCATTCTCAGCAACAATGCGGACGGATCCAAGGATTTTAAGGGCTCTTTAAACGAGGTCCAAATTCCTACGCTTATTAATGCGCTTGTATCTTTTCAGTTAAAACAAAATTTTAACGGCAATAATCCGGATACTCCCTCTTTAGCTAAAGATATTTTTGTGAAAGAGATAACAGGAAGTGCTCATGTCAATCCGGAAGGATATCTGGAAAACATTCTGGGAACAGCGACAATAGAGGGAAAGGATTCCCAAGGGAAAGAGCACGAAATTACCATTGAAGTTCTTGCCAAGTTATCAGGAATCAACACAACCGCTGTTAATAAACCTGACCTTACAGGTCAAAAAGTAAATAAGCAAGTGGGTAAAAATCAAGGTGAGCCTCAAAAAATATCCAATTATAATAAGTTTGTCGGCAAATACAGCAACCCTATTATTGCAGAAAAAGACGGTAAATATGTGAAGCTAGGGAAAAGAGTTCTTGAAATCCAGCAAATTGATGAGACTCATCTTCTAGGCAAATATTATGAAGAATATAAAGCCGGCAATGATCCCAGTTCTGGCAAGAGTCAAAGCTTCAGCTTCGATGCCGCATTCAATAGCGGCGATAAAAACGATCCAAGGGGTTTGCACTTTGAAACAACAGGTGAATCCGGGGAAAAAATTATCGGAAATATGCACCTTGACGAGAATCTTGGCAAAATATATTTTGATTTTAATCGGATTCAGGGCAACTTCACCTATGATTCTTCCTTCAGCCCTGATCTAGACTAAAGAAGCATATCAAGACAAACGGGTTCTTTTTAAGAATAGTTGCGTTACAGCTGCTACGCCAGGAATGATAAATGAGCCGCTGTAACGTAACTCTATTCATTAAGACCATATTCTGGAGGTAATGATGGGAAACGAAATTGTCTTACAAATTCAAGACTTGACCAAGCGTTATCCTAACGGTCGCGGAATTGAGAATATTAACCTAAATATCTATAAAGGGGATATCTTCGGTTTTCTTGGTCCTAATGGTGCGGGCAAAACGACGGCGATGAAAATCATCACCGGCCTTATTCATCCGGATTGCGGTGATGTCAAGATTTTCGGCGTAAGTGTTACGGAAGAGTATGAAAAAGCAATTTCCGTAGTCGGCTCGATTATTGAAATTGCTGAATCCTACCCCTATTTGACTGCCTATGAAAATTTGAGGCAGATTGGGCGCTTCTCGCCCAAAGTTGATGATCATCGAATCAATGAAGTTCTTGAAATTACCGGAATGAAGAAATTTAAAGATGAAAAGCCTAAAAAGTTTTCGCTGGGCATGAAACAGCGCTTAGGGTTAGCGGCCGCAATTTTGAATTATCCTAAACTGGTCATTCTCGACGAACCTCTTAACGGTTTGGATGTTGAAGGAATGATCGACATCCGGAACCTTATCAAACATATGTCGGAAAATGAGGAGACTGCTTTTTTTATTTCCAGCCATTTGATCCATGATATTGAACTCATGTGTAATCGGATCGGTGTCATTTATAATGGCAAAATGCTCAACGTCGAAACGACTGAAAATATTTTGCAGAACTATGCTACCTTGGAGAATTACTTTGTGAGCGAGGTCGAACGAAATGGGCGTATTTAAAATAGCTCTTATCAATGAGCTGGAAAAGCTTTATAAAAAGAAGAAAGTCCTGGCAGCTATAATATTGTCCATCATTGTCGTTTTGGTCGGCCAGTTAAGTGTCCTTGGAGTAAGAACAGGCTTTGGCATCCGCGGAGCCGGTAAGGTTGAATTTCCAATGTTTGTTCTTTCTGTCGTTGTAAATACAATATTGCCTTTGTTTACTGCATTAGTGACCATTGACTGCTTTTCCGGAGAATTTGCTCAGAATACAATAAGAGCAACCTTAACTCGACCGGTAAGCCGATTTAAAATTTTTGCAGCAAAGATTGCAGCGATTGCCTTATTTATTCTGACGATCTTATTTCTGCTTTTAATTCTATCCCTAATTTCAGGCTTAATATTTAATGCCAATTCGGCAACCGGAAGCGATGTGTTGAAAACAGTCATTGCCTATACTGTAAGCAGCCTGCCCCAAATAATTATAGGGCTGGGTATTGTGCTGATTGCTAACGTTTTTAAAAGCGGAGTATCCGTTTTTTTTATTTCAATCCTCTGCTTTTTAGGCATTAAAGTACTGGAAATTGTTTTTTCCCAGTATAGCGGTATGCTTATAACGGCGCAGCTCGATTGGTATACTCTCTTTCTCAGCCAATCGTTTCCTTTTATGAAGATTGTACGCCAACTCTTTCTTATGATGGGTTATGGTATAATGTTATTCACAGCGGGTTTTTATTTTTTTGATAAAAAGGAATTTTAGGGTGAGACCATGAACCTTAAACGCCATTTCATTTTTGCCAATGCTGCCGCAGTTGTAATTCCTTTAGTTATGACTGCGGTTTTTGCCTTGGTTTTTTTATTTATTTCTTCAAATTTTAAAAGCCCTTGGTTCTCCTTTGAGGATTATCAAACGTTGTCGGAAACACAAATTGAATTATTGTACATCAAACAGGATATTTTGAAACAATCACCTGACGTCATCAAATCTCCGGAATTTATAAAAGAGCTGCAAACGCGATTGTCCGCAATCAATGGTGAATTTATCGTTCTTCAAGGGGAACAGGTTTTGTTTAATTCACACAATCTGAGTAAAATCGATGTCGCTAAAAGTTTAGATGCTGTGAACTCACATGTTGGTAATGCCTCAGTGAAACTGGGAAATATGACGTATCGAATCCACTCCGTTAAGCTATCTTTAGCAGAAGGTGTTTCAGGTTATGTTTTATTGCTTGTGCCTATCGACCCTTCGGCCTTGAATGATGTAACCCGATTTCTTATCTTGATCGGGATCATTTTTACCTTAAGCTTTGTTTTGACCAATGTTTTTGCCTCCTACCGTTTTACCCGGCGAACGCTATCTCCTTTAAATCATCTCAAGAAAGCGGCAGGTGAGATCAGCAGCGGAAATTTAGATTATCCGATTGTCGAGGAGGGGGATCTGGAGATTCAAGAGCTTTGCCGTGATCTTGAACTTATGCGTCTCAAACTCAAAGATTCCATCCATACTCAGTTAAAGTTTGAAGAAAACCGCAAAATGCTGATTTCAAGTATTTCTCATGATCTTAAAACCCCAATCACGTCGATTAAGGGTTATGTTGAAGGACTGCGAGATGGTGTTGCCAATACGCCGGAAAAACATGATCGTTATCTCCAAACGATTTATGCTCAAGCAAAGCTTGTTGATCAAATGATTGAGGATTTGCTGTTGTATGCTAAACTTGATTTAAAGCAGCTTCCCTTTGATTTCGAACGAACAGATATTGAAGATTACCTTTATGAGTTTGTTTTAGAAAATGAACCTGCTTGTACGCAAAATGGGATTGAACTTTCGTTTCAAAGCAGTCTGATCCAGCATACTCAAATTTTGTTGGATCAAAACCGTTTTCGCAGAGTGCTCATGAACATTCTTGATAATTCAAAAAAGTATATACAGAAAAACTCTTTGGGAGAAAAAGGAGAAATTAATATATCTTTGCGCGATACCCAATCAAGCATTATTATTGAACTGATGGATAATGGGCCGGGTATTTCCAAAGATGATTTACCTTATATCTTTGACCGTTTTTATCGCTCGGATCGTTCACGCGGTAAGATTAAGGGGAGTGGGTTAGGCCTTGCGATTGCAAAGCAAATCGTAGAAGGACATAACGGGATAATCTGGGCTGTAAGTAAAAATCAGGAGGGAACCCGTATTTTAATTTCTTTAAGTAAATTCTAAGCCAATAGAGTTATGAATTAGGATAATTCATAGGGGGCAGTGCCATTGAAGGATATTCTTATTATTGAAGATGATTTAAGTATTGCCGAATTGCAAAAAGATTATCTTGAAGTTGCGGGCTTTAACGTTACCATTTGTTTAGATGGAAAAGAAGGATTAAACGTTCTTGAAGACCCTCGATCTGAATATAGTCTTTTGATTCTCGATATTATGCTTCCAGGCTTCGACGGCTTGGAGATTCTTCGCAAAATCAAAGAGAACAAAGGTATTCCTGTTCTCCTTGTTTCAGCAAAGAAAGAAGAAATCGATAAAATTAAAGGTTTAAATTTGGGAGCTGATGACTATATTACAAAACCTTTTAGTCCTGGCGAACTCGTGGCTCGGGTAAAATCCCACCTTGAAAACTATGAACGTTTGAAACAACGTTTTAACCAAGGCGTGAGCAAACAGACTGAATTGTCCATTCGAGGCTTAAGAATTGAAAAAGATGCTCGCCGAGTTTTTCGTCAAGGTATAGAAGTAAATCTTGCCCAGAAAGAATTTGATATTCTCCTTTTTCTTGCGCAAAATCCCAATTGCGTATTTAGTCGGGATAAACTCTTCGAACAAATCTGGGGGCTGGAAGCCTTGGGAGAATCTTCGACCGTAACGGTACATATTGCACGAATTCGTGAGAAGATTGAAAGTGAACCCTCAAATCCGCAATATATTGAAACCGTTTGGGGTGCCGGATATCGTTTTAAAATGTAATTTGGTGTTTAATGTTTTATACTAAATTTATATCTACTTTTTATTGATATCGGAGGGACTTTTTATGACAAAATTACTTGAACCTATCCAGGCCGGATCACTAACCTTGACCCATCGCCTGATCATGCCACCGATGGCCACATCTAAAGCTGAAGCTGATGGACGTGTCAGTCAAGCTATTCTTGACTATTATAAAGAAAAAACAGCGGGAGGATATCTTTCGCTTGTCATCATAGAGCACAGCTTTATTGAGCAAAAGGGAAAAGCCAGTAAAAATCAGCTATCCGTTGCTGAGAACAGTATGATTGGGGATTTAAAACATTTAGCCGAGGTTATCCATCAAAACGGATCAAAAACAATGATGCAGATCAATCATGCGGGAAGTGCGGCATCGAGTGAAGTTACAGGTTATTCTCCTGTTGCTCCTTCGGCAATCATTAATCCTCGCACTGGGGGAGAACTGCCTCATGAACTTACCCAAGAAGAGATAGCGAATATTGTTCAAGCCTTTAAAAATGCTGCGCGCCGTACAAAAGAAGCGGGTTTCGACGGAGTGGAGATTCATTCCGCTCATGGTTATCTTCTCAATCAGTTTTTATCGCCGCTTACGAATAAACGTACGGATGAATATGGAGGAACACTTGAAAATCGAATTCGACTTCACCTCCAGGTGATTAAAGCTGTTCGCGCGGAGGTAGGTGAAGATTATCCTCTTCTCTTAAGGCTGGGGGCCTCCGACTTTATGGAAGGGGGCACTACGCTTGAAGACAGCCAATTTGCAGCTCGCGAATTTGAGAAAGCGGGGATCAGCATCCTGGATATTTCCGCAGGTCTCTGCGGCTATATGCGCCCAGCTGCTGAAGGAAGATTTCCTGCGTTGACAGAGGGAATAAGAAAAGTGGTTTCAATTCCTGTTATTTTAACGGGTGGAATTACGCAAATAGAAACTGCAGAACAATTGCTTATTGATGGCAAAGCGGATCTAATCGGCGTAGGCCGCGCTATTCTGCATGATTCAAAATGGGCGGCAGAAGGGATTCGTAAGCTTCAATCCATGAAAAACAATCAAATTTAATTTTAGATCTTAAAGGGCGGGCTTTCTCTTCATGAATAGAGAAGTTCTGCCTTTTTTTGCCTTAAGAGTAAAGCGTAATCTTAGAGAAATTATGTTATAATAGCTTTTATATTATTTGGGACCTATTTTAAAGGAGTCTTTCTCATGTTTCGTCTAGAGATTACAGATAAACAAATGCGTGCCTTAGCAAGCTATCCGACAGCCTATGAATTAGGTATTGCTTATTATCAAGCCGGAAAAGTAGGGCCTCTCGAATATAATCCGGCGGACCGAATCATAAAGGCTTTTGTTTCAGGAACATCTCGTTATTTAACACAGCTCAAACTGTCTCCCGAGGGCAGAATCCAGCGTTATCATTGCAGTTGTCCTGCATATAACCGGCAGTCCGGGGCGTGTAAGCATATTATCGCAGTTATCAAAAGTGCCCAAGCTGCTTTGCCCTTAATTTTTAAAAATAAGGCTAAAAGCTCCTCAACCCAAGAATTTCTATCATTTTTTCAAAATACGAATTCAGAACGATTTAAAGAAGAACTGAATCTAGAGGTAGAGCTTGAAGTATATATTGTTCCGAGATATCGGATAATGGCTCAATTCTCCTTAAAGATAGGATTTCAACGGCTCTATGTCGTAAAAGATATCGGCTTATTTCTTAATGCCCTTGATAAAGGAAAATCGTTAGAGTTCGGTAAGCAATTCACCTTTGAACCCGATCGCCAAACGTTTAAAGAAGAGGATCGCCCTATCATTGATTTTCTCTATAAAATGTATGAACAAAATCTTGCTTGGTCTGAAATGGTGAATTCTTATACCGGGACAGTTTTTACAAATAAAAAGTACGTTCCTTTAAAAGGGGTATATTTTAAAACATTTCTAGATGCTCTTGGAGATAAGCCCTTTAATCTTTATATAGAATCAGTTGACCCTGTGCAGCAAACGAAAATTCTTCGTCAGGCACTTCCTATCGAGCTTTCCCTTAATTCTGAGGAAGACGATCTTGTCCTAACCTTAGAGGATGAAGATCTTCCTGTTCAATTACTTTCTGATGGAAGCTATTTTTTGTACCAGCAAAGAATTTATCAGGCATCACCTTCACAGCAGCAAATTCTTCCCCCGATGTTAAAAGCTTTGCGTAAAGAGTTTTCTTCCAGCTTAATCTTGCCCGCTTCGAGCAAAGAATTTTTTATTTCCGAAGCGCTGCCTTCACTGGAAAAGATGGGAAAAGTCTCAATTGATCCTGATCTTGCCAATAAATTCAGCCATGAGAAACTCGTCACCCAGCTTTATTTTGAACGAAGCAACGATAACGGAATTGAGGCCCGAGTCGAGTTCCATTATGGCACGACTGTCATCAATCCATTTTCCCCGACAAGTGATGCGCATAATAATAAAGCTTCACAGGATATCATTCTGATTCGTGCGGTTGAAGAGGAACGCCAAATATTGACACTTCTAGAGCTTGCAGAATTCAGCGTCAATCAGGGGAAAATCCATCTGGAAGACGAACAAAGGATTTTTGAATTTGCGGCCGCTTATCTTCCAAAACTTCAGGAGCTTGCAGAAATTTATTATTCCGAAGACTTTAAATTAACCATTCACAGCTCAGTCTCATTTTCCGGAGCTATTCGTTTAGATGAGAAAATGGATTTGCTTGAGATATCTTTTCATTATAACGATATTGAAGAGAAAGAATTAGTGGATATATTTCAAGCGCTTCAGCTTAAGAAAAAGTATTATCGTTTAAAGGACGGTACTTTTCTGAAATTGGAACAACCTGAACTTCAAACGGTAGCCCATCTCGTGGATTATTTGAATCTTTCCCCTGAAGACTTGGAGAATTCCGTTCTGACTCTTCCGAAGTACCGTGCCCTATATATTGACAACTATCTGCGTCAAACGAATTTAACGGGAATTCAACGCAACAAAGCGTTTAAACAACTGGTTCAGAGTATATTGGAACCGCATGACGGTGAGTTTGAGATTCCATCGTCTTTACAAAAGGTGCTTAGAGACTATCAGAAAACAGGTTTTCAGTGGCTAAAAACCTTGGCAGCTTATGGACTGGGAGGAATCCTAGCGGATGATATGGGACTTGGGAAAACCTTGGAAGTTTTAGCTTTTATTCTTTCTGAAAAAACAAATTTAAACCAACCTGCTTTGGTTGTTGCCCCTACTTCTCTAATTTATAATTGGCAGGAAGAAGCCCGTAAATTTACTCCTGATCTCAAAGTTCTTGTTGTTGACGGGCCGCCTCAAACTCGCCAAGAATTACTGAATGATCTTGGACAATGGGATCTTGTGATCACATCATATCCGCTTCTGAGGCGCGATTCGGAAATATATACGAAACTTGAATTTTCGTACTGTTTCTTGGATGAAGCTCAACACATCAAAAACCCGCAAACGATCAACGCTCGGTCTGTCCAACAGCTTCAAGCCAAAGGATATTTCGCTCTTACGGGAACCCCGATAGAAAATTCGCTTTCTGAGCTATGGTCTATCTTTCAATTTATCATGCCGGGCTATCTTTTATCTCATCAGGAATTCCGCAAGAAATATGAGCTTCCAATAATCAAAGAAGAAGACACTGAACCGCTGCTTGAACTCAGCAGGCATGTTTCTCCGTTTATTCTAAGGCGGCTGAAAAAAGATGTTCTTGTAGAGCTTCCCGAAAAGATAGAAACTCGGTTAAGCGCTCCGATGACAGAGGAACAAACAAAAATATACCTTGCCTATCTTCATGAAGCTAAAAAAAATATTGCCCAAGAAATTGCTGCGGTTGGTTTCGAAAGAAGTCAAATCAAAATTCTTGCAGCGCTGACACGTCTGCGTCAGATTTGTTCTCATCCCGCTATGTTTATTGAAGATTATAAGGGCGAAAGCGGAAAAATGGAGTTGTTCCAGGAAGTCATCACGAGCGCGCTGGAAAGCGGTCATCGTATTTTAGTGTTTTCTCCATTTACGACGATGCTTGATATCATTCAACAGTATTTAGTTCAAGAGAAAATAGAGTATTTTTATTTAAATGGATCAACAAAATCATTAGATCGTATGCAAATGGTTGAATTATTTAATGGAGGAATAGGTCAGATTTTTCTTATTTCCTTAAAAGCAGGAGGAACCGGTCTTAACCTTACCGGTGCTGATATGGTTATCCATTTTGATCCTTGGTGGAATCCTGCGGTTGAGGATCAAGCCACTGATCGTGCTCATCGTATCGGTCAAAAAAATGCTGTACAGGTGATTAAACTTGTCACTCAAGGAACGATTGAGGAAAAGGTCCTCGCGCTGCAAGAGAAAAAGAAAGAACTGATTCAAGCTGTTATTCAGCCGGGGGAAACTCTGCTTTCTAGATTAACGGAAAAAGAGCTTATAGCACTTTTTGAGTCGGAAGAATAGAAAAGCAGGTTATTAAAGGAAATCTTCATTTTCTCACGAATACTCCTAATGGTTTTAATTCGTTTTGATTTACGGATTGCCCAGAAGGAGTTTTTTTATGGAAAAAGCCCTAGAAATATTGAAGCATTATTTTGGTTATAGCCAATTTAGGAGCGGGCAGAAGGAAGTCATAGCAAGCTTGCTTTCAGGAAGAGATACCTTAGCTATTATGCCGACTGGAGCCGGTAAATCCTTAGCCTATCAAATTCCTGCACTCCTTTTTAAGGGAGTAACCCTCGTTATATCACCGCTTATCTCTTTGATGAAAGACCAAGTGGATGCACTGCAAGAATTCGGCGTTCCGGCGACGTATATTAATAGTTCGCTTTCTTCGCGGGAAACCTATTCTCGGATAACCCAGGTCAAGCAAGATAAATTTAAGCTTCTCTACATTGCTCCGGAACGCTTGGAAACTGAATCTTTTCTCGCTTTACTGGAAACACTGGAAGTTTCCTTTATAGCTATTGATGAGGCCCATTGTGTTTCGCAGTGGGGTCATGATTTTCGGCCAAGCTATCTTCACATCCGTCAATTTATGGAAAGATTGACAAAACGCCCATTACTTGGGGCGTTTACCGCTACGGCAACGGAAGAGGTAAAAAAGGATATTATTAAACACTTGAGGCTTAAGAATCCTGAAGTGTTTGTTACTGGCTTTGATCGACCGAACCTAACCTTTTCCACATTGCGTGGAGAGAATAAGAAAGTCTACCTTCTGGACTTTATAAAATCTCATCACGATCAATCTGGAATCGTTTATGCTGCAACGCGAAAAGAAGTGGATGCCCTGCATACTTTTCTGCGAGGGAAAAGGATCGCTGTAAGTAGATACCATGCAGGAATGAGCGATTTGGATCGTCAAAAAAGCCAAGAAGATTTTCTTTATGATAAAACACCGCTTATTATTGCCACAAATGCCTTTGGCATGGGTATCGATAAATCGAATGTGCGTTATGTGATTCATTATAATATGCCTAAAAATATGGAAGCTTATTATCAGGAAGCAGGAAGAGGCGGCCGTGACGGCGAACCGGCTGAATGTATTCTGCTATTCTCGCCGCAGGATGTCGTACTGCAGCGTCATATGATTGAGCAAACGACATTGCAGCCTGAACGGCGCAGCAATGAACTTAAAAAACTTCAGGATATGGTGGATTATTGCCACACTACACGCTGTTTGCGCAAAACGATTCTCGAGTATTTTGGGGAAAGAAATGCTCCGGAAGAATGCGGTGCCTGTGGTAATTGTCTGGATGACCGTGAATTACTCGATATAACGATTGATGCCCAGAAGATCTTTTCCTGTATCGTTCGCATGCGCGAGCGTTTCGGGATTAATCTTATTGCTGAGGTTCTTAAAGGTTCTCGCAATAAAAAGATTCTGCAGCTTCAACTCGACCGCCTTTCGACTTATGGGATTATGAGCGATCAATCTGTTCAGGAGATCAAAGACCGCATCAATTATTTGATGACCGAAAACTACCTTCGGTTGTCAACGGGAGAATACCCTGTAGTTAAACTTGAACCTAATAGTATACCTGTTCTCAAAGGGGAAGAGAAGGTCTATCAAAAGGTATCACGCAGATTAGTTGATAAGAGCCCTGAACAACCCAATCTTTTTGAAAGACTGAGGATTCTCCGCCGCGAAATTGCTTCTCGTGAAAACTTACCCCCATATATGATCTTTTCAGATAGTACCCTTCGAGAAATGGCAGAAGTTTGCCCGATGAATCGGACCGCTTTTATTCGTATCGGCGGAGTTGGAGAAAAGAAACTCGAAAAATACAGCAAGGAATTCATGGATGAAATTCAAGCTTTCGTATTAAATCCTCAAAACTCATCAGAACCTCAAAAATCAGAAAATCAAAACGCCTTTGCTGAAGAAAACGAAGCAGTGCAAGCTCCGAATAAGCGATTAGAAAAAGTCCCAAGCCATCTGCAAACGCTCCAGCTTTTTAAAGAAGGGAAAACGATTGAGCAGATAACTCAATTACGAAAATTGTCTCTTCCAACCATTCAAGATCACCTTATTCGCTGCCAAGTCGAAGGGCATGCTCTTCCATGGAACGAATTAATTCCCGCCGGACATGAAGAACTTGTCCTTGAGGCCATCCAAAAATTGGGGTGTAATAAATTGCGTCCGCTTAAAGATGATTTACCCGATTTTATCGATTGGCTGACCATAAAGGCTGTGATCGCAAAGCATAACAGCCTTTAAACGACAGGATTCCGCAAATGCGCATGCTATAATATGGGTTAATAAAGATGAAAAGGAATGATCCCATGCGAAGAATGACCCGTAATCTTTTGGTTATTTCCTTTGACGGGCTCTCGACCTTAGATTTTGAATATCTAAAAGCTCTTCCTAATTTTCGTATATTTCTGGAAAAAGCGTCCTTTGCCCAAAGAGTATATAGCGTTTATCCAAGCCTGACCTACCCCGCTCATGTTTCAATTGTCACCGGTAAATACCCTAAAAATCACGGTATCGTCAATAATACGCTCTTTCAACCTTATCGAGAATCTCCAGACTGGTATTGGCAGAGAAAATATATCGAAGGGGATACATTATTTGATCTAGCCCTCGATAAAGGGATGAAAGTAGCGGCTTTACTCTGGCCTGTTACCGGAAAATCAAAAATAACCTATAATATGCCTGAAGTATTAGCGAATCGTCCCTGGCAAAATCAGATTATTGTGTCATTGCTCAATGGCAGCCCCTGGTATCAATGGACCATGAATAAAAAATTTGGATATTTAAGAAATGGGATCCATCAGCCAGAACTTGATAATTTTACGCATCAATCATTGCTCTATACGCTTGCTCATAAAAAAACAGATCTTACCTTAGTTCACTATACTGAGCTTGATTCAATGCGTCATTATCACGGGTTTCATTCTCCTGAAGCGCTGACAGCCTTAGAACATCACGATCAACGCTTGGGAGAAATATTATCAATACTTCAACAGCAGGAGAGCTTTGAGGAAAGCACTGTAGTTATTCTTGGGGATCACGGGAGTCTTGATGAGGATCATGTGATTAAGCTTAATATTTTACTCAAAGATCATGGATACATAGACCTTGATATGAAGGGAAGGCTAAAGGACTATCGGGCAATTGTGCAAAGCTGTGATGGATCTGCTTATGTCTATTTGAATCCCCGGCACCCAAAAGATCCCAAAGACGTTAAAAATCTTCATCTTTTACTCGAGGATTTCAAGCTTAAAACAGGGGCGCTGGAGGGGATCTATTCAAGTGCTGATGCTATTAAATGGGGAGCAGACCCTCAATGTGCATTTTTGCTCGAAGCAGCTTATGGTTATTATTTCCTTAACCTTTTTGAAGGAACAGTTATTGAAAGGATTAAACCTGAGGATATAGGTGTCCTTCATCATCGAACAATGGCAGCACATGGTTATTCACCATTTAAAAAAGACTACACGACCGTCTTTATGGCCAGTGGAGCAGGAATAAAGGAAGGTGTCAGATTAGGAGAGATCAGTTTGGTGGATGAAGGGCCGACATTAGCTCGATTGCTTGGCATTTCCTTAGAGGAAGCTGATGGACGAATTCTTGATGAAATTCTTAATCTTTAATATACTTCATCATTAATTATAATTAAAAATCCGCTTAAGATTTCTATTGAAGGGGAAGTGTTTTATGCTTAAGCTCAGTAAGCTTGAACAAAGTTGGGCCTTCTATGACTGGGGTAATTCCGCTTATAGTATGACTATAACTTCAACAATCCTTCCTCTGTACTTTAAAGCCGTTTTTACAAACGGAGGGGGAGAAGCAAGTCTTTCTACGGCATACTGGGGATATGCGAACTCACTTTCAACGTTGATTCTTGCAATTTTTGCGCCTATCCTGGGGTCAATCGCAGATTATAAAGGCTACAAGAAAAAGTTTTTCACCCTCTTTTTCGGAATGGGCGTTCTATTTACAGCATTAATGGCTTTTATTCCCGATGCTTATTGGCCGGCACTTTTAATATTCTATATTCTTAATGCCATAGGTTTTGCAGGAAGCCTTATTTTTTATGATGCTTTTCTGATCGATATTACGAGTGAAGAACGGATGGACCGCGTTTCCTCAGCAGGGTACGCCCTGGGTTATATCGGAAGTACGATTCCCTTTATCTTTTGCATGGCTATTGTCATACTCGCTCAATTCGATATAATACCGTTATCTGTGGGAAATGCGTCACGTTTATCGTTTATTCTGACAGCGATCTGGTGGGGAGCCTTTACAATTCCTTTGCTTAGGCATGTTAAGCAAATTCATGGTATTGAAGTTGAGCCTGAGCCGATAAGAAAGAGTTTTCGACGCCTTGTAAATACGGTTCAAAACATTCATCATCATAAGGCCCTGTTTCTTTTTCTGTTAGCCTATTTTTTCTATATTGACGGGGTAGATACAATTATCAAAATGGCGACTTCTTATGGGGCGGACTTGGGCATAAGTTCCACAAGTCTGCTGGTAATTCTTCTCGCTACCCAATTTATCGCTTTTCCCTTTGCTCTTATTTATGGTTGGCTTGCTGAGAAATTTCCAGGAAAGACGATGCTTTATGTGGGTATCGGTATTTATACCTTTATATGTATTTACGCTTATTTCCTGAACAGCACTTTAGATTTTTGGATTCTTGCCTTATTGGTGGGGACTTCTCAAGGAGGAATTCAAGCGCTAAGCCGTTCATACTTTGGAAAGCTAGTTCCTAAGGAAAAAGCCAATGAGTTTTTCGGCTTTTACAATATATTTGGTAAATTTGCCGCAATTATGGGGCCTTTCTTAGTCGCGATAGTTACTCAACTTACAGGGAAAACAAATAATGGTGTATTCAGTATCATTATTCTCTTTATTATTGGCGGTGCTGTGTTGTTCAAGGCACCTCAACCTATTTTGAACGAGTAAATATTGAATATAGAAAATTGTAATAAGGGGCTGTTGCAAAACCTATGGTCGTGTAGTTTCTCGCATATCCGCACCTTCGGGCGTGAATCTCCACCGGAGACTCACGTACTCAGGCGTTCCGGGACTGGTTCACTTTGCCTTCGTAGCAGCTATCTTCAGCGGCTAAGTATTCTTTGGAGATAGCCGCTTCGAGCGAAAATGTCCACCGGACACTTTCGTGCCAAACCTCTGGGCAATACCTGATGTTAGTCGCTCCTGTGCATCCTTGCACCCGAGACATCAGGCCATCCATGGCCAAGCCCTGTGGCTGCGCTAAGCTAAAGCGCGAAACCCCTTCAAACAAGTGCGATAGCTTTTACGGCTATCGGGGCTTTCGGCTACGAAAGCTTTGTTCACCTGCACGTCCCTCCACGAATCGTTCACTTCTATGTGATATAGGAGACTGGCTTAAAGTTGAGGTACGAAACTTAAGCCTTAGTCGAGTTATCCTCGAAGGGGAGAAACTACGCTTTCGGGTCTTTTGCAACAGCCCCTTATATTTAGGATTCGAGACTGGTCAGCATAATTTCCCGTATATTGGAGACAGCTCCACAACCGGGACACATATAAAAATAACCGGGGATCTGCATTTCAATGGACTCGATATCGTTATCGCTGAAATCGTTTATTTTATCTTGACTAAATTCCATAAGAGTTTGGGAATCCCAATCTATACCTCTGTAACTGAATTGACAGTATGGGCATTTATATTTCATAATTATCACCAACCCACATAATTTTTTTCAATGCGCACGTTATCATGAACCTATGCCGATTTTTTCCTGCATAAGTTTGCGTGCGGACTGATAGCGCTCATACCATTGATCTGATAATTTCTCATTGCCGTAAACCTTCCAGCCTTGCGTCTTTATATAGGGGAGAGAAGCCAGCCCCATAAATCCAAGTACGTCTTTTAAGGGATAACCCAGAAAAAGACCAATTTCATGAGGGAAATCTATGCTCCTTATTTTTTGAACTAAATGTTCAAGACATTTTTCTAAAGTAGCTGATCGAGGATAGTTTATTTTTATCAAAAAATTATTATTATACAGATTGGCAAGCCTTTCATTAAGGACATTCCGGTTGAAAAAAAGAATTTGCTTGCGTTTATTTATTTCTCGAATTTCAAGCAGCCCTATGTCTGGACGCATAATGAGCAGTTTTTTAAATTCCTCCCAGCCCCCAGGATTCTTATTGTGCCCAATATTTAAAAGCTCTGCTGGTTTTATGTTTAAGATTACAGGCCCTAAGCATTCTAATAAATAACAGAATTTTTCATTTTGTTTTAGATATCCATTGCAACCTGTGACTAACAATTGATCGTTTATATTTACCCATTTCACTAAAGTATTAAGGTAGCTGTTATTTAACCTGTTTTGAATGATTTGCGACTTTTCTGGACTTAAGAATACGGTCATACTTGCCTCCAATATTCTGTAATATGGATAGGATTCTCTTCTTTAACTATGAATATTACAAAATATGTTTTTAAATCAAGCACCAGGGAATTAATAATAAATACCCGCAGACGAACATCATCATCTGCGGGTATTGCCCTATCATATATTACATTCTCTAGGATACGAGGGACGAGGAGTGCAGCCTTTTTTGAATTGGTCGCAGTATTCGCATGGCCATTTCAACACTAACGCCAATAGTTAATGAAAAGATGAGCGTGCCTATTCCAAATGATCCGCCAAGTAAAATTCCAAGGATAACCACACTTATTTCAATTCCGGTTCTTATTTTAGCAATACGTATTCCAGTTTTCCTATGAAGTCCGAGCATTAAAGAATCTCTTGGCCCGGCACCAGTGTCAGCAAGTAAATAAACGGATGTCCCCAATCCAATGATTAAAATACCCAAGAGAAGGTAGATAACATTCGTTAGGAGACTATTAGGGGGCGGGACGATATGACTAGACAAAAATCCGTTCAATACTATACCATAATAATACATATTGATAAAGGTTCCTAAGGTAGTTTTGATTCCAAGAAAATACGATGGAATAAGAAGAGCGACTCCCACAATCATAGTTATCGTGCCCAAGCCTAAGGATGGAAGATGTCTAGCAACACCGAGATGGAAAACATCCCAAGGGGATACGCCTAAGTTTTGAGCAAGAATAGTAAGATAGTTTCCAAAGCTCCCGATAAAAAGTCCGATAAAAAAGTAAAAATAACGAATCAGTAGGATTGATAATCCTGCGGAAGAAAAATTATGTACTGCGGTCCTAAGATGGGAGAACATTGTTTTCATAGCTAAACCCCATTTACCTTTAGTGTAATAAACTGATTTAGAGCAATCTTATTTATTATAACATAGGGGAGATTCTAAAAAAATCTATATATGATATTGCTTAAGGTAATTAAGGATTTTTTCCTTTTCACGTGTTTCTGCGTGAATCAAGGGTTGCTGGTGTCCATTATTTAAACCTGCCCATTTCATATACATTGCCTGTTGATAGGTTTGTTTCAGAACAGGATCAGTATATGTTAATTGAATAACGATAAACTGTGGGTGAATTTTTCCTTCTTCCGGCGAAACTAATTGTTTATCAACTTGAATATCAAGCTGGGTTGTCATCTCACGGGGTATATCGTTAATTAATGCATACTCATCAACGTGAGCAGGTTTGACATTTAAGCTTTGATCAAAAACAAAAGTATTGCTGACAAGATTTGTGGCTGGATGTTTACCGACATTGATAAATTTGAACTCAAATGTAATATTCCTTTCAATCTCAATGATCGGAGATCCCTTAATACTGAAATAAGGGCGATCGGCTTGACGCTGTGTTTGCCAGGAAGTGATCGTTATATATGCTGTTATTAAAGAAACAATCGCAAAGATTACTGTCGAATACGTCATTATCGTTGTCGACCAATCTCGTTCATGATTTGAAGGCATATTTTTCCCTCATTCGCAACGTTTCTTTATATTTATGAAAACGCATATGTATTCATTCATATTAAGATGAACAAGCAGTTCTAAATAAAATATTACCTTATTTTCACAAAAAGTTCACATTTAATTCATAAGAAAATAAAAGTTTAAGTTTAAGATGAGAATATACAAAAAGGTTGGAGGAGGCTTGATCAGTATGTTTGGTTACTTCGGAAGGGGAATTGGTTTTCACGGTGGCTGCGGGTTGGGTGGCTATGGCGCCTATAACGGAAACTTTGGTTGGATGGGACTTGTAGGTATGGGAATGCATCTCTTATTTTGGATTTTTATTGTTTTGCTTATAGTTTTCCTTGTTCGTCATTATAGGAAATATAATAAAGGTTCATTTTTGAGATTTCATGATGGCGATGCTTTAAATATACTGCGTGAGAGATATGCTCGAGGTGAAATTGAAACAGAAGAGTATGAGAAAAAACGCGATGAACTCTTGAAATAAACTTGCTATTGACTCCACAAGATGACGTTTTAAGGCAGAATTATTTACATTAATTTTATAATATCCATACAAAACACTACAAATTTTTCGCGATATCTTTAGACTAAAGCTTTATACTTTTAAAGTAAAACCATAAGTTTTAGGGTTTAGAATAATCTGCATTAGCTAACGATGTCGAGGAGGAAATGAGATGGCATTCGATATTCGAGAAAGCGATCAGGAAATATATGTAGATGTTGGTGGAACGATCTTCGTTGAGGATGCAGCTTTATTACGTGAAAAACTCCATGATTTAGTGGATAGAGGACACAATCGGTTTGTTATTAATATGCAAAGGGCGACATATATTGATAGCTCAGGACTTGGAGTATTAGTAGCACTTCATAAAAGAGCACTTCAACAAAACGGTGGGGTTATTATTAAGGGATCACAAGGCGTAGTCAAAGAATTGTTCATCATGACCCGATTAAATAAGGTTTTTGAAATGCAATAGATTAGATGAAGAAGGTAAATTTAGAACTCCGCTTTCACATGTAAAAATGTGCGGCGGAGTTCTGCTTTTTTCTCGGAGAGATTATTTATATTACAAAATTTCCTGCTTTAAAAATAGGAATTTTTTCTCCCGTTGTTGTTATTCCTGTTATTTCTAAATCGGCTGTTCCAATCATAAAATCCTCATGAACTAAAGAATCATTGACTCCGGAATTTTCGAGTTCCTCTGAGCTTAACAAATCACCGCCCTTAAGGCAAACGGGGTAGGCCTTACCGATCGCTAAATGACAAGAGGCATTTTCATCAAAAAGAGTATTATAAAAAAGAATGTTTGAGTTCGAAATTGGAGAGCCATATGGAACAAGGGCAACTTCCCCTAAATAATGTGAACCTTCATCTGTTTCAATTAGATTCTTTAAAGCCTCATAACCTTTTTCCGCATTAAAATTAACAATATACCCGTCTTTAAAAGTCAGGTCAAATTTCTCAATTAAATTCCCGTTATAATTTAATGGCTTAGAGCTAACAACTTTACCATTTACACCTGTTCTTTTGGGTAGGGTAAATACTTCTTCGGTCGGTATATTGGCCACAAATTCAAGACCTTCAGGTGTAAATTCGGATCCCCCCAACCAAAGATGTCCTTCAGGAAGCTCAATAGTCAAATTAGTACCTAAAGCGCTTTGATAGTGCAATGATTTTAAATTTAATTGATTGAGATAATCCATTCGTTTTTTTAGATTTTCTTTATGCCGTTTCCAGGCGTCTACCGGGTCAGGTTGATCGACTCTTACTGTTTTAAAGATTGAATCCCATAATTTTTCAATTTGCTCCTCTTCATTGGCTTGAGGAAATACTTTTTTAGCCCATGAAGCTGTTGGAACAGAAATGACACACCAGACATTTTTATTGCTCATAAGACTCTCACGGTATTCCTTTAGAGCAATATTACCTGCTTTTTGAGCTTTCATAAGACGAATAGGATTAACGTCTTTCATCAATTCCGGGTCATTAGCGGCAATGCTAAGGAAGGCTGCGCCTGCCCGCATATAGCTTAAATAAAGTTCCTTTTGCCAGTTGGGGAATTCTTCGAAGACATTTTCCGGTGCGTTCATAAAGCGTATTTTTGAAAAAAGTTCATCTTTCCAGACAATGACAACATCACGAGCGCCTTCTCTATAAGCTGTTTCGGCAACGATCCGTGTGAAGTAAGCGCATTCTATAGGCGAGTTAATAATAAGAATTTGATCTTTTTGCAAATTAAGGCCAATAGTTAGAATTAAACGGGCATATTTTTCTAAATTGATTTTATTCAAATGATAAAATTCCTTTCTTGAGTGAATTTCGTAAATTAGAACCCGACGTTTAAACTATAGTGTAGTATATCATGAATGTTAATGAAACCGTATGAGCAAAGTTTAAATATTTTGTTACTTATGCAGGAGTTTACTTAATAAAACTCGAAACCATAACTCGTACTTTATATTAGGCAAATATTCTTAATATTACAAAATTCATTCCGGAAAGGATGGAGTGTATATTCACTCTTGGGCAATGAAGATGGATGGTTTTATTTCGCTTGGTTTATCCCTGCTGGAATGGCAAAAATATGTTTCGACAAATGTTCAAAGCTTGTCCGGAAAAATGCCGTTTTCTAGTGCAGTAAATTTCTTCTTGACTAATCACGTAACTCAAGCACCAGTTGTGGATGAAGACGGCCTTTTTTTGGGTATTATCAATAGCTTATCCCTTATGGAACAGCTTAATTCTCAAGTTCAAAATCCTCTAAAAAATTACTCCGGTTCACTCCTTGAGAACTTTGTTGAAAAGCCGGAAATTATTCTAAATATAGAAGATGGTTCAAAACAAAACCTTCAGCAATTGATTGAGCAAAAAATACCCTTAGCTTTTGTGATTAACCGTGAGGGAAGACTCGTTGGTGAGATCCAGCTTTGTTTCGTGGCAAAAGCTTTAGATCAGCTGCTTGAGGATCTTGAATATTTTGTGACAAGTGTAATCGAATCTGATCATAACGGAATTGTTGCGATTAATGCGCAGGGAACAGTAATTTTTTATAATAATTCAGCAGAGCAGATTTTAGGCATTCCAGCAGATAAAGTCATTGGAAATCCTGTTCAGCAGTTTTTTCCTGATTCTCTTGCTTATCAAACGTTAGTTACTGCACAGCCGCAAAGAGATGTTCACCAAATTTATGGCGATAAAAGTTTTAAAACAGATTTTCTGCCTATTGTCACACAGGATAAGGTCATAGGCGCAGTTGCTATATTTAAAGATATTACGGAGCTTAAAGCTGTTAGCGATCGCTTAAGCCATAGTGAAAGGTTGACAGCTACCTTGGAAGCCATAGTAGATAATTCTTATGAAGGAATTATCGTTATTGATGAACAAGAAAGAGTTCAAATCATCAACCAATTTTTCTTGGATATTCTGGAGCTTAAGGAAGAGGATGTCATTGGCAAGTCTGTACTTGAAGTTAGTCCTGATTCTAAATTGCCAGAAACGTTAAAGTCGGGAGAGACAAAGTTTGGAGATACGTGGCAGTATAATGGCAAAGATTATTTGATCATGCGTGCTCCTGTCGAGAAAAACGGGAAAATTATTGGTGCTTTGGGAAGAACACTGTTTAAGAATATGGAAGTTGCCAAGATGTTTGCCAAAAAGGTTATGCGCCTTGAAGATGATCTGGCTTATTATAAAAAGGAGCTGCATCGTTTTAATACTTCTCAGTATTGCTGCAAAGATATTATTGGGAATAGCCCCCGAATGCAGTCGGCTAAGACCTTGCTTAAACGCGCAGCCCTGACAAACTCGACAATCTTGCTTCTTGGAGAAAGTGGAACAGGGAAGGAAGTTTTTGCCCATTCAATTCATGAAGCAAGTCTTCGACAGGAAGGACCGTTTATTAAAATCAATTGTGCTGCCGTTCCTGAAAATCTCTTGGAATCTGAGCTGTTCGGCTATGCAGAGGGTGCGTTTACGGGAGCGCGTAAGGGAGGTAAACCCGGAAAATTTGAACTTGCGGACAAAGGGACTATTTTTCTCGATGAGATTGGAGATATGCCTTTATCAATGCAGGCTAAACTTTTAAGAACTATCCAGGAACGTGAAGTCGAGCGTCTCGGAGGGACACAGCCGATTAAGATTGATGTTCGTATTATCGCTGCAACAAACCGTGATCTTCACCAAATGGTAATAGAACATAAATTCAGGCTTGATCTTTATTATCGCCTTAATGTCGTAAGTATCGAACTTCCTCCGCTTAGGGAAAGAGGAGAGGACTTGGAACTTCTTACTGATGCTTTAATCGAACGTATAAATCATCGCTTAGGTACACTCATAGAAGGTGTATCTGAAGATTCCTTCACTTATTTACATTCTTATAATTGGCCGGGTAATATCCGCGAATTAGAAAACATCCTCGAACGGGCTATTATTATTTGCGATGAGCCTTGGATTCAACCCTGGCATCTTTCTCTACCCCTTAGGGCCGATAATACCGGTACTCAGAATATGGAAGAGTCAGGAAGACAGCTTTTAGACTCACTGACTAATGGGGAAACGCTTAAAACATTGGAAGAGGGTTTAGAAGAAGCTGAAAGGATAATGATTCATTCTGCACTTCAAAAAACTCAGGGGAATAAAATGCAGGCTGCGCGCTTGCTTGGTATTCATCGATCCGCACTTTATAAAAAGATAGCAAAGCATCGGATTATCCATTAACTTAGGAAGAATCTAAATAAATAACTGTACCCAATTAGAGACATGCGTCTTTAATTGGGTACAGTTATTTATTTTGTCTTAAAGCCACAACATATCGCAATTTTCACATTATTTAATTTGAAATAGCTGTCTAAAATACGAGACAGTTTCTTTTTAGTTATCTCCCTAAAATTATATCAAGATTTAAATAACTACAAATTATTAATATAAAAAAACTAAATATTGTGAAACTTCATTACATTTGAAATATACTAGTTATTAAAAGTACAATCGTCATTAAAACCGCATGATTTCCTGGATAGAAGATTTTGTCGTATTTTAGAATTAGTTTAAGTTTTGATAAATCAATATCTTTTATTATAATGCCAAATATATATTTTAAGGATTTTTTAAATAAATAATAATAGTCTGGCATGCAACTTGCAATAAATAACGAACAATTAAGGATTTGTTACAATTATCCGACAATTATGATTCTTCTCAATTTCTGCGTAAGGGGGAATGAGATAAAATAAGTGATTAATTTTTGGAACAATTCATGATTACTCTGAAAAGTTATGTTGTTCAAGAATTCTTCTTTAAACAAAAAGGGGATGGAATCTTTAATGTTTGCATTGAACGAAGAGCAACTTATGACAAAAAAGATGGTCCATGATTTTGTTGAAGAAGAAGTTATTCCTGAAGCAATGAACATTGATAAAACTTCAGAATTCCCTCTTAAGCTTATACACAAAATGGGCGAACTGGGTCTTATGGGAATACCTATTCCTGAAAAATATGGGGGAGCAGGCACAGATTTTATGTCCTATGTTCTTGCCATAGAAGAAATTGCCCGGGGGAGTGCTACTGCAGCAATTATACTCGAAGTACATACATCGGTAGGATCATTTCCGATTCTTTATTTCGGAACGGAAGAACAAAAACAAAAGTATCTGCCAAAACTTGCCCGCGGTGAGATGATTGGTGCTTTTGCTTTAACGGAGTCGAATGCAGGTTCTGACTCTTCGAGTATTATTACGACGGCAGAACGAAAAGGAGACCATTATGTTATTAACGGGGCTAAACGTTTTATAACAAATGCAGGGTATGCCGGCGTTTATACTGTTTTTGCAACAACAGATCGATCTAAGGGTTCTCATGGAGTCACCGCATTTTTATTGGATGCAAATACTTCTGGATTAAAAATAGGTAAGCCAGAAGAAAAAATGGGGCTTCATGGTTCAGCAACCTGTGAGCTCACCTTGGAAGATGTTCTGATTCCCGTTGAAAATCGCTTAGGTGATGACGGGCAAGGCTTTAAAATTGCGATGTCTCTCCTTGACGGAGGAAGGGTTGGAGTTGCGGCTCAGGCATTGGGCATTGGTCAAGCGGCATTCGAAGCTGCTTTAGCTTATTCTCAGGAACGAGTACAGTTTAAGCAAGCAATTATTGACTTCCAGGGGATCCAATTTATGCTTGCCGATATGGCAACTGAGCTTGAGGCAGCCCGTCTTCTTGTATATCAAGCTGCGGCTCTTCGTACGTCAGGTTTGCCCTATAGTAAAGAAGCTTCAATGGCGAAATTGTTTGCTAGTGATGTTGCTATGAAAGTAGCCACTGATGCAGTTCAAATTCTTGGCGTGTACGGGTATACCCGTGAATATAAAGTCGAGCGTTATCTCAGAGACGCGAAAATCACGCAAATCTATGAGGGAACCAATCAAATCCAGAGAATCCTTATAGCTAGACACTTAAGAAAATAAGGGGAGGAGAAAACAAAGATGAAAACAATCATGGTCATCGGAGCCGGTCAAATGGGTTCCGGAATTGCACAAGTAGCTGCACAAGCTGGCTTAAACGTCATCCTCAATGATATTAAAGAGGAATTTGTTGCAAGAGGACTCCAAGGAATTGAAAAAAATTTAACACGGAGTGTTGAGAAAGGCAGACTTAGCGCTGAGGAAAAAACAGCTGTTTTAGGCCGTTTAACCGGCAGTACTTCTTATCAAGATGCAGCTGAGGTTGATCTTGTGATTGAAGCTGCTGTAGAAAAAATGTCGATTAAAGCCGAGATTTTTAAAACCCTTGACTCTGTTTGCCCTGAGCATACCATTCTTGCAACGAATACTTCTTCATTGCCGATTACAGAGGTTGCAGCCGTAACAAAACGTCCCGATAAAGTCATAGGAATGCACTTTTTCAATCCAGTACCTGCCATGAAACTTGTTGAAGTTATCCGTGGCTTAGCTACGAGCGATGAAGTTTATGCAGAGATTGAAGAGCTTTCTCGGAAAATGGGGAAAACCCCTGTCGAAGTGAATGATGCCCCTGGCTTTGTGGCCAATCGAATCCTTATCCCCATGATTAATGAAGCGGTATGGATTCTGAATGAGGGAATTGCTAAACCGGAAGCGATCGATGAAGTTATGAAATTGGGAGCGAATCATCCCATGGGACCTTTAGCCTTAGCGGACCTTATTGGTTTGGATACCGTCCTTGCCATCTGTAATGTTCTGCATGAAGGCTTAGGCGATAAATACCGTCCTTGCCCGCTTCTTCGTAAGTATGTCAATGCGGGTTGGCTGGGGAGAAAGACGGGCCGAGGCTTCTATACCTATTAAGTTTCTAAATACTAACTCTCTAATTACATGTTTTCCCAATAATTATATAAATAAGAAATATAAAAAGTGGAGGAATGAAAGATGATTTTCGATTTAAGTGAAGACCATATCATGATGCGTAAAATGGTGCGCGATTTTGCTGAGAATGAGTGTGCAGCCGGTGCTGAAGAACGTGATGAAAAAGAAGAATTCCCCCGTGAAATTTGGAATAAGTTAGCTGAACTTGGCCTTGCCGGAATTACCTTTCCTGAAGAATACGGCGGTGTAGGCGCTGATTATATCTCTTATGCTATTGCGGTAGAAGAGCTTTCCCGTGTTGATGCTTCCGTGGGCGTAACCGTTTCCGCTCACTCCAGTTTAGGTTCCAACCCCATCAATATGTTTGGTACCCATGAACAAAAGTTAAAATACCTTACCCCGCTTGCGCAGGGAGAAAAAATGGGAGCCTTCGGTTTAACAGAGCCTATGGCAGGATCGGATGCTTCAGGCACCAAAACCACTGCAGTTCGTGTGGGTGACGAATATATCATCAATGGTTCAAAAATCTTCATTACGAATGGACATGAAGCGGATACCTATGTTGTATTTGCACAAATGGATAAGAGTAAAGGAAATAAAGGGATTGCCGCTTTCATCATGGAGAAAGGCACCCCAGGCTTCACCTTCGGTAAGAAGGAAAAGAAATTAGGAATTCGTTCCTCTGCAACATATGAGCTTGTTTTCGAAGATTGTCATATTCCGGCTGAAAACCTTCTGGGTCAAGAAGGACAAGGTTTTAAGGTTGCAATGCAGACCTTGGATTACGGCCGTATCGGGATTGCTTCTCAAGCCTTAGGTATTGCCCAAGGCGCTTATGAGCAAGCCGTTAAATATGCCAAAGAAAGAGTTCAATTCGGTCAGCCGATAGCTAACTTCCAAGAAATCCAATTCAGACTTGCCGATATGGCGACTCAAATTGAAGCCGCCCGTCTTCTTGTATATCAAGCGGCCTACGTTGCGTCGCAACATAAGATCCCTGTTTCCAAATATGCCGCTATGGCTAAACTTCATGCTTCGGAGACCGCAATGTGGGTAACCACCAAGGCTGTTCAAATTCACGGCGGTTATGGTTATACCCGTGACTATCCGGTTGAGCGTATGATGCGCGATGCTAAGATTACAGAAATTTATGAAGGAACAAGTGAAGTTCAACGTCTTGTTATTGGATCTAAAATTCTTAAAGAATTCTAATCCAGAAACAATTCATTCTTTAAACTGCTCATAATTAATAACTTGGGTAGTGAACAATCAATCGGTAACAGGAGGGTTAGCCTATGAACATTGTCGTACTTGTTAAACAAACATTTGATACAGAAGCTAAAATCGCTCTTAATGCTGAAGGAAAGATTGATCCGAATGGAATTAATCTTGTTATCAATCCTTTAGATGAATATGCTATCGAAGAGGCTCTTCGGCTGAAAGAAAAATTGGGCGGCGACGTCACGGTTGTTACTTTAGGCGGCGATCGCGCTCAAGAAGCGATTCGCACCGCTTTAGCGATGGGTGTGGATAAAGCGATTCTCGTCAATGACCCGGCTCTCGGTGAAGTCGATGAAGGAGCTGCGGCTGAAATCCTGGCCGCAGCGGTAAAAACACTGCCCTGTGACCTTCTCTTAGCTGGAGTCATGGATACCGATAAAGGCTCCGCTCAAGTCGCTGTTCGTCTCGCTGAGCAATTAGGTCTTCCTTCGATCAGCAGTATCACGAAGCTCGATGTTGCTGATGGAAAAGCGGTCGGTGTTCGTGTTATTGACGGAGGCACTGAGACTTTAGAAGTGAGTCTTCCCAGTGTAGTGACTGCGGTTCAAGGAATCAATGAACCCCGATACCCCTCGGTTGCCGGAATCATGAAAGCGAAGAAGAAACCGCTTTCGAACGTTAAGGTGGCTGATTTAGGGCTGAACGCTTCTGATCTGGTCGCTCAGATGAAGACCATGAAATTTACCTTGCCCATCCCACGTCAAGGAGGTAAAAAACTTCCGGGTGAAGCAGCTGAAGCTGCGCATGAATTAGCGCGTTTATTGCGTGAGGAAGCCAAAATCCTCTAAAAATGAGATGAACAATGGTAAAGGAGCGAGTGTTATGCCAAAAGGAATATGGATTTTTGTAGAACAATATAATGGACAAATTCGCAAAGTGTCCCTTGAACTCTTAAGTCAAGGGCGTAAAATCGCCGATCAAAGCGGTGAACCCCTAATTGCAGTCATTGCCGGTGAAGGCATCCGCGACCTCGCTGGACAAGCGGCAAGCTATGGAGCCGATCAAGTCTATCTCATGGATTCCCCTGAATTGAAACAATATACAACCGGAGCTTATACTTCAGCCTTAAACAAGCTGATTAAAGACAATGATCCGGTAGCGTTCTTGCTCGGTCATACCGCACTGACGAAAGACTTAGCCCCGCGTTTAGCGCAGCGTTTAGGCGTCGGCCTGGCTTCAGACGTTGTCGACATGGAAACGGATCCCGAAAAATTCCTCGTGTTCAAACGCCCAGTCTATACCGGAAGTGCGTATAGTTTTGTCGGAACAACCACCCGTCCCGTGCTTGCCACGATTCGTCCGAAATCCTTCGTCCCATCTGAACCGGATACTTCCCGTCAAGCCGAAGTCGTGGATGCAGCAGTGAGTGTTGATCCTGCAGACTTAAAGACGATCATCAAAGATATAGCGATTGCCGTCTCGAGCCGTCCAGCGCTTACAGAAGCTGATTTCATTGTCTCCGGCGGCCGGGGAATGAAAGCACCGGAGAACTTTAAAATTCTTGAAGAATTGGCAGACATCGTTGGCGGAGCCGTAGGAGCTTCCCGTGCAGCTGTCGATTCAGGATGGATCGATAACAAATTCCAGGTTGGACAAACCGGAAGTATGGTTGCGCCCACACTGTATATCGCCTGCGGTATCAGCGGTGCCATTCAGCACCTTGCAGGAATGGGCTCTTCAAAGTTTATTGTGGCCATCAACAAAGACCCTGACGCAAACATCTTCAATGTTGCCGATTATGGGATTGTCGGCGACTTGTTTGAAGTTGTCCCCTTGCTCACTCAAGAATTCAAGAAATTAGTCAACGAATAAGACTGTTTAATTCCCGCATGGGGAAACTTGGGAACTCACCTTTTAACTTGGTCTTTTCCGATCAAGCGGGAGTTCACCCCGGCTCCCTGCGCGGGAAGCTTTAACTTTGCATGCTTTTATCGGTTACCTTTACATGTTAAGGAGGAAACAAAATGCCTACACGTGAACTGTACTGGAACATTCACGGACATTGGTTACTTTATCCCTTGTTTTTGATCGCCGTAGGCTTTTTAGTATATGGATATTATAAACGCCTGCACCTTTGGAAGATGGGGCAGCCTGAAAACCGCTGGCAAGATATCAAAGCCGGAATTAAAGACCTTGTGGTCTATGGCTTATTTCAGAAAAGAGTGCTTAAAGATCCTTTCCCTGGAGTCATGCACGTCTTCATTTTCTGGGGCTTTGTTATTCTCGCTTTTGCAACCACGATTGTCGCGCTTCAAGCTGACTTAGGAATGAACCTTTTCCACGGCGGGTTATATGTTTTCATCAAATTATCGGCCAATCTTTTTGGCTTATTAGCAATCGTCGGTTTGCTCATGGCCATTTGGCGGCGTTACATTACGAAGCCTGACCGTCTCGATAATAAAATGGACGATGGAATCTTACTTGCCCTTATTTTAATCATCCTCGTTACCGGGTTTTTGATTCAAGCCGTTCGTATGGCTGCGAAACCTGATCCCTGGGCGATTTACGGATTTGCAGGCTATTGGATGGCCTCGATGTTCCAAGGCATGAGCCCTGAGAGCCTGGGTGCTTTCCACCGCTTCTTATGGTGGTTCCATCTTATCTTAGCCATGACCTTTATCGGGTACTTCCCGTATTCCAAACTCTCTCATGTTCTCTTAGGCTTAGCCAATCAATTCATGAGGAAACGGGGTCCGATCGGGATTCCGGAAACCATTGATTTTGAGGATGAAAGTTTAGAGACTTTCGGTAAAAGCAGACTCACCGAATTTTCTTGGAAAGCACTCTTTAACACCGATGCCTGCATCCGCTGCGGACGCTGCCAAGATAATTGCCCCGCTTACTTAAGCGGAAAGCACTTAAACCCGAAACGCATCATCCAAGACATGCGCGTCTACATGGAAGAAACGGGTGAAGCCTTGCAAAAATACGCGGCAGCCAACCCGGCTCCTGCTGTAGCTACAGAAGGCGCTGATGAAGTCGCCGCTGCTGTTGAAGCTCCGACTGAAGAAGAACTCGGTTTGCGCGCTCTGATTGGGGAAGTTATCCCCGAAGAAGATCTTTGGGCCTGCACAACCTGCCGTTCCTGTGAACAGCAATGCCCGATCTTCGTTGAGCATGTCGACAAAACCATCGATATGCGCCGCAACTTAGTTCTGATGGAATCCCGCTTCCCGAGTGAAGCGCAGCTCGCCTTCAAAAACATGGAGAATAACGGAAACCCCTGGGGGATCGGCTGGACCAGCCGTGCAGACTTCTTAACCGGAATCGGCGTTCAAACCATCGAGGAAAACCCAGAAGCTGAAATTCTCTATTGGCCGGGATGTTCCGGAGCGTATGATGCCCGCAACCAAAAAGTTTCGGCAGCCTTAGTTAAGCTCATGCAGAAGGCCAACGTCAACTTCGCGATTTTGGGCAATGAAGAGAAATGCTGCGGAGACTCCGCCCGTAAATTAGGGAATGAATATCTCTTCTATTCCTTAGCGACCGAGAATATTGAAGTCATGAACAGCCACGGTGTCAAAAAAATCGTGACCCAGTGCCCGCACTGCTTCAATATCCTGAAAAATGAATATCCGGAGTTCGGCGGGAAATATGAAGTTATCCACCATACCGAGTATTTAAATGAATTAGTCCAATCCGGACGGCTTCAATTCAACAACATCTCGGCGAATGATCAAAAAACGATCACCTACCATGATTCCTGCTATCTCGGCCGTTACAACGAAATCTACACACAACCGCGTGAACTGCTCAAAGTGGCAGGGCTTGAGGTCCGTGAGATGGCGCATAACCATGAAAAGAGCTTCTGCTGCGGAGCTGGGGGCGGCCGGATGTGGTTAGAGGAGAAAGAAGGAGAACACATCAACAACATGAGGACAGATGAGGCTCTTAGAATAGGAACAGATCTGGTAGGAACAGCCTGTCCGTTCTGTCTGACGATGATCAATGACGGCATTGCGGCAAGAGAGGCCGAAGAGAAAGTGAAGGCTCTCGATATTGCTGAAATTCTTGCTTCTAAGATTTGATGTTCTCTTAAATTTATATGAGTTAATAATGGATTAGAGCAAAGTGAGGTTAAAGGAATATGAAGGATGTAGTTATAGTTAGTGCTGTCCGTACACCAGTAGGTGCTTTCGGCGGAAAAGTAGGTCAACTAAAAGGTGAACAGTTGGGTACAATCGCAATTAAAGAAGCTGTAAAACGTGCCAATATTCAACCAGACCAAGTGGATGAAGTTATTATGGGTAATGTCCTAAGTGCCGGTATGGGTCAAAATCCGGCTCGTCAAGCAGCCATTCACGCTGGACTTCCTATTGAAGTACCGGCCTGGACTGTGAGCAAGGTTTGTGGTTCCGGACTAAAAGCTGTTGTATGTGCGGCTCAAGCGATTATTTCAGGAGATGCAGATGTAATTGTTGCCGGTGGAATGGAGAGCATGTCTGCTTCAGCCTTTGCTTTACCCAAAGCGCGTACCGGCTATCGCATGGGTAATGATATTTTAGTGGATACCATGATTGTTGATGGATTAACAGACGCATTCCATAATATCCACATGGGTATGACCGCGGAAAATATTTCTGAGAAATTCGGTATTACACGTGAACAGCAAGATGAGCTTGCCCTGCGCAGCCAGCAACGTGCGGAAGCTGCAATTAAGGCAGGAAAATTTGAAGAAGAAATTGTTCCGCTTGAAATTCCTCAACGTAAAGGCGATCCAATTGTTGTAAGTCAAGATGAATTCCCTCGTTTTGGCACCACAAGGGAAGCATTGGCTAAGTTGCGTCCAGCTTTTAAAAAGGATGGTACGGTAACGGCCGGTAATGCCTCTGGGATTAATGATGGCGCTGCTGCTTTCGTCGTTATGTCCAAAGAAAAAGCGGAAGAATTAGGCTTACCTATTCTGGCTAAAATCACTTCATGGGCATCTGCAGGCGTAGATCCTTTAATTATGGGTACAGGGCCTATCCCAGCTTCTCGTAAGGCTTTAGAAAAGGCAGGACTCCAGATCGAGGATATTGATTTAGTTGAAGCTAATGAGGCGTTTGCGGCTCAAGCTCAGGAAGTTACCAATGAACTTCATCTTGATATTAATAAGACCAATGTCAACGGTGGAGCAATTGCAATTGGTCACCCCATCGGTGCATCAGGTGCACGTATCCTTGTTACCTTGCTTTATGAAATGAAAAGGCGCGAAGCAAAGCGCGGTCTAGCGACACTCTGCATCGGCGGCGGTCAGGGGATTGCCATGGTTGTTGAAAGATAGTAAAACGTAAAGTTTAAATAGAGGAGGCAGATCGGATTGGCATATGAAAATCTAATTCTTGAACATCAAGATTATATTGCAATCGTAAAGATCAATCGTCCTAAAGCGCTCAATGCTTTAAATAGTGCAACTTTACAAGAACTATCTCAAGTTTTTACAGAAATTGCTCAAGATAAAAATGTTCGAGTTGTACTTCTAACCGGAAATGGAGAAAAATCCTTTGTGGCCGGCGCTGATATTGCAGAAATGAGTAAGCTAAATCCGATGCAAGCGCAAAAGTTTAGCCAGTTAGGACATCGTCTCATGAACCAAATAGAAAATCTGCCGCAGCCCGTTATTGCTGTCGTTAATGGATTTGCACTGGGCGGGGGAACAGAATTGGCTTTGGCTTGCGACATTCGTATTGCTGGAGAAAAAGCAAAATTTGGTCAACCTGAAGTTGGTTTAGGACTTCTTGCTGGATTTGGCGGAACTCAACGTTTGCCTCGTTTGGTCGGAAGTGGCCGCGCTAGTGAAATTCTCTTTACTGCAGATACCCTTGATGCTCAAGAAGCCTATCGAATTGGGCTTGTAAACAGGGTCTATCCTCAAGAAGATCTAATGAACCAAGCCGTCTCCCTTGCGAACAAAATCGCATCACGAGCTCCAATGGGTGTACAATTATCAAAAAGTGCGATTCATGTTGGGCAAAATATTGACATCGTTAGCGGACAGGCTTATGAATCAGCAGTCTTTGGTGAGATTTTTAGCAGTGAAGACCAAAAAGAAGGCTGTCGTGCTTTCCTTGAGAAAAGTAAATATGAGTACAAAGGCGTTTAACCAGCCCAGTACTCTCTTTAGCACTAATTAAAAGTTCAAAACAAATAATTTCGTAATTTCATAAAAAGAAGGAGCAGTGAGTAAGTATTTACTTCTCATAGCTCCTTCTTTTTTCTTTTTCATTTGATTTACCTAGCCGAAAATATATGAGGTGTAGTATAATATGGGAAAAATAAAGGGAGCATTAATATGCCGATAGGTGCACGAGTTTTAAAAACGGGTATTGGGGTTACCCTTGCCTTAATTATCTGTCAAGTCCTAAATATCGAATCGGCTTCAAGTTTCGCAGCAATTACGGTAGTTATCAATATGCAGCCTTCCGTAAATAAAACGATGAGAAACGGCTGGACACTTATTAAGATAAATGTTGTCTCTGTTTTAATTGCTACCTTTTTCGGCTTCTTTCATTGGAATAATCCATTTATTATTGGCTTGGCAGTAATTCTAATAATTATGATTGCCAATCATTATGGATGGAAGAAGGTAATTCCTCAGGGCATTGTTTCCATCATTTTTATTATGGATGCACCGGCGGACCAATTTTTAATGCATGCAGCAACGCGTTCATTTAGTATCTTTATTGGTCTGGGCATAGCTTTACTTACAAATCGAATTTTAGTGCCTCCGCGTTATAAAGAAATATTAAACGAGAAGCTGCAATCGCTTTTTGCAGATTCATCTGCGTACTTTTTTCAAAGTATTCATTCCTTTGCAGAGGCAACAGATATGAAAACATATATAAAAACGGATGTTCAAGTCTTAGAGAAGCGTATTGAAGAAATTCTTCAAATTCACGAGCATGCACGTGAGGAATTCGCTGCCGAGGATAATGCTCTTCTCGTCGAAAAAATGATCGAAATATGCCAGGGCTTTCTAGAACGGGGACAAAATATTGAAGAGATGACGCATCAACGACTTAAACGGCGTCTTGCACCTGACTCTCCATTGAAGTCACCCGATGAAATCAGTCCTTCATTTAAACATTTGCTCGATATGCTCCTTTTAGGCAATGATCAATTAGTGAGTTTAACAGCAGAGATTTTCAAAAACCTGAATAAACCTCACTCATCAACACTTCCCCAAACAGACCATCAAGAATACTGGGCTCAATTTAATGAGGCAATGGAGCAATGGCAAAGTGAAGTAAGCGGTGTTTTTTATCTTCGTGCAATGATGGAAGTTGCAGTTGTCACGACAGAAATGCGCTGGGCTTCACGCCGATTAAAACGGATTTATTCAATTGGTAGTTTCACGCAATCCTAACTTTTACTTATAGATTATCTTCTTTTACTTATACTAATCTTATAATCTTATCCAAGCTCAGAAGATTTAAATCTATATTTGGAGGATATACGATGAAACTAAGTGATATTATTCCAAATGGATCGAGCTTTAATGAAGAATACCAATTCCATAATCAAGCGATTACCCTTGTTTTTAGAGAGGGAGATCGTGAAAAAACTATGAGAGCTAATCTCCATTATTATCCATTAAATAAAGAATGGGATCTTAATCCTATATTTTATGAATTTACGGATGAGGAAAAGGAGAAACTCATCCATATGATTTTAGCGAGTGGTAAAGTTGATAGTTATAATTAGCAGCACCGAAATCGAAAATGGATATTTATTTTCCTTAAGGGAATCCTAATTAAACCACAAAAAAGGAGGACCTTTTATGTCTAAACCAAAAGAAAAAAACAGAATCATAGATGTTCAAAAGAAAAAATCAATAGAAGAGTACGATAAAATTCCTCCCTTTGATACTTCCTATAATGATACGCTCGGACAAGCAGATTCAAAAGAGCGCGTTTAGGATATAAAAACGTGATTATTTAAACCTGTTTTAATGAATACTATCCAAGGCCTTGAGCAAAATCTCAAGGCCTTTTTAGTTTGAGTGAAATTTAGTGAATATCACGATATACTGACTAAAGTATGATAATATGTTGGGGATGATCTTAAGGAATGTACTTAAGTAAGGAAGGGGAAAGGGGCTCTATTGTTTAGCTTAGTTATTTTAATCGCTTTCCTAATTTATGGGGGAATAAATTATTGGATTGGGCGATGGGTTTGGCTGGGAATGTTTGAATACCTGCCTAATGCCAAAGCCTGGCGTAAATACTATTGGCTTTTATTCTCCGTAATCGCATTTTCGTATATCCTAGGACAGGCATTTCAAAAATACATACCCGCTAATCTCAATCGTATGATTGCTTATATTGGAGCCTATTGGCTTGGCGCAATGTTCTATCTTGTTTTGATTCTTTTATTGCTTGAGATTTTACGGATAGTTAATAAATTTATAAACTTTATTCCACAAACACTTTTAGGAAAACCAACATTTAACTTTGCCTTAAGTTTCATTATTTTTTTTAGTTTAACGTGTATTTTAGCTTATGGTACTTGGAATGCGCAAAATCCTCGTGTCCATCATTATGATCTTAAAATAAATAAACCGGCTGGTAACATAAAAACTCTGCATGCTGTGATGATTTCCGATATTCATCTTGGGACCATTAACCAAGAGAATACCTTAGTAGGTTTAATCAATCGAGTTAATGCCCTTCACCCGGATGTCATCTTGTTTGCCGGAGATGTTTTTGATGAAAATGTAGAAGTTTTTGTCCAGCAAAAAATGGCTATTCCTTTTCAGTCTTTAAAGGCACCGTATGGAACTTATGCTGTTTTGGGAAATCATGAATATATAGGGGGTCATGCCGAGGAAGCGGTACATTATCTTGATGAGGCTGGTATTCACGTACTGCGGGATCAAACTGTTGAAATAGCGAACAGCATAAATTTGGTGGGGCGTGATGATCTCAGCGGAGCACGTTTCAATGGAATAAAACGTGCGGACCTGCAATCACTTCTTAAAAATGCTGATCGTCAACTCCCAATTCTCGTTCTTGACCACCAGCCTTCGCACTTAGAGGAAGCAGAGAAGGAAGGAGTCGATTTGCAACTTTCCGGACATACACACCATGGTCAGCTTTGGCCTGCACAATGGGTTACACAGTGTATTTTTGAAAAAGACTGGGGTCTGTTGCAAAAAGGTACTTATAATTTGATCGTCTCTGATGGCTATGGAACATGGGGCCCCCCCATTCGGCTGGGTAATCATCCGGAAATTGTAGACCTTCAGCTTCAGTTTCAGCCTTAAAGAAAGGATAGTTTTATGCGTTTGTTTTTAGACCTATTTTGGTTTTTTAAACTTGAAAAGAAGAGTTACCTATTAGGTATTTTATTTCTTGCCATTGTTGCTTTAATCAACCTTTACCAACCTTATGTCGTCCGCAACATTGTTGATAATATCCATGAAAAGACATTAACGATGAAGTCCCTTGGGTTCTGGGTAATCTCCCTCCTGCTGAGCGGCGGCCTTATTTATATATTGCGTTATTTTTGGCGTATTTCAATCTTTGGTTCGGCAATTCGGCTGAGTCGATTGCTGCGCAACAAACTCTTTCATCATTTTACTCAAATGTCGCCTAGCTTTTTTCACAATCATCGGACAGGAGATTTAATGGCCCATGCAACCAATGATATTCAAGCGATCGAAATGACAGCGGGTCAAGGGGTATTCACCTTAGTCGATTCACTGACCACTGGAGGACTCGTTATTTTTTCAATGGCCTATTTTTTGAGTTGGAAACTGACGCTCATTGCCCTTGCGCCCATGCCCATTATGGCTTGGGCGACGAGTCGTTATGGCACACTTCTTCATACCCGTTTTTTCAAGGCTCAGGAAGCATTCAGTGCTTTGAACGACAAAGTCCAGGAAAATATTTCTGGAGTTCGTGTTATTAAAGCTTTTGGACAGGAAGAAGCTGAAATCGACTCTTTACGTACTCTCTCTTCTGAAGTTGTGGCAAAAAATATTGCAGTTGCTAAAGTGGATTCTTTATTTGATCCAACCATAATGGTCATCGTCGGTTTTTCCTTTTTTCTGGCCATAGCGTTTGGGGCGAGAGAGGTTATTCAGAATCGTTTAACTCTTGGAGAGCTTACTCAATTTACCTTATATCTTGGGCAGTTTATTTGGCCGATGCTTGCTTTCGGCTGGCTTTTTAATATCGTCGAAAGAGGCAGAGCCTCTTATGACAGAGTAAAACACTTGCTTGACATTGAACCTGAGGTCAGGAATAGCCAAAGCTCAATGAACGAATCTTTCTTGAACGGGAATTTAACCTATTCCATTTCTTCTTTTTGTTATCCGGGCCAAGCTCATCCTGCTCTCAAAGATATTCAATTCACACTTCTCAAAGGGCAAACTTTGGGTATTGCGGGAAAAACGGGTAGCGGCAAAACAACACTGCTGCGATTACTTATGCGAGAATTTGATGTTTCCGAGGGTATAATTGAGATCGGAGGAATACCGATTACAAGGATTACGCTTTCAGCACTTCGTTCTAAAATAGGGTATGTCCCACAGGAACATTTTCTTTTTTCAACAACAATTGCTGAAAATATTGCGTTAGGAAAACCCACGGCAAGCATGAAAGAAATTGAAGAAGCGGCACAACTTTCGAGTATTGCCGGGGAAATAGAGAATTTTCCCGAAGGCTATGAAACCCCAGTCGGTGATCGGGGTGTAACTCTCTCAGGCGGTCAAAAACAACGCCTGTCCATTGCACGCGCTTTTTTGCTTAACCCTGAAATTCTCGTAATCGATGATTCTTTGTCTGCTGTAGACGCTCAAACGGAGAAGTCCATCCTTCATGCCCTAAAGGCAAATCGATCGGGTAAAACAACCCTTATTTCTGCTCATCGTTTAAGTGCAATTGAACATGCTGACCTCATTCTCATTTTAGATGACGGACGGGTTTCGGAACAAGGAACGCATCAGGCACTTATGGACCGTGACGGCTGGTATGCTCGGAGTTACCGAGCCCAACAATTGGAACTTCAGCTAGAGGAAAGAGGGTAAAGCAGTGGGTACAAGTCAAAGCAAAGTCATTAAACGATTGCTGCTCTATGTAAGACCCCATTCGAAAAAGCTGATCCATGCCTTTATTATTCTCTTTTTTGCAACGGCTGCAGATGTTGCCGGTCCTTTGATCATTCGCGTTTTTATAGATCACTATTTAACACCGCGCATCCTTGAACCTGTTACACTTTTCCTTCTCGGGGCAGGTTATATTGCTCTCTTTGTTCTTTCTTCTGTCCTTCAATACTGTCAGCTAATTTCCTTTAACACAATTGCCTTGGAAATAATTCATCAGATCCGGGTTGAAATCTTCAGCAAGGTGCAATATTTAAGTCTTCGTTATTTTGATCAAACTCCTGCTGGAGTTCTGGTTTCAAAAATTACAAATGATACAGAAGCGATTAAAGAACTTTACTTAAGCGTACTTTCAACCTATGTTCAAAACATTCTCTTTCTCTTTGGAATCTTCGTAGCCATGTTTATTCTTGATTTTCGCTTTGCGATATTTTGTCTGATTTTTATTCCCCTTATCTTGCTTCTGATGGGAATATATCGTACTCTAAGCACTCGGCTCTATCGCATACTTCGTAAGGAACTTGGCCATCTTAATGCTAAACTCAATGAAACACTTCAGGGTATGAGCATTATTCAGGCGATGAATCAGGAAAAACGCTTTCGCGAAGAATTTGGACATATCAATGAACGATATTATCAAGCCGCTTTTTCCAACATTAAATTGGATTCTTTCTTAACGCGGCCGGCAGTTGATATTATCTATACGTTGGCGTTTGCAGCGGTTTTAAGCTATTTTGGTGTTCAATCTCTGGCTGCTGTTGCTGATATTGGTGTTCTCTACGCCTTTATCAATTACTTGGACCGTTTTTTTGAACCTGTCAATACTATGATGATGCGTCTGTCACAGCTGCAGCAATCTGTTATTGCCGCGGAACGCGTCTTCGAATTGCTGGATGAAGAAAACATGGCCTCTAGGGTAAAGGAAATAGAGGGGGTCTCTATGCCTGAAATCAATAAGGGTAAAATCGAGTTCCGTAATGTAAGCTTCTCTTATGATGGAGTAACAGAGGTTTTGAAAAATATATCACTGACAGTTGAACCCGGCCAAACCGTGGCTCTGGTCGGGCATACCGGGAGTGGGAAAAGTACAATATCAAGCCTTTTACTGCGCTTTTATCCGGTATCGAAGGGGGAAATATTAATGGATGGGATTCCCCTCGAAGCTTATTCTGAGTCAGAACTCCGTGAAAAAATTGGCCTTGTTGCTCAAGACCCGTTTCTCTTTGTCGGAAGTGTGAAAGAAAATATCAGAATGAAACGGCCTTAGATAACTTTGGAGCAGGTATGTGAAGCTGCTCGTTTTGTACAGGCAGACGAATTTATCGCGAAAATTCCGGATGGGTATTCTGAAGCGGTAGGGGAGCGCGGAGCTACCTTTTCAAGCGGACAGCGTCAATTACTCTGTTTTGCTCGAACTATAGCCGGGAAACCCAAAATTCTCATTCTTGATGAAGCAACCGCAAGTGTTGATACCGAAACAGAGATAAGTATCCAGACTGTTTTGAAAAAAATGCGGCAAAACCGTACTACTTTAGCAATTGCTCATCGGCTGTCTACGATTCAGGATGCGGACCTGATTTTGGTTCTCAGTCATGGACAAATCGTCGAAAGAGGGACCCATAAACAGCTTATAGAGCAACGTGGACTTTATTATAAAATGTTTCTGCTTCAGCAAAATAGAGGCTCTTCTTGATAAATAAAAAAAGCAAATAGCATATCTAAATGGATCTAAGTTAATGAGTTGCTAGTGAAAGATTTAGGTGCTACCATAAAAGATATCAAATATAGCTGAGTGAAAGAGAGAGACTACTCTATGCTTCATATAATAACAGATAGTTCTGCTGATATACCAACCACTCTAATTGAACACTATAATATCCATGTTGTTCCACTAACACTTCATATTAATGAGCAAGAATATGAAGAAGGAGTGGATATTACTCCTCAGACATTTTATCAGCTGATGTTTGCTTCTCAGGAACTCCCTAAAACTTCTCAACCTGGTCCATTACGTTTTGCAGGAGTATTCAAGCAATTCATAGGAACGGGCAGCACTTTATGTTTCACTGTGTCTTCAAAGCTCAGCGGGTCATATCAATCTGCATGTCTTGGCAAAGAACTTTCCGGAAACGCTCAGGTTACTGTTTTCGATACTCTTGCCGGATCGATTGGACACGGTTTACAGGTTTTGAAGGCAGCTGAAATGGCTATGAATGATATTAGTCTTGATAAAATTACAGCTATACTCACATCATACCGTCAAGAAATGAAATTTTTAATTCTTCTTGATACTTTAGAAAATATTGTCAAGGGAGGTCGCTTAAGCCGTTTTCAGGGTTCTCTTGCGAAATTGCTTAATATTAAAGTCATACTCCATAATGTTGATGGAAATGCTGAAATATTAGAAAAGCTGCGCGGTCATCAACATGCGTTGCAACGACTTATAGAGCTTATAGGAGAGCGCTGTGCTGATTTTTCAGATCGGACAATAGGTATAACTCATGTAGACAATATAAAAGACGCATCTTATCTTGCTGGAGAAATTCAAAAGAGATATCGTCCTAAAAATATTCTAATCAATGAAATGGGTTCTGTGATTGCAACTTATGCGGGCAAAGCCGGGCTTATTGTTGCTTTTTAATTCTATGGTAAGCCAGGAGGGCTTCATGCCATAAGCGCATTTTTACCTCCCTGTAATCATAGTCAGAATACTAGTCTCATACTCTTTAATATAAACACTCTACTAGAAAGTGAGAGGGTATGATGACTAAAGAAGAAGAAATTCTAAATTTTTTAGAGCTGCGGATGTTTGTTCCTATTTTAAAATCCCATGCTGCATCTGATCGCTTAAAAAAAGCCACACGAGGTCTTCGGTTACGACTTAAACAACGAAATGCACAGGAAATGGTGCAATATTTTTGGAATAACGTTGTTGATACACAGGCTAAGCATGCAACCTACGGGCGGATGCTTTATAATGAAAAAATTCCTGATTTTGAAGAAGTCGTCAATGATTTTCGCGTTCGGTTTAAAGAACTCTAGCAATTACAGCTTATTTAAATAAATAAAATTATACAAATTATAACCTCGCTTTTTGATTAAGAAGCGAGGTTTTTTGTTTTAGGCTTAAGCTTAATGCTTACGTAATCTGCCATGGCTTGATTTAATCCGTCAAACTGCGTACTTATCTCCGGCGCATAAAGCCATTGACTTGCAGCAGATTTACGATCGAATTTTTCTAAGAAGTCTTTAAAATTTTCCCCGCTATAAGTTTCACGAAAACCCTGTAAATCAAAATTTGCGATAAAATTGCAATTAAGATTTAAATGATAGTACAAATCTTTATTGATAAGTTCTGAATTCTCTTTATCAACGACTTTTTTGAAGTTTTTTAGTACTTTATTTTGCTTTTCTTCGGATAGATTAAACATTATTTTTCCTCCAAACCAATTAAATACCTTAATAGTTTGGACGGAACCTAAGCTTATTACTCTCTTATGCAAAAACTTATAAGTACTTTTCTTCAGGATTAAGCGGGATAATTATCCAGGCAATAAGGTAAGCCAATAACCCTGCCCCTGCACCAAAAACAGCGATGATTACGGCCAAGCGGATTAACGTTGGATCAATATTAAAATACTCACCTAAACCCGAACAGACACCGCCTAACATCTTATCTCGACTGGATCGATATAATCGTTTCATAATATTCCTCCTTACCGAAATTAAAATCTCTTCATTATAAATACGAAGAATTTATAAGAATGTTTCAGTTTCGGAAAGAAAAATGAATAAATTTGCTTGCTAAGCAAAACACTAAACTATCGAATAGGAGGTGTTTTACTTTGCCATCAATACTCAATCAAAAGGAAAGAATGCTGCTTCAGGATCAGCAGCATCATGAACAATTATGTATCCAGAAATATACGAAATATTCCAATGAAGCACAAGATCCGCAGCTTAAACAACTTTTTCAAACCCATGCTTCTCATGAACAACACCATTTTGATACAATCAGTCAAATTTTAAGCGGACAGGTTCCAAATTTAAATCAACAACAGGGACAAGGACAGCAAAGTCAAAGTTCTCAAATCTATAATACCGGAATAACTCAAAATCAAAATACGAGTTTCAATCAAAATGATGCTTCTCTTGCAAATGACATGCTTACGACTGAGAAATATATTTCAGGAACCTATGATACGACGATCTTCGAAATTCGTGATACAAATATTCGCCAAGTTCTTAATCATATTCAAAAAGAAGAGCAAAAACATGGTGAAGACCTGTATAAGTACATGCAATCTCATGGTATGTATAATACCCCATCCTAAAGCAAGCACTAAAAAAATATCCTATGGATTAAGCAAACAGCTAGGTGATATTCCTAGCTGTTTTTGTATACATCTATTCTCAATCCTATAGTCTCTCTGATATAATAATCTTTGTATGAAACTTCGTTTCAAGATTTACGATAAGGCGGATACGACTGGAGATGCACAGGTAAATGCAGTTATGGGATCTATTTATTGGCTTTTTTAGAGCGAGCAACTTAGCATTTGGCGGAGGCCCAGCGATTATTCCCCTTGTTCAGGCTGAAACCTTATCCCGATATCATTGGTTGACACCTGCACAGTTTTCAGACGGCTTAGCAATATCTACAGCATTGCCTGGACCCATTGCCACTCTTTTAGCCGGCTTTGTTGGCTACCATGTTTCTGGTTGGTTAGGTGTTTTGGTTGCATTATTGGGAACGATTGGCTTAACAACCCTTGTTGTTATCTTCTTAACCAATTTTTTAATGAAACATATGAACTCTCCTATTCTTAAAGGAATGCTCAAAGGTGTACGTCCTGTTGTTACTGTGCTCGTTGCCAAAACAGCTTTTGATATAGGGATGAATACATCCTTTAATATTTATAATATCGTAATTGTAATCTTTACCTTATTTGCACTTTTTAAATTAAAGCTGCATCCTGGTATTATTATACTATTATCAATGGCGTTCGGTATTTTAGTTTTTCGGTAAACGAAGGGGATTTATACATGTCAAAAAATATTTGGGACGTTTTTATTGCTTTTACACGGGCAGCCAATCTTTCGTTCGGAGGCGGACCTGCGACCATACCCTTAATTCAAAATGAGGTAGTATCACGTTATCACTGGATGACGGATGAAGAATTTGCCGATGCTTTGGCCGTAAGCAATTCACTTCCAGGCCCGATTATCACTAAATTGGCAAGTTATGTTGGGTATAGGGTTGCAGGTTGGCTGGGTGTTTTAGCCGGTTTAACTGGGACTATTCTCCCAACATTATTAATCACTGTTTTTTTAGGTGACTTACTTATTCGTTATTCAAATGCTCCGATTTTAAAAGCAGCATTAACGGCTGTTCGGCCAGTGGTTGTAATTCTTATCGCTCAATCCGCTTATGATCTTGGTAAAAAAGCGTTTCCCAAAAATTCTCCTGTTACATGGGGTATCGCTATTGGAGCCCTTGCCTTAATGTTTTTTACCCAAATTCATCCTGGATTTCTTATTTTAATCGCTATGATTATAGGAAACTTTACTTGGGGACAGAAAAGCAAATAAATTATAAGAACGCTATACCGATAGCTGTTAAATGAAGCTATCGATTTTTGCGTATACTACCTCGTAGTCGACTCTTAATTGAGATTGAACTGAGGGAGTGGATTTAATTTGACTTATATTTTATTGATTATAATATTGCCGGCTTTAAGCATTTTATTAGCACAGCTGATTATCATGATAGAGAGCAGAAAGCCAAACATGCTGGTATCTTGGTTAGCTCTTTTTGCACTATGGCCATTTTTGAGCGGCATAATGTATTTTATTTTGGGTTATTCAGGACATAAAGGCCGCCTTTTTAAAAACAAGCACCAACCGCATAGCCCGTTAAATCAAATCCTTCAAAAACAAGAGAAATTGCTCAAAAAGAAGAATATTTTCTTTGACGATTATTCCGAAATAAGCAAGCGATTATCTTATTTAACGTTGCAAAGTGCCAAGGCACCTTTATCTCAATATAATTCCATCCGCGTTTTAACAAACGGCCAACAGAAATTTGATTCTCTATTTGAGGATTTGAAAAAGGCTAAGGATCATATTCACCTTGAATATTATATATTTCGCGATGACGAGCTTGGAAATGCACTTATTAATCTGTTAATAAGTAAAGTAAAATCCGGATTACAGGTACGCGTTATACTTGACGCTCTTGGATGTCACACTTTATCGAAAGCCTTTATTCAAAAAATGCGCAATGCAGGAATTGACGTTTATTTGTTTTTCCCATTTATATTTCCTCAGCTATTTAAAACCATAAATTTTCGAAATCATCGTAAACTAGTCGTGATTGATGGGAAAGTCGGGTATCTTGGCGGGCTAAATATAGGAAATGAATATATATCCAAGGATCCCAAGCTTGGTTTTTGGCGAGATACTCACCTGCGTCTCGAAGGAGAAAGTGTACATAAGATGCAGGCAACATTCCTAAATGATTGGTATTTCTTAACACAACAAGAACTATATGATCGCCGTTTTTATCCTCAGCCTGAAGTTTCGGAGGAAATACTGACTCAAATTCTTGCGGGAGGCCCAGATTCTTTGCGGGAACCCATAAAAGAATTATTTTTTACACTTGTGGCGACTGCACAAAGAGAAATCTTTTTAACAACACCTTATTTTATACCGGATGAGAGTATGGTGATGGCACTCAAATCTGCTGCCCTCAGCGGCTTGAGGGTCGTTATTCTTGTTCAGGGTAAACCTGACCATCGACTTCCATATCTTGCTTCTGCTGCCTATTTCGAGGAACTTTTAAAATCTGGTGTTGAAATTTACCGTTATCAGAAAGGAATACTTCATAGTAAAGTCCTTATCATAGATCAACAAGTAAGCATTGTCGGTTCAGCAAACTTTGATATCCGCAGTTTCCAGATCGATTTTGAGCTGAGCGCTCTGATTTATAGCTCGGAAATAGCTGAACGTTTATATGAAGATTTTTTACAGGATTTAAAGGACAGTAAAATTATCGATTACACGGAATTTAGCCAACGAAGTCTTTGGCAGCGAATGAAAGAGGCAAACGCAGCTTTGCTCGCTCCTATGCTTTGATATGGTATAATAATGAAAATAAACAATATGTGCTGATACGATAAAGTTTATGGAAGGAACTTAATATGAGCGATAAAGTAAAGATAAAGGTCGAGAACATATCCCTATTACTCGAAGAAAACGAAAACACACAGAAGATATTAGATAATGTAAGTCTCAAGATTCACGAGGGTCAGGTTCATGCTTTACTTGGGCCGTCCGGAAGCGGAAAGAGCACATTGCTTTATACCTTGAACCGTTTACGTCAAATTAACGAAGGAAATATTTATATCGATAACATAGAAACGCGTTCTCTCAATATTCTTGAAATGCGTCGCCGTGTGGGATTAGTAATGCAAAAAGCAATATTCTTTCCGGGAACGGTTTGTGATAATATTCTCTACGGTCCTCGCTTAATTAAGGAAGAACTTCCAGATCCAAATCATTACCTTCAATTCGTTGGTTTAAGCTCTGATTTCGGAAACCGTGATCCTAATACATTATCAGGGGGGCAGCAACAAAGAGTTTCTATTGCTCGCGCTCTTGCGAATCATCCTGAAGTTCTTTTGCTTGATGAACCAACATCGGCTCTTGACGCACAAGCATGTGAACATTTAGAAGAAGTTGTAACGAACCTTTGTAAGGAACAAAGACTTACAGTAGTTTGGGTTACTCATGATCTGCATCAAGCTCAACGCGTAGCAGAAAATGTAACTCTTCTTTATCAAGGAAAGGTGCAGGAAAACGGAAAAGCAGCTGACTTCTTTGAGCATCCGTTAACTCCTGAGGGAAGGGCTTACTTAGAAGGCCGATTGGGGGGAGTGGAATGACTTATTTATCTTTAGGGTTTTCTTTGGGGTTTGTCGGACTGGCGGCGATTATTTCACGTTATCAGGAACTAGGATTAGAAAAGGATCTCGCAGTCGGAGTGATCCGATCCATTATTCAACTTACAATTGTCGGCTATATCTTATCTTATGTTTTTGCCGCTCATTCCTGGTTATTTATTCTCCTTATGCTTACTCTGATGATTGGAGTAGCAGCGCGTAACGCGGCGAAAAGAGGTAAAGGAATTCCCAACGCTCAAAGGATTGTCTTAATAGGGATAACCGTGAGTGAAGCTGTGACACTCTTATTGCTGCTTTTTTTAAGAATTATTCCGGTAACAGCACAATACATTATTCCTCTAAGCGGAATGATTGTAGGGAATAGCATGGTTGCAGCAGGTGTAACATTAAATCGTTTAAGCAATGAATTTAAGCTAAGAAGGGCAGAGATAGAATTAGCTCTTTCGCTTGGAGCAACGCCTAAAAAGGCAGCTTTGCCAGTTATCCAATCGGCTATCAAAGCAGGGATGATTCCTACAGTGGATTCCATGAAGACCGTGGGTCTGGTGCAGCTTCCCGGAATGATGACCGGGCAAATTTTAGCAGGCGCAGATCCGATCCAGGCTGTCCGTTATCAAATCTTAGTCATGTTTATGATTTCCGGGGCATCTGCGATTGCCAGTTTAATTGTTGTATTATTGGGTTATACACGATATTTTACATCAAATGCTCAACTCGTGATTCAAGATTATTAACCAATACATTAATAATTTATGGATAAAAGGTGATATCATATGAAAACCTTAATAAATTCATTTCCTTCCTCTTCAATAGGACTTGTCCTTGAAGGAGGAGGGATGAGAGGGCTTTATACTGCCGGAGTACTCGATTTTTTTCTCGAACAAGATTTGCATTTCCCTTATGTAATAGGAGTATCTGCTGGAGCCTGTCATGCAGCCTCCTATATATCACGTCAAAAAGGCCGAAATCGTAAAGTAAATATAGGCTATATTCGTGATCCTCGATACATAAGTTACCACAACTTGCTAAAAACAAAGAGCCTCTTTGGAATGGATTTTGTCTTTAATGAAATTCCCAAACATCTTGAACCCTTTGATTTTGAAACCTTTTATCGCTCCAAACAAAAATATCTTATAGGTACCACAGATTGCCTGACAGGTCACCCAATGTATTTTGAAAAATCAGAGTGTGATCCTGACCAAATATTAAAAGTTCTGATGGCTTCCAGCAGCCTTCCTTTTATCTCCCCCACAGTTGATGTCAAGGACTCCTCCTTACTTGATGGAGGAATTGTTGACCCGATTCCTATTCTAAAGTCCATGCAAGATGGTAATTCGAAAAACGTGATTATCCTAACCCGGAACAAGGATTACCGCAAAAAGCCCTTTAACCATCAATGGATTGCCCGCCGCTTTTATTCTCGGTATCCTGAACTCGTTCAAGCTCTCTTAAAACGACACGAAATATATAATTCTTCATTGGAACAGATAGAAAGCATGGAAAAGCTTAATCAAGTCTTAGTATTACGTCCTTCCGAGCCTTTAAAGGTGGACCGTTTGGAAAGGAATCCTGAAAAGTTAACCCATCTATATTCCCTTGGTTACTTTGATGCTCAAGCCTCTCTGGAGCAAATTCAAAAATATATCCAAGAATAACTGTACTGAATGAAGCCGTCCTCAAAGGGCGGTTATTTGTTTATAGTATCAGTATAAAATTTTTATCGGTAGATAGTATAAGTGCAACTAAGGCTTTCACCTGCGCGAAGCTAACAAGTGTGAAGACAGTGTCATCGGGTGAAAGCCAAGTTTTCTTTATTTTTTTCCGGGGAATAGTTAAGCTTGTCTTATGAATATGAATAAGCAAGTACAGAAGGAAGGGAAGAACCCGCCATGCTTAGATCGTAAAACTGAAGAAGAGGGGTGTTCCTATTTTGCAGAAGGTCTTTGTTCTTGATTCCAGCGTTTTGCTTCATGATCCTGACGCAATATTTCAATTTGAAGATAACGAGATAGTTATTCCCTACGCAGTTCTTGAAGAACTTGAAAGCAAGAAACGTTTAGCGGATAACGTAGGCAGGTCAGCACGTGAAATAATACGGCATCTTGACAGTATTCGGCATAATGGCTCGTTAGCAAAAGGGGTAAAATTAGACAACGGCGGAATATTAAGAATTGAGCTCAATCATGCCTCTGATGAAGCTCTTCCGCTTTTTTATGATTTTACTCTCGCTGATAATCGAATACTAACTGTATCAGCTAATCTAACCCGGGAGGAAAAAAGACCTGTCATATTAGTAACTAAGGATATTGCCATGAGGATTAAAGCCGATGCTCTAGGTGTCAAAACCCAGGATTATACAAAAGACAAGGTCGTTTTCCCAGCGCTGGCCGATGAAATAATTTCTTTAACATTAAGAGACGAAGAGGTGAACTTACTTTATCGTTTGGGGAAAATTATAGCGCCAGCTCCTTTACCTGCAAACGCCTGCGTTAAGGGGATTATTTCTGAAAACCATATCTTGCCTCTAATCAGCTCGACCACCGGCTTCGAGCTTTATTATCAGCCTCCAGGTAAAATTGGTACCTGGGATATATCACCAAAGAACATTGAACAAACCTGGGCTTTGCAAATTTTAAATAATCCCTCGATCAGTCTCGTCAACCTAATGGGTCCAGCGGGTACGGGAAAAACTTTGCTGGCCTTGGCCAGTGGCTTAGAACAGACGATTCACTCAGAAATTTATTCCCGCCTTCTTTGTGCACGCCCGATAGTTCCCTTTGGTAAAGATATCGGTTACTTGCCGGGGGAAAAGGAGGATAAAGTTAGGCCCTATATGCAGCCAATTTATGATAACTTGGAACTTTTGCTTAGACCTAAAAAAGAAAAAGACCGTGATAAAAATTCGGATTCCATAGTGGATAGTGCAATAGATTTATTAAAGAAAAAACACCAGCTGGAAATCGAAGTCTTAACCTATATCCGTGGACGCAGTATTCCAAATCAATTTTTAATTATCGATGAATCGCAAAATTTATCTGTACACGAGATCAAAACCATCATTACGCGAGCAGGAGATGGAACTAAAATTGTTCTTTGCGGCGATCCGGATCAAATCGACCATCCTTACTTGGATAAGGAGAGCAATGGGATCGCGCATTTAACCTCGCGCTTAAAAGGTAAACATTTTTATGGGCAAGTACGTCTAACAAAAGGAGAGAGAAGTGAATTGGCAAGCTTTGCTGCAGACTTATTATAGCTAACTTAAATAGAACTATATCAAATAAATACAAGCGTCCTCCTTTTACTTTGACAGTGAAAGAAGGACGCTTGTACTGCTGTGTCACTTTAGATTTGAAGAATTTAGTTTTTGCATATCTTGTTATTTATTTTAACGATCGTTTATAGAATAGTTTGCTATAACACATACTAGGGCTGAATTTTAATTTTCCAAAAGAGGTGTTTAAATGTTAAATGAATTGATGCTCCGTCTAATGAATCCTTTAACTGATCAAATACTTAAGACCATGTTAACAGAACCGTATCCCAATAATCCATTGGTTATGACAACAACCTTTGAAAAACTTACTGTACGAGCAGTGATGGAAGCCGGCATACGTGCTCAAACTGGCCAGCCTTTATCACGACCGTTCGGAAGCGCGCTCCGTCTTTCACCTTGGGAACAACTCTTGCTCAATCCCAGACAACTTTTTGAACTTCCTACGCCAGATGAAACAACAATAGATACCAAGGTCACTATAGGACCCAGAGCGAAAAGACCTCTTAAATTAGATATACCGATTTTAATCACAGGAATGTCATATGGCGGATCACTGAATCTGCCGATGAAAATAGCACTTGCCAAGGGAGCCTCACTTGCGGGTACTGCTACAAATACGGGTGAGTCAGCTGTTTCTCATGAAGAACGTGACTCTGCAAAATTCTTAATTGGTCAATATAATCGCGGAGGTTGGTTGAATTCTCGTGAGCAGTTAGAAAAAGTTGATGCAATAGAAGTTCAGCTTGGTCAAGGCGCATGGGGGGGAGCAGTTACTTCATCAGGCTCTGAAGATAAAATGGATGAACATCTCCGCGAGCTATGGAAAATAGATGCAGGTGGAAATACAGGAAAAAAATCAAGGCTGCCCAATGTAAATAATGCGAAAGACATCATTAACCTAATTAATAATTTGAAGAAAGATTATCCAGTTCCGGTTGGCATAAAAATAGCTGCAACCCATTTCATGGAAAAGGAGCTTGAAGTTATCGCTCAAACTCAAGCAGATTTCATTGTTATCGATGGACAGGAAGGCGGGACAGCCGCTGCCGCGCCGACCTTGGAAGATGACATGGGCTTGCCGACTTTATTTGGGTTAGGGAGAACCATCAATTGGTTAAGACAGCAAGGAATAAGGGAGCGTTTTACTGTTATTGCAGCAGGTGGATTAAGGACACCCGGTGAAATGCTTAAGGCTCTAGCTTTAGGTGCTGATGCAGTCTATATTGGTTCAATAGCTGTGCTGGCAACACTTCAAAGCCAAATCACTAAAGCACTTCCCGACCATCCTGCACACCAGCTTGCTCTTTATGATGGACAATTAAAAGATGAATTTGATATTGAAGAGGGAAGCCAACATCTTGCCAATTTCCTTTCTTCCTGCGTTTCAGAAATGAAAATGGCACTTCAAGCTATGGGGAAATCGAAGATTACAGAGTTGGGAAGAGATGATTTAGTCTGTTTAAACTCAGAACTCGCACGTAATTTAAGTATTGGTTATGCGGGTGACCCTTTAACCGTTAAGCAGACAACTCCACCCCTTGCTGCCAAATAACAAAATTTAATATCCTTGACTCACCTTAAAGAATTTGATGTTAAACATTCTAAGCATCTAATATCTGGCATCTATAGAGATTATTCTGAAGAGGTGAAAAAGATGAGCTATAGAAAACTTATAAACTCTGATAGCAATGATTTCTGGAAATGGTGGAACAGCGCCTACGGGCAATCAGAGTTTAGACCTTATATAATGGAAGTCAAGAGCAGTGCCCGGCGCCGCGATAGATACTAATTTAGTCTATAATAATTTGTTAACTAAATTGATTCATAAATTAACCTCATATATTGAGCTGATTTATGACAACATATTTACGGTTTGAAAAAAAATAATTTTGGGAGGATAACTATGAGTAAGAAAGATTATACTTCATCCTTAGAAAGCCTTAAAGCTGACATGGAAGTGGCTGAAGAATTAAGTGCTTTAAAAGATCAATATGTAAAGATGCAGCAAGCGATTTCCAGCCTTCAATCCAATTTAGGATCACAAAAAAGTGGAATGGGACAAGATCAAGGGCAGCAACAGCTTTCGCAATTATTTGGTCAAATGAACCAATTTAAAAATCAATCTAAACAAGAACAAATGCAAAGTTTAGACCAATTACAAAAATCCATTCAAGCCGCAACACAATCTTTAAATCAAGCCAGTCAAGCCATTCAATCTTCAAGAGCGTTGACGCAAATGAATGATTTTATTGAACAAGCACAATCTCAACTTCAAAATATGGCTCAAAATTCACAACAAATGTTACAAGGATCAATGGGCCAAGGTTCAACTGCCATCCAAATGGGTCAGAGCCCAAGTTCAACACAACAAGGCTCAGAACAAGCTGATCCCAACCTTCAATAAACTTAAAATATAATAGAGATAATAAACAGGGAATCTCTTCTTATGAGATTCCCTGTTTTATTACCCTTTATATAACCTAGCATAAAAATGGCAGTGTCGCAAAACCTATGGTCTTGTAGTTTCGGGTCTTTTGCAATAGTCCATAAATATTGTGCGCACGAAGAAGGGGCTGTTTTGCAACAGCCCCATTTCGCTTTTAACTAAAAGATAATTCTTTTAGATTAAGATTGTAAATCACGTTGAATATCTTGTTTAACTTTTTGAACTTCAGCTTGATTAGTAAATCCAGATCCTGAAGGGCCCGCTTGTCCTTGCGTGCTTCCAGATTGCAGATCGTTTTGAATGTCTTGTTTAACTTTTTGGACTTCAGCTTGATTAGTAAATCCAGATCCTGGAGAACCGGCTTGTTGTCCTTGTGTGCTTCCGGATTGCAGATCACGTTGAATGTCTTGTTTAATTTTTTGGATGTCGGATTGATTTTGCATTTTTATAAACACCTCCTTAAATAATTTCTCCCATAGTAAAATATATATTTGTGGTAAATTGTGGTTTGTGATTTAATAATAAATATCATAAAAGGCTAAGAACTCATGGTATAATCGAACAGTGAAGGGAGGAGAACGCGTGTGAGTATTCAATTTATACTGGGTCGGGCCGGTACGGGTAAAAGTACATATTGTCTTAATGAAATCATAGAAGAGAATAAAAAGGATCCGTTAGGTGCTCCGCTCATTCTTCTTGTCCCAGAGCAATCCACCCATCAAATGGAGATAAATTTAGCCCAGGCTTCCGGTTTTGGTGGTATTATGCGTTCCCAAGTTCTTAGTTTCAGGCGCCTAGGTTGGAGGGTATTCTCAGAAACTGGAGGCGGGAGTAAAACTGTCCTAGGAGACATGGGGAAACGTATGCTGTTAAGACGCCTGCTTTTAAAATATAAACCCCAGCTTCAAATTTTTGCGCGCTCAGCGACTAGGCCGGGAATGGCAGATATTCTTGCTCAACTCATCAGTGAATTTAAGACCTACCGAGTGACTCCCGAGGATCTGTTGAAGATCGAAGACTCTAATTCCGTGCTCACTCAAAAATTACAGGAACTTGCCTTAATTTATGACGCCTTTAACCAGTCGCTGGGTCATCATGTCCTTGACCCTGACGATGAATTAGCAATTGTTGCGCAGAAAATTCCGATATCATCCAGCCTGCGGAATGCAACAATTTGGATTGATGGCTTTAAGGATTTTACGCCTTTAGAACTCTTCGTTATTGAAAAGATGCTAAAGACCGCACCGAAGATCTTTATTACATTACCCTTAGATTCACAGTGTATTAATCAACATCATAATCAAACGGAATTTGTTCAGCCGGGGGAAGAGGTTTTTACAGTACCCTGGAAGACGTACCAGAAATTGACCCGACTTGCCCGGACGGCAGGGAAACAAATTTTGCCTCCCGTCTTCCTTGAAAAAACCCTTCGCTTTACAAATGATGAGTTATGTCATCTTGAGAAAAATTATTATGCCTATCCTACAAATTCGTTTGATATTCAGTCTACTGAAAAAACGGAAGGACTTCAGGTCTTATCGGCCGTAAATCGCCGTGCCGAAGTCGAAGTTGTCGCTCAAGAGCTGCGCAGGCTTGCTCGAGAAGAAGGACTTCGGTGGTCGAATATGGCGGTTATTACCCGGGATCTATCAATTTATCAAGAAATTATCAAACACATTTTTAACGCTTTTGATCTTCCCTATTTTCTAGATAGTAAACGTCCGATTCTTCATCATCCGCTACTTGAATTGCTTCAATCCTTTATTGAAATCATTCGGAGCGACTGGGCTTATGAACCGCTTTTTCGCGCTCTAAAAACAGGTTTTTTTCCATTATCCCAAGACTCACTAGATCGACTGGAAAACTATTGCCTGGCCAATGGAATTCGCGGTAAAGCGTGGACGTCAGGAAAGGAATGGAATTTTTCCTTCCGTTGGAGTTTAGGAAGTCAAGAGGCTCAGATCCGGAGCGAAAACGAAATCCTTGCTTTGATTAACCAGTCTCGGCAAATAGTATTGCTAGCCCTTCAACCTTTTATTGATACTGTCGCACTGTTTCAGGGATCGAATGAACCAAGTCAGGAAAAATGGATCAATGTCCGTAATTTAACTGAAGCAATCTACAATTTTCTTGTAGAACTACATGTTCCTGATACACTTGAATGCTGGGCTGCGAAAGCCCGTCAAAAAGGTAATTTAGATGAAGCACGTCTTCAGGAACAAATCTGGGAGGCTGTAATTAACGTATTAGATGAAATGATTGCCGGTTTAGGAGAAGAAAATTTAGAGCTTCAGGATTATGCTTTAATTCTTGCCTCTGGATTAGAAAATCTAAAACTCGGATTGATCCCTCCAGGTTTGGATCAAATTATGGTCGGTTCCTTGGACCGTTCACGAAATCCTGAAATTAAAATTCTTTTTCTTATTGGAGCAAATGAAGGAATCCTTCCTGCCCGGACGAAGTCAGAAGGTGTTCTAGACGACGAGGAAAGAGAGCATCTCGAAGAGTTGGGTTTATCTTTAGCTCCTAAAGGGAAAGCCCAGATGTTTGAAGAGCATTTCCTCATCTATACTGCTTTAACTTTAGCAACGGACCGTCTTTATATTACATATTCATTAACGGATGAAGAAGGAAAAGCACTCACAGTTTCACCGGTTATTACCCGGCTTCGAGTTTTGTTTCCTAATCTGAATGAAAAATATTTTGGGAATGGAGATGTTGATGAATTACTTCAAATCAGCCATCCCCGTCCTTTGCTTCCGCTTTATGCAAGCCATCTGATTCAGCTTCGAGAGGATAAAACTCTTTCACCCTTATGGCAAGCAGTGCAATCCTGGTATCACAATAATTCGGATTATCATCAGCAAATTACGCTCCTTAAACAAGGAGTTTCAGCAGAAAACCGTGAAGAAAAAATCCCGATACGATTAGCGCGCCGGCTTTACGGGAAACGTCTGTTGACCAGTGTTTCCCGCTTGGAACAATTTGCAAAATGTCCATTTGCCCATTTTTCGAAATACGGTCTAAGGCTTCAAGAACGCTCGATTTACCAATTGGCAAGCCTGGATATGGGACAGTTTTTCCATGCGGTATTGCATGACTTTGCCGATAAAGTTCGCGAAGATAATTTAGACTGGGGAAGTTTATCTAAGCAGGAATCTTGGGATCTGGTCAATAATCTTGCAGAAAAAATAGCGCCTCAACTCCAAAATCAAATTTTATTAAGCAACGCACGTTACCGTTATCTAAAACATAAACTTAAACGCACGGTTCACCACGCGGTTCGTGTCCTAGGTGAACATGTGCGTTCAGGAAAATTTGTTCCTATTCAACTTGAAGTTCCCTTTGGCCCCGGTAAACTGCTTCCGGGCATAGAGGTTCCACTTAGTGAAGGAAATTCGCTTCTCCTTCGCGGACAGATTGACCGGATAGATGCTGCAGCCTTGGATGGACAAGTCTACCTGAGGATTTTAGATTATAAGTCCCGTCAATCCCATGTCAGTTTGAATCACATTTATTATGGGCTTGACCTGCAATTATTGGCTTATCTGGATGCAGCATTACAAGGCGCCGAGGTTCTTCTTACTGAAACTAAGGCCGCCTCTGATGAACATGCCTCTAAGTCATCAATAATTTCAGTGAATCCCGCGGGATTTCTTTATTTTCCTGTTGTTGAGCCGCTTATTGACTCTAAAACGCTTCTCAATAATGATCAAGTAGATACGCAAAAAATCAAAGCTGTCAAGGTTAAAGGATTTCTGCTTGCTGACCGGCGGGTTTTAGAAGCAATGGATCAAAGTTTATCCGCTGGACAATCTGATTTACTTGGAATCAAGCTTACGAAGGATTTAGAATTTCGCAAAAACTCGAATGTCCTAACCGATGAACAATTTGATCAGCTTCGAGAGTATTTACATGCTTATCTTAAACGATCTGGGGAGGAAATCATGTCGGGTAATATTTCGATTTCTCCATATCGTCAGGGTCAGGAAAATGCCTGCCAATATTGTGAATTTAAGCCCTTATGTCATTTTGATGTATTGTTAGCTGAAAATCGTTATCGCGATTTATCCGTTCTCAAAGATCCTGAGGTGTGGAACCTTATGGATAAGGAAAAAACAGCAACCGCTGTCCCTAAACCGCCGCACACCGCTGAATTGAACTGGTTAGGGGATGAAGACAGTAATTCTGTAAAGGATGGTGAGAAGTTTGAGTGAAACGAAATGGACAGTAGAGCAACAGGCAGCAATTGATGGCAGAGGGCAATTGCTTGTTGCTGCTGCCGCTGGATCAGGAAAGACGGCAGTTCTCGTAGAGCGTTTAATTCAACGTATCACCGATCTGAAAGAACGTGTGGATGTAGACCGATTCCTCGTTCTTACGTTTACTAAAGCGGCAGCTAACGAGATGCGTGAAAGGATTGGCAAGGCTTTAGATGATGCTTTATTTAAAGAGACGGATTCAGCCGAGGTTGAATATCTCCTCCACCAACGTACACTTCTTCATAGATCAAGTATTAATACCTTACATTCGTTTTGTATGGAATTGATACGCCAAAACTTTTATAGAATTGAACTTGATCCCGCCTTCAGGGTAGCTGATCAAGCCGAAGCAGATTTATTACGTCAAGATGTGGTAGAAGACCTCTTTGAAAAATATTATGGTCAGGAAAACAAATCCTTTCATAATTTAGTTGAAGCTTTTGGCTCAGATCGCGATGATCAAGCATTAATGGAAAATGTTTTAAAGCTCTATGAATTCTCGACAAGTCAAGTTGATCCGTTAGCGTGGCTTGAAAGTTTATCTAATGCCTACAACTGGCGAACTGCTGAAGAATTAGCCAATAGTGAGTGGGGGAATTCAGTTCGTCAAGCGGTTAAAGATAAGGTTGAAGAAAGTATTAACTTGATAAAGCGTGCTTATAAGTTAAGTATCCAACCGGGAGGGCCTATACACTATTTGCAGTGTCTCGAGGATGACCTGCTTCGCTTGCAAATGCTTGATAAAACCCTAGATAACGGGAGTTGGTCTGAAGTAGAAGAGTTTTTTCAAGAAGCTTCGAAATTCCCCAAACTCCCAGCGGGTCCGCGGAAAAGTAAATCATGTACAGAAACAACAAACCCTGAATCCAATGCTGCATCAATAGAACTTAAGATTACTGAGAAAAACCAAAAATTAATTTTAGAAGAGGCAAAAAAAGCTCGTAACGAAGCTAAAAAGAAATTTGATAAACTATTTAAGGATCTTTTTCAAATTACGCTTGAGGAACAGCTTCCTAGACTCAAAGAAATGGGGGATCTCGCTCAAACCTTGGCAGATGTTGTTAAGGAATTTTCCAATGATTATGCCCAAGCCAAACGACAGCGAAATATTGTTGATTTTTCAGACTTGGAGCACTTCGCGCTTCAAATTTTAATTGACAACCAAGAATTAACGCCTGTCGCCTTAGCACTTCAAGAACGATTTGCCGAAGTTATGGTTGATGAATATCAAGATATCAACTCCGTACAGGAAAAAATTTTACAATCTGTATCCCGCCAGGATGGAGCATCTCCCAATCTCTTTATGGTAGGTGATGTTAAACAGAGCATTTACAGATTTCGAATGGCTGATCCGCGTCTATTTCTCGCAAAGTACATGAACCTACCCCATTGGGATGCCAGCGAGAAGCCGGTATCAGAAAAATTAGTCATAGATCTTAATCGTAATTTTCGAAGCCGTCGAGAGATTATTGAGGGAGTTAACTTCCTATTTCGCCAAATCATGACAGAAGGGGCAGGGGAAATCGCCTATGATGATCAGGCAGCTTTATGTTATGGCGCTAATTTTGTAAGTGATCATGATCAGCTTAAAACAGCAGAAGGCCCGATTGAAGTTCACTTGTTTGATCCTCAAATTTTAAAACAGACTGGTCAAAATCAAGTATCAAACGATCCAGAGGAAAATGGGGATTGGACACCGTTTAAAGAGAGTAGGGAAGAGGACGGAGCGAACAGTGAAACTGAATCATTGAATAGCTCATCTAATGAAAAAACATTAGAGGATGAATTTTCACTGGAGGATCTTGAAACAGTCCGTATCGAGGCAAGGCTGGTAGCTGATAGAATTCAGAAGATTATCATGGATAAGGAATTCCAGATCTATGATAAAAATTTTCAAGATTTCCGCCCCGCTCGATATTCCGATATTGTGATACTTACGCGTTCATTCTCTGCCATTGCTCCGCTCTATGTCGAAGAATTCCAAGCGATGGGGATTCCTGTTTATGCTGAGACAAGCAGCGGTTATTTTGGAGCAAGTGAAGTTGAAACGATGCTTTCACTTTTGAAAATCATTGACAATCCCAGAATGGATATCCCTTTTGCCTCGGTTCTTCGTTCTGCTTTTGTAGGCCTCAATGGAACAGAACTGGGTAAATTACGGTCCATGTTACCTCAAGGAGATTTCTATGATGCTTTTATTTTCGCTTACTGGGCATCTCAACAATTAGACAAAGGTATATGCGAAGCACAGGAACCTGAACAAACAGCGGATGAATATGACGCATCCGGTCATTTGCAAGAGATTCAGGAAATCCTTAAGCCATATTCGAAAATCTTACCAGAACTTTTAGACAAAGCAATAAAGATTCTTAAGGATGCTCCCACATTTAAAGATAAAATAGGTATATTTTATACCAAGCTCCAAGACTGGCGTCAATTTGCCCGTCAAAATTCTTTAGCTGATCTGCTATGGTACCTATATCAAGAAACGGGCTATCTTGCCTATGTCGGTACTTTGCCCAGCGGCTCCCAACGTCAGGCGAATCTTCGCGCTCTTTATGATCGGGCCTGTCGATTTGAATCTACAACGTATCGCGGCTTGTTCCGATTCCTGCGGTTTCTTGAACGCTTTCAAGGACAGGGGAAGGATCTAGGCAGCGCCAGAGCGCTTGGTGAAAATGAAGATGTAGTACGCCTTATAACGATTCATGCAAGTAAAGGATTAGAATTCCCAATTGTCTTTGTCGTTGGGTTAGGTAAAAAGTTTAATACACGAAGTATCAGCGGAAATCTTTTACTTCACTCCAATTTAGGCGTCGGGATTCCTTTGATGGATGTGGATAATCGCATTCGCTATCCATCTTTTATTCAAAAGGCGGTAAAAGAACGTCTTTGGCAGGAATCCCTTGCTGAAGAACTGCGCATCCTTTATGTTGCCTTAACACGTGCCAAGGAGAGATTATTCCTTTATGGATCGCTGCCGAAATTACAGGAAGAAATCCAACACTGGCAGAGTTTAGCTTCCTGTACAGAGCAAACATTTCCAAATGGTCAACTGCGAAATGCTAAACACTTTCTGGATTGGATCGGCCCTGCGTTAGCTCGACATCCGGATAAACTCTTCGGCAAAAACTCTTTTAAAGCTGCTTTGTCTGAAAATGATGTGGATAATAACTTGGGTTCTATAAATTTGCGAGATGATACTTCCTCTTGGTCAGTTATACTGAACGAGGCCCTTAATTCTAGAGATGCTTCCTTAACAAAAACGAAAACGGAGAATGATGGCATTGAAGAAGCTGCTAAGATCATTTCAATGGAATCAATGAAATCCGTGGATCGAAGCCCTGAGGAATGGTATACAGAAGTGGATAAACGCTTAAGTTGGCTTTATCCGTATCCTGAAGCTGTACACCAAGTGTCGAAAACGAATGTGAGCGAACTCAAACGTCGTTATACATGGAATATTGGAGAATATACGGCGGATTCGATACAAACTCCTCAAGTGAAAGATTATGTACGGCCTAAATTTGTCCAGACACACCAAGAATTAACTCCTGCAGAACGAGGAATTGCTTTCCATACCCTTATGGAACATTTGCCGCTGGCTAAATGGGCTCAAAGCTGGGATCAGTTTTCTGAAGAAGAACAAAAAGCACAAATCGAAGGACTGATTCAGGCCTTAGTTAACCATGAACTTCTTACAGGGGAACAGGCATCCGTACTTTCAGTGGATCATGTTCTCGGCTTGATGAAATCGCCTGTTGGCAAGCGTTTACTCTTAGCTCAAGATGTGCGGCGAGAAGTTCCTTTTTCGTTGATGCTTCCTCCACAAGGAGTTCTTATTCAAGGCATGATTGATGCATTAATACTTTCTGATGACTGCAAAAGCGCCGAAATATTAGATTATAAAACAGATCACATAAGGTCAGTGAATTTTCCCGAAAAGGCACTTAAAGATCGCTATATAGTTCAACTTTCCTTATATGCGTTGGCCGTCGAAAACTTACTCAAAATAAAGGTAACAAAAGCTACCCTTTACTCGGTTGATTTAAAACGAGAAATATCAATATCTGGTGATGAAATTAAAAGAACTCAAGCAAAAATCATACTTTAAACAAAAAAACCCCCATAGGTTAATTAAATTAACCTGTGGGGGAGGTGTGAGCACCTTCATTTAAAAAGTACCGGCTAACATCATTCGATCATTATTCATATGCACACCGCTGGCTTTTTCAAACATTTCAAGCAAGCGGTTCATCGTCATATTTGCTCTTTCTGCACCCTTGAGATCGAGTATGATTCTGCCATCGTGCATCATTATCGTACGATTTCCGACAGATAAAGCTTGTTCAAGGTTATGCGTAATCATAAGTGTAGTTAAATGAGATTGTTTAGTAACAGTACATGTTAATTCTAATACTTTTTCAGCAGTCTTGGGATCAAGTGCTGCTGTGTGTTCATCAAGAAGGAGCAGTTGGGGTTTTTTCAAGGTTGCCATCAACAGGGTTAACGCCTGTCGTTGTCCGCCGGACAGAAGACGGACCTTCGTCGTTAATCTTCCTTCTAAACCTAAATTGAGTTTCTTTAGCTCCTCTTGAAAAAAATTGCGATCTTTACCGTTAAGTGCCCAGCGTAACCGTCTTGGTTCACCGCGTTTTAAAGCCATAATTAAGTTTTCCTCAATTGTCATTGATGCTGCAGTTCCGGACATCGGGTCCTGAAATACCCGGCTGATAAACCCGGCTCTTTTATAGGATGGCAGCTTGGTAACATCTTTATCATCGATAATGATTTGCCCCTGATCCGGTGGAAAGGTTCCTGCGATAACATTCATCAATGTTGATTTGCCAGCGCCGTTAGACCCAATTACTGTTACAAAATCTTCGGGTTCCAAGTGCAGCTGCAAATGATCCAATGCCTTTTTTTCATTGATCGTTCCTTGGTTAAATATTTTCGAGAGATTATTTATTGTTAGCATAATGGGTCTCCTTTCCACGTATAACACCGCTCAAAGCAGAAACCTTAAACTTCATATTAGGTGCAGCTAAAGAAATGATAACGATAAATGCTGTTATCATCTTTAAATCAGTAGGGGCAAGACCAATTTGCAATGCAACAGCGATAATAATTCGGTAAATAATACCCCCGCAAATAACAGCAAATATTCCGCGTCCAAGGCTGGATGTTCCGATAAGAACTTCTCCGATAATTAAAGAAGCTAAACCTGCAACAATCATTCCAATTCCCATACCGGCATCTGCAAATTGCTGATTTTGAGCAATATAACTACCGGCCAGAGCAACTAACCCATTGGAGAGTGCCAACCCTAATAATTTGGTGCCATTTGTGTTTACGCCAAGGCTGCGAATCATTAATTCATTATCGCCTGTTGCGCGCATAGCCAGGCCTAGTTCCGTTTTCAGGAATAGAAAGAGGAGAACTCCAATTACGAGTATTGTCATGAAGGATAAAAGCAATACACCATACGTTTGCATTCCCGGTATTTTTATAAAGTCCGTAAAAATAGTCCGTGCTTTAAGCAAGGATACATTGGCACGTCCCATAATCCGTAAATTTATGGAATAAAGTGCGGTCATTGTTAAAATACCCGTGAGCAGGGGAGAAATCTTAAAGCGAGTATGCAGAAAACCGGTAAAGTATCCAGCACAACAGCCGGCTGCAAAAGCAATAACTGTGGCTAGCCAGGGATTCATCCCGTTGAAAATTAAGATAGCTGCCGTTGCACCTCCAAGGGTGAAACTTCCTTCGACGGTTAGATCAGCATAATCAAGAATACGAAACGTTAAATAAACTCCCAGAACCATGATAGCGTACATCAAACCTTGTTCGAGTGTACCGACTGCAATTTGGGGGAACATTCTACACACCTCAATTTCTTCTTTTGGAAGAATTTCGATAGTCCTGTTTAGGTTAACAGGACTATCGTTTCATATCTTATATGATACGTTTATCTTCTTTTTTTGGTTATTTCTCTAATTCGATTTATATACAAATTCTATAAAACAAAATATTATTTAAGAATAGCTTTTTGCTGAAGATCAGCAGGAAGCTTGATTCCTAAAAGTTCTAATGTTGCTTTGTTGAAAACGGTATCAAATTCTTTTTGACTTTCGATAGGCATTTCTGCAGGTTTTTGTCCTTTTAAGATTTTAAGAGCCATTTCACCGGTTTGAGCTCCTAATTTTTTGTAGTTAATTCCGATTGTTCCTAAGCCGCCTTTATCAACTACGCTGCTTTCACCTGCAATTACAGGAATTTTATTTTTATTAGTCACTTGAATTACAGAATCGGAAGCAGAAACTACTGTATTGTCTGTAGGAACATAAATTGCATCAACTTTACCGACTAAGGATTGAGTTGCCTGAAGTACGTCTGCAGATGTAGCAACAGTTGCTTTAACTAATTCTAGGCCATTTTCTTTAGCTACAGAATCTGCGATCTTAACTTGGGCTTGGGAATTATCCTCACCTGCATTGTAGATAACTCCAACTTTCTTAGCATTTGGAACTATGGTTTTTAAAAGAGCAAATTGTTCTTTAATAGGATTCATATCTGTTGTTCCGGTAACATTTTTACCTGGTTTCTCTATGCTATCTGCTAAACCTGCTGCTACAGGGTCTGTTACAGCCGTTATAAGAATAGGGGTATCTTTAGTTGCCCGAGCCATGGCTTGAGCAGAAGGAGTTGCTATGGCCAAAACTAAATCAAGCTTTTCAGAAGCAAACTTTTGTGTAATCGATTGGAGAATGGATTGATCACCTTGAGCGCTTTGATATTCAACGGTTAAATTCTTTCCTTCTTCATAACCATTGCTTTTTAAAGTCTCTAAGAAACCTTGTCTTGCTGCGTCAAGAGCAGGATGCTCAACAATTTGAACAATTCCAACCTTAATTGCTTTTTGTGATGACGTGTTTGTACTTTGAGTGCTCTGAGCTGTCCCACATCCAGCTAAACCAAACGTCAGCATAAGCGAGAGTCCTGCTGCTAAAATTTTTTTCATCCCGGAAAAGCCTCCTCATTTTTAGCAGTACCATAAAAAAGAGTATAAAAAATACACCCCCGCAGGAAGTGCACCTCTGATCCCTTTCCTACTGTACTACCATACTACAAATATTATGTTTTATTTTATGTTATAGTTTTAGTAATCGAATGTCAATAACTTCTCTCTAAGTATTTAATCTTTTTTTCTTTAGTACATACTCACATTTCCTTATATGCCATATATTGTTAACAAACAGAAACGAATTTAAATCTTCACCGAAAAAGGTTTATGATAGGTAACGTAAAGGAGGAAATTTATATGAACTTTCCAATGCAACCAATGGCGGCTCCTACTGGTATGATGGGAACTCCAGGAATGGCTGCAGCCCCCGGAATGATGGGCGTAACACCCGGAATGCATGGTACTGCTTTTCCACCTGGCGGCTTAGTTACTCTTGATCCTAACTGCGCACCAGGTGCTGTAACTCTTGATGTCGGCAATCCTTATTGCTGCCCTCCGGTAGGTCCTTATTGCTGCCCTCCGGTAGGATTTGAAATGCATCATCGTATGCCTGAACCATTGCCAACTCCCACCCCTGAAGTTTATGTTGTTAAAAAAGGGGATAGTGTCTATAAAATTGCACAACAATATGGAACAACAATGAGAGCCATTATTTTAGCCAATAATCTAAGAAATCCAGATTTAATTTATCCTGGTCAGGTCTTATATATCCCCGGCGTTTAATTCTTTATTCACTATTTCCCGGGGCTGGTTGTCAATTGTAAAGAAGAAACCGCATTCTCAAAATGCGGTTTCTTCTTTACAATTGAATGCTGCAGCATATAATATTTTTATATATTGTAATACAGTTATATTATTTTTCATATTTCAATTTCTTCTAATATATAAATAACTTTAATAAGCAGGTGTTACAAAATTTGAAAATTACCATTTCAAATAGTTCAAACGAACCAACATATAAGCAAATATTTAATGATATTCAACAGGCTATTCTTCAAGGTGAGCTGAAAGATGGTGAAGCTCTCCCGTCAATACGCAATCTTGCAAAGGCCTTAAATGTAAGTGTAATTACAACCAAGCGCGCTTATGATACTTTAGAGCATGAGAACTATATTAAAACAGTACCCGGTAAAGGCTCATATGTTGCTAAACAAAATTCGGAAGTTATTCATAAAAAACAACTTCTCATCCTTCAAGATCAGCTTACTCTAGCAATTCAAACAGCAAAACTGCTCAGGTTAAACCTAAGTGAAATTCAGGAAATGATAACTTTACTATACAGAAATGAACTTGAAAATGAAGATAATGATAAAGAGAGTTTATAAAAATAAAAAGCAGCTTCAAAAAAAAGCTGCTTTTTATTTTTATCATTATAGGTATGTCCTCTTTTATCTAACTGCTGGTTCACCTTTAATGGACTTTGCCAGATTAAGTGCTTTATCTACATCAGCCTCATCACCATCGATGACTATAGTAACAGCGCCTTCACTTCCATTGATTCCGCCTGCCGCAATACATTTTGCTTGAACAGGGAAGAGGGTTTCTAAGGCGACTATTTCTGTTACGACAGTCGCTCCTAACATGGGTATCAATCCAATTTTATCTCCGATTGCCTCGTCAGCTCGATGTCCAGCCATAAATTCAACTGCCTCCCGAACATCAGGAACTAGTTTTTCTAACCCAATCGGTACAATAAGCTTTACACCGCGAATACTTACAGGACCCGCAGCCGCACCAATTGTTCCTCCCATAAGGTTTGAAGCCGCGACCGCTGCTAAACCGGTATGATCGACAGCATTGCCGCCTTTAATAAAAACATCTCCCGGCTCCAATTGTGAAAGATAGTCTTTCCAGTGAACATCAGGCCCAAGATCTTTTCCCTTAGCGATAACAAATGGATGGATGCGCGTTTCTTCTTTGCTTACACCTGTTTTACCATCTGTAATCAAGCCAACGGTATATGTACTCTTTTCTTCAATTTTAACTCCTAAAATCTCTTCTGCTAAAAAAGCATTGGTTGTTCCACCGGCTAATATAATCGTATGGTCCTTCAGTGCTTTTTGCATTATGGGTAAAGCTGCAACCCCTTTAGCAATTATTCGTTTCGATTCGCTTGAAGTGAGTGTAATCTGTGCTCTCATAAAATACCTTCTTCCTGCCTTTTAATCTTCAATTGATTAAAATTACCCATTGCTTGCATCCTTATTTTGGAGATTGTACATCTCTATTTTAAAACGATCTTCTACAATCGTCAAAACTTTTAATCGCTGATTTCAATGAGCCTGAAATATAATCAGTTTATGACTTTACCACATTAGACCAATTTAATAACTTTATATCCATTACAGTTATATTTTGGTAACACCTTAAGTCTCTGGTTCATATTTTAAAGTAGGTAAAAGCTAAAACCAATAAATTATAGAATCACAGGAGGGAATAAAAATGGCACTAGGTGGAGCAGTAGTTGACGGATGTGTACCGAATTTCTTACCTGGTATTGCAATAGTTGTTGTGATTATTCTTCTGCTCATCGCAATGGGAATCGTCTTCTAAAACTATCCATGGGGTAAAAAGGAGGCAATCGTTATGTATGGTTATGGATGCGGCGTTCCGTTCGGCGGATTTGTTGGAGTAGGAATCATTGCAATTGCAATTCTTATCCTCATTGCCCTCGGCGTAATCTTTTAATAAATTGAAATAATCGCAGGGCGTCCTGATTACGGGGCGCTCTTCTTTTATAAATTTTGTTGCATAAAACTGTTTTCTGAACTATTCTAAAAGTAAATATATTTCCACAAACATAAAATTCCGCCAATATAAGGCAATTATTCAAAGAAGGTTAGATTCACCTTGGATTCAGCAATGCTTGTGTGCAAGCACTGCAAGTATCTGGCCTTATTTAAAACTTATTTCCAAAAGTGCTATAGTTCTAAAGCAAGAATAATCTGTATCAAAAAGCGGAAAGGAGGAGGAGAAGGTTGCTTTCTTACACGGTAGATTGCTTAAGTGCTATTTATCTTATCTGCTTCGGCTTAGGCCTGGTTATGAGTATAGGTTCTCTTATGTTAGGCGGTCATAGTCATGATTTTTCTGGAAGCTCATCAGGTGGGGCTCATATTCATGCTCTCCATGACATACAGCATTTTGACCATACTGGCAGTTCTCAGCTTGATAACCGTGTTCCATTTCTCAGTATGAATACAGCTTTAGCTTTCTTACTTGGATTTGGCGCAGCAGGTTATTCGGTTCAACACCTTCTTATCAACCCAGCTTTAATTCTTAGTCTGGGGATCGCTTTACTAGTAGGCTTTGCTTTTGCTAGCCTTATCTATTTTTTCTTAAATAAGGTTTTAATTCGCGGTCAATCCGCATATTTAAAGGAGTGTGATTTTGACCTTCGTGGAGTTGAGGGAGTTGTAAGTTCCAGCATTTATCCTCATGGTCTTGGTGAAGTTAGTTATATTTTTAATCAATCGAGACAAGCTCTTCCAGCTAAGGATAAACTCGATCGAGGATTATCGAAAGAGACCCCAATTATTATTTTGGCTGTCCATCAAGGTGTAGCAACGGTCTTACCCCTTGAAGAATTTAAACAGCATATTGATCAGAAGGAGGAATGACTATGCTCTTGTCGTCTGTATTAATCATCATTCTTTTAGCATTTGTAGGACTTTTTGCTCTTATATTTATCCTTGCGCGTATGTTTCAGAAAGTGGGCCCAGACGAAGCACTCATTGTTTATGGATTAGGAGGAAGTCATGTTGTAACAGGTGGTGGTCGACTCGTTTGGCCGCTTATTCAAACCTCAAAGAAGCTCTCATTAGAGTTAATGTCTTTCGACGTGATTCCAGCTAATGAACTTTACACAAGTCAGGGAGTAGCCGTTATGGTTGAAGCTGTAGCACAAATCAAAGTTAAGGATGATCCGGAAAGTATTACTACGGCCTCTATTCAATTTCTGAATAAATCGGAGCAAGAACGCGAAAGCATGATTAAACTTGTCATGGAAGGACACCTCCGGGGGATTGTCGGTACATTAACAGTAGAGCAAATCGTCAAAGAACCCGAAATGGTTCAATCCCAAATGCTCCAAACGTGTGCTGCCGACCTGATTAAGATGGGGCTGGAAGTACGATCTTTTACAATTAAAAATGTGAAAGATCGCAATGAGTATATTGTAAATATGGGAAAACCGGAGATTGCTCGAATTAAAAAAGAAGCATCGATTGCAGAAGCAATCGCTATTAAAGAAACTGAAATGAACCAAGCGGTTGCTATGAGAGAAGCTGCTGTTGCTAAGGCACAGGCAGATCAGGAACGTGTTCTTGCTCAATCCGCTTCTGAAGGGAAGCAAGCTGAATTTGTTAAAGATTTAAATCTAAAAAAGGCTTCTTTTGACGCCGAAGTAGCCCGTGCAACAGCAGAGAAGGAACGTTCTTATGATATTAGAAATGTTGAACTTGAACAAACCTTAACCCAAGAGCGTTTACAGGTTCAGCAAATTGAGCGTGAAGGTCAAATTAAGATTCAAGAAGCTGAAATTCTGCGCAAAGAGAAAGAACTCATAGCTACTGTGCTAAAAGAAACTGAAGCTGAACAAAAGAAGATTCGTGCTTTAGCCGAGGCTGAAAAAGAACGCCTTATTCTCACAGCGGCTGGACGTGCTGAGGCTGTTCGTTCAGAAGGTTTAGCTCAAGCAGACACAGCAAAGGCTCAAGGTATAGCAGCAGCGGAAGCGGAGCGTGCCGCAGGTATGGCAAAAGCCGATGTCTTGAAGGCTCAGGGATTAGCTGAAGCGGAAGCAATTCAAGCTAAAGCAGATGCCTATCAGAATTACTCTCAAGCTGCCATTTTGGATAAACTTCTGGCCGGTTTGCCTGAACTTGCCCGTGCTGTAACCAGTCCGCTCGAAAACGTCGATAAAATTACCGTAGTTTCAACCGGAGGAGATGAGTCAGGCATGCAAAAAGTGACTCGTGATATCACCAAGATTATGGCTCAAGCTCCGGAAGTTGTTGAAAGTCTCACTGGAATTGGGGTATCAGATTGGCTTAAAACCTTAAAACCTGTCCGTACGGAAAATGAAAAGTCTAAATAAAGTCTGATTCTTTAAACTAAATTTCATTATCAGATTCTCAATGAGGGGCGTTAAACACGCCCTTTCATTTTTTTAGTACTAAAGTCCTTACTGGGAGGGACTTGTTCGGTAATATAATTAGGCCTTCCATCAGCGGTAAATAGTGACTAATGCTTCATGTTTAACTTGCAAAATAAAATTATAATAAAAACAACAAAAAGATATTTGCAAAACAAACATAAATAATAAATGAGAGGATAGTGTTTTACATGAAAAACCAATTAATGCAAATTTTCAAAGATGAAGAAGGACAAGCCATGACAGAATATGGGTTGATTATTGCCTTAATTGCGGTAGTAGTTATAGTTGCATTAACAGCAATTGGAACTAACCTTAATACCAAGTTTACTGACATTGGTAACAAATTACAGTAACAAGCTAAGATTTACATTTAATTTCTTTTCTAACTCAAATTTAGTTGTTTAAGAGATACAAAAAACAATAGCTCGTATTTCTAAACTTGCTTTTTCACCGTAACGACCCTACTGTTGGACAGTAGGGTCGTTTACCTAAAGGAGGTATTACGATGGGGCTGAATGATGCTGCATTAGCTTTAACCATAAGCATTGCTGCTTTCACAGACTTCCGGGAACATCGTATTTATAATAAACTGCTTGGACCGGCTTTTGTAATGGCAATAGCTTTGCAAATCTATTTCAAAGGCTGGATCGGACTGCGAGAAAGCTTATTCGGAGCTTTTATCGGCTTTTTAATTCTGCTTATCCCTTATTTTTTAGGAGGTATTGGAGCGGGAGATGTCAAATTGCTGGCGGTAATCGGCGCTTTTGGGGGAGTACATTTTGTTATAACCAGTTTTCTTTACGGCGCAATAGTTGGAGGAATTATTTCAGTAATATTGCTTGCCCGCCGTGGAGCCCTCTACTCAACACTCCATCGCTTTCTTTTATTTTATCTATTGCGGATTAAAATTGACCCACAAAATAAACAGGCAGACGAAGCTCAAAAGGAAAAGTTTCCTTACGGCATTGCCATAACTATAGGAACTCTGCTTGCTATGCTTTTGCGTATGTAAGGGGGCTGAATACTGTGAAACTTTACGAAAGGGAACACGGACAAGCAATCGTCGAAATGGCCCTTGTCATTCCACTTTTTTTTCTGCTTTTCTTTGCCGTCATCGAAATGGGACGAGTGGGGTTTGCCTACGTAAGCGTTAGCAACGCTGCACGAACCGGAGTTCGTGTCGCGTCAACAGGGGGAACGGACCTTGATATTCAAAACAACGTCTTAACAGCCGCTCCTTCGCTAAATACTTCTGAACTTACGCTCCAGATCACCCCGACTGAGGGTAATCGGCAATCCGGACAAAGTGTGGACGTATCCATTACATATCCTGTCCATCTGATTCTGCCTGTTATCAGTGACGTTCTGCCTAATCCCTTCATTGTCAGCTCACATTTAAGCATGCGCATGGAGTAGAACGGAGGAGAAAATCATGCACCTCTTGTTAAACACTAAAATGTTGTTTAAAAAATGGACAAAGAATTTTATAATTAAAATAAATATGAATATTGGTGCAGCTCATTCGAGATCTGATATGACCTCTTCTTGCAGAGGAAGCATTGCCATCTTAGTGGCTATCGGACTGACCGTTTTATTGGGCTGCGGAGCGATGGTTACTGATGTCGGACTGATTTATGCTGAAAAAGCAAAGCTGCAAAACGCAGTTGATGCTGCTGCTTTAGCCGGAGTTCAGGAACTTCCCAACAATCCTGATGGAGCAGTGCAAATAGCTCAAGATTATGCTCAACAGAATGGTGCGGATACTATATCTTATAGTTTTGAAGCAGACAATAAAAAAATGGATGTATCTGCTCAAAAAGATGTACCGACTTACTTTGCTAAAATATGGGGGATAAACTCTGAACAGATAACGGCAGCCGCACAAGCAATGATGTTACCCCCAACCGCAATGACGGGTGCGGTTCCTTTGAGCGTCCAGGACCAGCCTTTAATATTCGGACAAGAATACACCTTGAAAGCAGGAGCTGGCGATGGAACAGATGGTTGGTACGGAGCGTTACAATTATCCGCTCCAGGAGCAAAGTCTTATCAGACCGATCTAACCTATGGATATTCCGGATCAATTAAAGTAGGACAAGTACTGTCGATAGAACCCGGTAATATCAGTGGACCAACAAAAAAAGCGATAGAAGATCGGTTTGCCATGGATACTCGGGTTCCTAGAAATACGTATACCGATTATGACAGAAATGCACCGGAAATATTATATATTCCCATCGTTAAGGTTGTGTCCTATCAATCTTCGACTATACATGAGGTACAGGTTACAGGATTTGCAGCTTTTTTTGTCGAAAATGTTACTGGAAATGGGAACGAAAGTATTGTAACGGGACGCTTTTTAAAAACACTTACTTCTAACGGAAAAACGGGGGGGAGTTTAACCGATCTTCTTAAAGAAGAAACGGATATAAACAATGGGACTTCTGCCGAAGATTTTGGTCTCTATACCCCAAAACTAATTTCACAATGATACAATATGGATTCATTATAATGGGGAGTGATTTCATTTATGCAGAGAAAAGGCTTCTTGCTTCTCGCCTTGGTCTGCGGTTTCATTGCTGCGGGAGCATCCTTTATCTTCTTAAACAATACGCAGCATAATTCCAAAATTGATACGAAACAGATCGTTGTTGCCAAAAGCAATATTTCGGCGCGATCAATCATCAAAGCAGATCAACTTACAATCAAGGATATTCCCAGTCAAGGCTATCCTGCCGGCGGGGCTTCTTCCATTCAAAGTGTGGCAGGTTCTGTTGCCCTAATTAATTTAACAGCCGGGGATTCCATTGTAAGTTCAATGCTTGAGCATCCTCAAAGCAGCGGTAATCAAAATTCATCTTCAGGTTCATCATCACTCACAGTTCCTGATGGAAAACGGGCGGTGGCGGTTCCCATCAGCTTGGTAAGCGGGGTTGGATATAACGTCAGACCTGGCGATCATGTTGACGTCCTTGTAACGATGGAAATTAAAGACTCATCCGGAAATGCTCAAACTGCAACTTCCTTAGCTGCCCAGGATGTTCTGGTTTTGAGTGTAGGCGGAAGCGCAGCTGATGACAAAACAAAAACCGAATCTAAGTCTTATACATTGGCACTTTCCGTACCTCAAGCTATGGCGGTAACTTTAGGCAGTGAAAAAGGAAGCATCCGCTTACTCTTAAGGAATCCAGCGAATACCGACATACAATCGCAAACACCTTTTACCGCGAATCAATTTCTCGATCAAAATTACTTTAACCGGGTTAAATAGAAGGAGGGACTAAGATGAAACGCATACGCGTCTTAATTGTCGATGATATCGGTGATACCCGTGAAAGTATCCGCAGGCTTCTGGAATTTGAAGCAGACATCGAAGTCATCGGCGAAGCTGGTTCTGGATCGGAAGGACTTCGTCTTGCTGAAAACCTCCATCCCGATATTGTACTCATGGACATCAATATGCCGGATATGGATGGTATTCGTGCAACCGAATTGCTAGCGCTGCGAGTTCCTGACACTGCTGTCATTATAATGTCTGTCCAGGGAGAACAAGCTTATCTGCGCCGCGCCATGATGGCAGGTGCTCGTGAATATATCGTTAAACCTTTTACCGGGGATGAATTAGCAAGCACAGTTGTCAAAGTCTTCGAAATTGAAAACCGTAAGCGCGAGGCTTTAGGCGAAAAAACGGAGATACCGTTAGTTACGGAAAAAGGCCGAATGGGGCAAATTATTTCCTTCTTCAGCACCAAGGGAGGAGTGGGAAAAACTACTTTAGCAACAAATCTCGCTGTAGAATTAGCCCGATCAGGAAAGTACCGCGTACTTTTAATTGATTTAAATCTACAGTTCGGGGATGTTTGTGTTTTTTTGAATTTATCTCCAAAGCGCAGCATTGCTGATCTTGCTCAATCAGGCTCTTTGCAGTACAGTGAGATTCAATCTTATTTACTGACTCATTCTTCAGGCATACAAGTTCTTGTTGCGCCAACACGTCCTGAATATGCAGATCTCGTGTCGGTAGAACAAGTGGAACAAATACTTCAAGAAGTAAAACCGCATTTTGATTTTATTATCTGTGATACTGTAAGCCGTTTTGAAGAAATAAGTCTGCTCAGTCTTGACCTCGCCGAAAAAATATTTCTTATCGTTGGGATGGATGTACCTGCTTTAAAGAACACAAAACTTAGTTTAGAGACAATGGACGGTCTTCATTATCTTGATAAAGTAACTGCCATTTTAAATCGGTCGGCTAATGATTTAGGACTAGAACTTAAAGATGTAGAAAAATCATTAGATTTTAAGATTAGTTTTGAAATCCCAAGCGACGGTAAGGCTTTACTTCCTGCACTCAACCAAGGGGTTCCCTTTGTTAAACAGCATCCTCAGAGTAAAGCTTCTGATGGGATTCGTAAAATGGCTCTATCTTTGATCAATTCATCTATTCAAACTGAGGTGGTATTATCTTCTTCTCAAGAATGTGAATATAAAGGTTTAAATCGCTTGCGTAAGGTGTTTGGCTTTTAGGAGGATTTAAACGATGTCATTACTTAAACGTTTAGAAAAGGAAAAAACCACAACTGAAGAACCCGTTCAGGAAATGCGTGTTAGCCGTATTGTTCAACCCAATGATCCCTGGAAGGATTTCAAAAATCAGGTCCATCATGAAGTAATTCAAACAATGGATACCTCAGAAGCTGATGAGTTGGATGCTGACACGCTCCAACCCATCATTGAGGATATTGTTGAAAAAAAAGTGGAAGGCCTTGGCATAACAATTCCGCGTAATGAACGTCAGCGGCTTATTCAACAAATTTTGGATGAAATTCTTGGTTTTGGTCCAATTACACCGCTTCTTAATGATCCGGACATTACTGAGATCATGGTTAACGGACCTCATCAAATCTATGTTGAACGTAAAGGAAAATTAGAATTAGTACCCGTTACGTTTTATGATGATCAACATGTTTTGCACATTATGGAGAAAATTGTAGCGCCGTTAGGACGGCGTATAGATGAAAGTCAGCCTATGGTTGATGCACGCCTTCCCGATGGCTCGCGGGTTAACGCTATTATTCCGCCTCTAGCTCTGAACGGACCGACCTTAACCATTCGTAAATTTGCCAAAGATCCTTTTAAAGTCGAAGATCTGATTCGGTTTGGAACCTTAACGCAAGAGATGGCACAATTTCTTAAAGCCTGCGTTGTTTCACGGCTTAATATGATTGTTTCCGGCGGAACAGGCTCAGGTAAAACAACTTCGCTCGGAGTACTGTCCGGTTATATACCTGAAGATGAACGAATTGTTACGATTGAAGATGCCGCAGAATTACAGCTTCGTCAATCACATGTCGTTACTTTAGAAACACGCCCGCCGAATATTGAAGGTAAAGGTGCCATAACCATTCGTGACCTTGTTCGCAATTCCTTACGGATGCGTCCGGAACGAATTATCGTAGGCGAGGTCAGAAGCGGAGAAGCCCTCGATATGTTGCAAGCAATGAATACAGGCCATGACGGATCGCTGACTACGGGTCATGCTAACACGCCGCGCGACATGCTTTCACGTCTTGAAACCATGGTTTTGATGGCAGGTATGGAACTCCCTGTGCGTGCCATTCGAGAACAAATTTCCAGTGCGATAGATGTAATCGTCCAGCAAAGCCGGTTGCGCGATGGAAGCCGCCGTATAACCCATATTACCGAAGTACTGGGCATGGAAGGAGATATTATCGTCCTTCAGGATATTTTCCGTTTCGAGCAGGTCGGTGTTGATAAACAGGGCAAAGTTCAAGGTTATTTTCATGCTACAGGCATTCGGCCGCACTTTATGGAAAGACTTTTAGCTGCCGGACAGACCTTGCCGGAAAATATATTCAGCAATGAAGGAAATTCCTGAGGAGGGGAATTTATGCCGGTTTATCGTTCAAACTTAACCCTCTGGATTACTGTGGTCTCTATCTTTCTAACTGTCTATCTTTGTATTTTAGCATTTGGGCACCGAAAAGAGACATTGGAGCAGAGGTTGAAACGTTTTACAGCTATACGTCCTGCACGTGATTCACTGACTAAGAAACAATCTTTCAAAGACTTGCTTTCACTTTTAGGAGGATTTACCCCTGTTCGCTGGCGTGAAAAGCTTGACCGCGAACTTATGCGAGGAGATATCCCCCTCAAGGGCGGAGAGTTTCTTGCCCTTCAGGCATTTCTAGCCTTTATTTTTTACGTCATCGGTCTTTTGCTGGCACGTTCTTTAGCCATTAGTCTTTTTTTATTGATGATGGGAATGCTAATTCCCCGTATATATTTAAAGCGATCTCAAAAGAAAAAAAGAAAATTATTTGACAGCCAGTTAGCTGACTCGCTGTTGATTCTCGCGAACTCTTTACGTGCAGGATTCAGCTTGCTTCAAGCAATGGAAATGGTGAGTCAGGAGATGCCCAATCCAATATCAGGAGAATTTAAAATAACGCTTCGTGAAATGACCTACGGAACTTCGAATGAAACAGCTTTAATGCATTTAGCTGAAAGAGTCGGCAGCGATGATCTAGATCTCCTGGTTACAGCTATTTTGATTCAGCGTCAGGTTGGCGGAAATTTAGCTGAAGTTCTCATTAATATTCATTCCACGATTGAGGATCGCTTGCGGATTCAGCGCGAAATAAAGACCCTAACAGCACAGGGGAGAATGTCCGGTTATATTATTGGCTTTCTCCCGTTTGGTCTTGCCGGAATTATTTCCATAATGAATCCGAGCTATTTGAAACCGCTGTTTACAACATCTTTAGGATTGGCCATGATTGGAACAGGGGTCGTCGCTCAACTCATTGGATTTGTTATTATCCGTAAGATTATATCAGTTGAAGCATAATACTCTGTTAAAGGTGTGAAGCTCCATGTACATGTTGGTTATTGTTAGCGGAATCTTCGGTTTTGTAGTTTTTGTGATTCTGGCGATCTTCAGCGGAAATAATGCCCAAAAACCACACGAGCGAATACAACTTGCACTTGGAAGAACCGAAGCGGAGCTTAGCGAAGAATTACCTCCACTGAAAGAACGAATCCTTCTTCCGGTTCTGCGAAAGCTAACTTCTGTCTTCTCATTTTTTTCCTCTTCCAGGAGGAATAAAGCAAATTCAAAGGAAGTTAATCAGAATGAAGAAGTTGGGGAGTTAAAGAGCTTGCGGCTCTTTTTAGGACTTTTAATCGGCTTACTCCTCTTGGCTTTTTATTCCCTACTTCATGTCAGCTTTTTAGCTAAGATAGTTATTTCTATTTTGGGTTTTTTGATGGGATACATGCTCCCGGGCAGTTGGCAAAAAGCTCAAATTAAGAAGAAACAGGCTGAAATTGAAAAGTCATTACCGGATATTCTCGATCTCCTTACCGTAAGTGTAGAAGCTGGATTAGGATTCGACTCTGCTCTGTTAAAGGTTGTTGAAAAGCAAAAGGGAGCACTGGCAGAGGAATTTTTAAAGGTTTTACAAGAAATAAAAATGGGCCGCCCAAGACGAGAAGCCCTAAGAGATTTAAGTAAACGTAATCCCCTCGAAGATTTGAGCAATGTTATAGCGGCTTTAGTTCAAGCAGATCAACTAGGGATACCGATTGCCGGCGTACTCCGCAACCAGTCAAAGCAGATTCGGGAAAAACATCGGCAAAGGGCAGAGGAAAAAGCGCAGAAAGCTCCTGTGAAAATGATGATTCCTCTGGTCTTCTTTATATTTCCCAGTATTTTTATAATAATTTTAGGTCCGGCAGTCATTAAAATTATAGATATGTTTGCTAAAAAATAGATAAAAGTGGAATAGGAGAAAATTCGGTGTCCTTCATAAGTCTTATTAATTCTCGCACTGGTGAGTACATTGCGACTTCTGTTCTTCTTGCCGATTCCTTCTGGCTTCGACTTCGCGGATTATTAGGCCGTTCGCCTCTAAAGCCTTATGAAGGACTTTGGTTGATTCCCTGTCAGCAAGTTCATATGTTGGGGATGCACTATGCCTTATCTATCTGGTTTATCAATTCTAAAAGCGAAGTTTGCCACATAATAGATCAGTTGGAGCCCGGAAAAATATCGCCCCGCATACGCGAGGCGGTCTCAATTATTGAATTTCCGGCCGGTTGGGGTGCGAAATCAGATACACATGTAGGAGATATTGTCCAAAGACAGAGCGAGAACGAGAATAGGTAACAGGTAAAATAATTTATATGACTATAATCTAGCCGTTAAACAGTTGCTTAAATGCCCTGCTCATCGCTAAATGATCTTTAACGCCACCGAGTTCCCGAACAGAGTGCATTCCCAAAAGCGGATTTCCAACATCAACCGAGGGGATATCTAAATGCGTTGCAGATATAGGCCCGATTGTCGTTCCTCCTCGTTCATCTGAACGGTTGACAAACATTTGGACAGGCACCTGGGCATCGGTACAAATACCCTGAAATACAGCAGTACTTTCGGCGTCGGAAGTGTAACTCATATTGGCACTGATTTTAATAACCGGACCACCGTTCAATATGGGCCGGTTTACAGGATCATGCATTTCAGCACTATTCGGATGCAGTGCGTGGGCCATATCCGCAGAAACCATAAACGATCTTGAAAGTGCCTGATAATATGCTTCGCGATCTTTGCCTAAAGAGAGTGATATACGTTCTAAAACAGAAGATAAAAATGGTGATGCAGCGCCTTGTTTCGTTGTACTTCCTACTTCTTCGTTATCAAAGCAAGCAAGTACTGAAGTCGCTTGATTTCTGTTTGAATGAGCTAAAGCCCAACTTCCGGCATGTACCATAGCCAAATCATCAAGACGGCTGCAGGAAATAAACTCCTGGTTGAGACCAATAATGCTTCCGCGATCATTTTCGTAAAGGAATAGATCAAAATCAAGAATATTCTCTGTCTTAATCTGTAATTGCTCTGAAATCAACTGAATTAACACTTCGTCTTTATTTATACCTTCTTCCAGCATACCTAAAAGCGGAAGGAGGTCTTTCTGTTTGTTGAGTGCAATTCCTTCGTTTACTTTTCGATTCATATGAATGGCTAAGTTAGGAATAGTGAGGAGGGAATAAGGACTTTTAAATAGCATACTATTCGGCGTATAGGTTGATTTACCCTTTGTAACAATCCTTCCTGCCAAGGAAAGAGGGCGATCCAGCCAAGTATTTAAAATAGGTCCGCCATACGTTTCAACATTCAGTTTTAGATACTTCCCTTCAACGGGTATAACAGGAAAGGGCTTTAAACGAAATGTCGGACTGTCGGTGTGTGCTCCTAAAATATGAAAACCTGATTCCTCAGGTGAACTTAAGCCAATAACAAAAGCAATTAGAGAAGATCCATTGCGGGTTGCCACATATTTGCCGCCGGGAGTAAGTAACCATTTATCTGCTAACCTTAATTCTTTAAAACCAAAAGGAAGTAAATAATCTATTACACTTTTTACAGCGTGGAATGGGGACGGGCTGGACTGAACAAAGTTTAACAACTCGTTGGCATGTTTATGTTCTTCCGGGGTAATCTGAAAAGTTGTTCCTGACATTACATCGCACTCCTTTTTCTTTAAAGGGCTTTACTTCATAACTTTCATATTCTATCATTCATCATAGTTCTCTTTAATCCGTGAGTCAAAGTTCTTTATTCTTTGCAGGAAAAAAGAAACAAGGACTAGAAATGGGTAGGTATTTGTTATATTACCTAAAGGAGCATTTAAAAATGTACGATTTTACGACTCTGGAAAACTCTAACTTCTCCACCTTAACAGAAGCATGGAATCGATGCTGGCAGGGCTATTATTATGAAATGCTTTTTACAGAAGAAAATCTGAAAGTTTGGATTTTTAGAGGAATGATACAACTCAAGCACTCCATTGCTTTAAAAGAGAATGGACAAATTATTGGTTTTGCCTTTCTCGGTCAAGCGGGTTATGATGGGTGGATAGGCGGAACGGCTATTGATCCGCGTTATCGAGGGAATAGACTTTTTGTTCCAATGCTCAAGGCACAAATCGAACTTGCACGTGATCTTGGATTGAAACAGCTTTACCTTGAGGTGCTTTCACAAAATTTTGCCCAACACAGTTACCAAGCTGTTGGGTTTAAATTTTTTCGGCCATTATACATATATCGCATCAAACCTGGCATGCTAAACTTAGCTTATTCTCCAGATAACGATAATTTCCAAAGAGTCGAAACTTCAGCTTATTTTCTCGCACGGCAGGAAGGACAGTTTGTTCCTGCATGGCAAAGGCGGGAACATTACCTTAAACGTTATCCTTCCTTAAATGCCTGTTTGAACCCAGAAGGAACATCTGGAATGCTTTATGCAGAGATGAAAGGGAGAACATTAATTGATGCTTGGTCTGCATCGGATAAATCTGCTCAAGAATTGCTCTCTGTTCTTAACCTGCGTAATAACAGGGAATTTTCACTGACAAATCAACCCTCGGATTCTATAACACAAGCTATGAGCTTAACCGGAATCCGGCCAACAGAACTTCAGTATGAAATGGTCTGTAGTTTAATTTAAAAAAGACTTGATTAATGTTTATAAAATGAGTATAATATATTTCAATATCGAGATACAATTATTTACAATTAAAGAGGAGGTATTACATGACCGATCATGAAAAAGTAATGATTGAAGCAATTCTTGCTTCCGTCGGTCTTGAACCGTTAAAAGTTCAGGCGTCTGCAAAATCGACTAAAAAACGCTCTTAGAAAGGATCTGGTAAAGTGCCATTGACCCCGGCTACTGTAAAACAACGATTCTTGATAAAATAAAACGAGTTCCTAACGGAATGTTATGGAACTCGTTTTATTTTATAACCACAGCCTGTTTGGAGCCTAAAAAAGTTAGAGTTTAAGCTATATTGGCAATTTTTTGTGATATACTACGCTTAGAGAAGCATATTATTTTCTAGAAAGGATTGGCAAATCAAATGTCGAGCAATGATTTAACTAAGCAACAGAAAATTGCCATTGTAACAGACAGCGCTTGTGATCTTGATTCTAAGACAATTAATCAGTATGGAATTCAGGTCTTACCTTTACATATTATTTATAGCAATCACGAATATCGAGATCGCGTGGATATTACTCCTCAGGAAGTCTATGATAGGTTGGAGGAAGAAGTCCCTAAAACCTCATTGCCTTCTCCTGCAGAAATTTATGAGTTATTTAATCGCCTTCATGATGAAAATTATACGCATGTACTTGCGATTCATCTTTCGAGCGGGCTTAGCGGAACATTTCATACGGTATCGACAATTGCCAAAGAATTCAAAGACATGGTTATTACCGTTATTGATGCTAAAACATTATCACTGGGTCTCGGTTTTTCCGTAATTGAGGCGGCACGGGAGTGTCAACGATCATTTAACTTTGAAAAAGTGGTTAAAGCTGCTAATCATGTTATCAACCATGTTAAAGCCTATTACGTTCTTTCAACTTTAGAGTACTTAAAAAAAGGCGGACGCATCGGTTATGTTGCTGGAACTTTGGGAGAACTGCTCCATATTAAGCCGATTATTTCCATCAATCATGAGGGAAAATATTTTACTGTGGCCAAAGTTAGAGGTCGAGAACAATCGCTTCGAAAATTAGCCAGTATACTATCAGAGCAAGTCCGTGATACGCTCTCCAATGTTGCTATAGTTCACGGAGGAGCAGAACCAGAAGCCAAAGAGATTGAAAAAGTTGTTGCAGGACATCCAAACATTAAAGAGCTGTTTTTTGGCCAGATTAGTCCAGCTTTAGGTGTCCATACTGGACCAGGTTTAGTTGGAATTTTAATATATCCAGTCCTACGTTGTCTTTAATTTCATAATATATAATACAAGCGCTTATTTCTGAAAATGGCGCTCTAGACAAACGAGGTTAGTTTCACGAGAAGGAGAGAGTCTATGTTTAAGAAACGTTATAAACTTTGGTCAGAAGATCCTTATTTTGATTTTGAAACGCGGGAAGAGCTGAAATCAATAAAAGATCCGGCTGAAATTGAAGATCGATTTTATATGGATTTAGAGTTCGGTACCGGAGGCTTACGCGGTATTTTAGCTGCCGGTACAAATCGAATGAATATCTATGTCATTCGGAAAGCAACCCAAGGTCTTGCAGATGCGATTGCCGAATGCGGTAAGGAGGCTATGACTAAAGGAGTCGTTATTGCATATGATTCCCGGCGATTTTCTCAGCGTTTTGCTTTGGAAGCTGCCCTAATCCTCGCTAAGAATGAAATAAAGGTATACCTTTTTGATGAATTGCGTCCTACTCCTGAATTATCTTTTGCTGTCAGATATCTTAAAGCTCAGGCCGGAATTGTCATCACGGCAAGCCATAATCCTAAAGAATATAACGGGTATAAAGTTTATTGGGAAGATGGCGGGCAGGTTCCGCCAGATCAAGCCAGTAAAATCTCAAAACACATTTTATCCCATGAAGCTTGGGATGATATAGAACCTTTGACAGTAGAAGAGGCCAGATTCCAAGGCTTACTTATTACAATCGGGGAAGAAATCGACCAGGTCTATTTATCTCAGATTAAGAGTTTATCGCTGTATCCGGAACTTTCTCAAAAAGAAGGTTCAAGTTTAAAAATTATCTACTCACCTCTTCATGGATCGGGGAATTTACTTGTTCGTAAGGTCTTAAAGGAACTGGGGTATACGTCACTTTTGGTTGTACCTGAGCAGGAAAAACCTGATCCAAACTTTTCAACAGTTCCCTATCCCAATCCAGAGATACCTTCAACTTTTGATCTTGCCAAAAAATATGGTGAACAACACAATGCCGATTTACTCATAGCTACTGATCCGGATTCGGATCGGTTAGGTGTAGTTATCCGTAATACAGAGAATCAATATGTTCAACTCACGGGAAATCAAGTAGGTGTCCTACTAGCCTATTACCTTATTACCCAAAAAAAAGCTTTAGGAATTCTTCCGCCTAAAGCAACTCTTATTAAGACTATTGCCTCAACGGATCTTGCTGATGCCCTCGCGCAGGATCAAGGAGTTCAAGTAGAAAATGTATTAACTGGATTTAAATTTATTGCTGAAAAAGAAAAAGAACTCGACGAAAAGGATCAAGGCGATTTTCAATTTGGCTTTGAAGAAAGCTATGGATATCTGGCGGGTCATTTTGTTAGAGATAAAGATGCAGTCATTGCTTCGATGCTTGTGGCTGAAGCTGCACTGTATTATAAGCAAATAGAGAATTTGAATTTACTTCAGGTTTTGAATAAGATTTATGAAAAATACGGTTATTACCTCGAAGATCAAACTTCAATAACCTTAAAAGGTATTGAAGGTAAAAAAGAAATGGCTGAGATCATGACAGGTCTTCGTGGAGCAGATATCCATTCCATTGCCGGAATTCCCCTTGAACGGATAGATGATTACGAATTAGGAATAGGTAAGCGTTTAAATAATGCTTCATCTGAAGATAAATATCTATTAACGCTTCCAAAGTCTCAAGTTTTACGCTACTCTTTCGTTGGCGGAGGTTTTGTGATGGTTCGTCCTTCAGGAACTGAACCTAAAATTAAATTTTACTTTTCAATCCGGGGAAATAATCCTGATTTACTAGAAAAAACTCTTCATGATGTCCGTAATGATTTGTTAGGTTTAGTGAGTAAAATTCTAGGAAAGCCTCTGGATTAGGTTGTTTAAACGTATAGAGTTATAAAATAGAACACCTCTTTAGGTGTTTTTTATTTGATCAAAATATCTGACCAATATTGACCTTCACGTTTAAAGCCATTATAATGATCTTAATCAATAAATTCCAAAATAATGTAATAAGGTCTTAATATAGATCGAGATAGTGAGGGGTGACTATGGACTTTAAAGATTACTATGCTATACTCGGTGTTTCTAAAGAGGCTGACGACAAGACCATTAAAAAAGCGTATCAAAAACTAGCCAAAAAATATCATCCAGATGTCAACCCAGGTAATAAAGAAGCCGAGGAAAAATTCAAGGAGATTACAGAAGCATATCAAGCCATCAGCGATCCTGAAAAACGACGCAAATATGAAGAGGTTCGCCAAAATTACGAATCGTGGCAAAAACACGGGGGACAGGGAGAATATGATTGGAGTCGTTGGCAGGCTCATCCTGGAGAAGGTTCCTACACACGAACTATGACACCTGAAGAATTTGCTGAGATGTTTGGTACCTCGGACTGGGGAGGCGGTTTCTCAGGCGGCAGCGGCTTCTCTGATTTCTTTTCAACCCTCTTTGGGATGGGAAACATAGGGCAAAGCTCGAATTCAAGACGACGTGCACATTATTCTCAAGCGGGTCAAGATATAGAAATTGAAGTAACAATTTCCTTAGAAGAAGCCTATTACGGAACTACACGTACGATTGACACAAATGATAAACGAATCCAGGCTAAAATTCCTAAAGGTGTTAGTACAGGTTCAAAGGTCCGCCTTGCAGGACAAGGAACTCAAGGTATTGGGAGCGGCCCCAATGGTGATCTTTTCCTGATTATCACGGTTGAGCCTAACTCTGACTTTACGCGCGAAGGAGACGATTTAACAACCGCGATTGCGGTTAACTTTTATAAGGTCATACTTGGGGGTGAGGTTATGGTCAGAACGTTAAGCGGGAATATAGCTCTTAAAATTCCGCCGCTTACCCAAGGCAAGACAAAATTACGTTTAAGAGGTAAGGGAATGCCTCGGCTTGAAAACCCCAAACATTACGGTGATTTATTTGTACAGATTCAACTAGCTTTGCCTGATGACCTTAGTAAGGACGAAGTCTCTGTATTGAAAGAGCTTGCGGCCAAGCACCGACGACTGTAAATCCTTAATTAGCTCTTGGTAAATAATAATTTAAAGAAAGGTTGTGAGGAATATGGCCTTTGATACAAATCGTTTTACTCAAAAATCACAGGAAGCAATCATTAACGCACAGAATACGGCAGAACGCAACGGCAATAGTGAAGTTGAACCTGAACATCTGCTGCTTGCTTTATTAGAACAAAAAGATGGGGTTGTTCCCCAGGTCTTAGCGAAACTTAATCTTGCAGTTGGGACTATAGAACAAAAAACAAATGAAGCAATATCCCGTTTACCTCAAATCAGCGGTTTTAATGTGCAATTAGGCATTTCACCGCGTATGAGGACAGTACTCGTTGCGGCTCATGATGAGATGGAAACGTTTAGTGATGACTATGTAAGCACTGAACATCTTTTATTGGCAATTCTCAGTCGGGCTGGCGGCGCAGCAGAACAAATTCTTAAACAGGCAAATCTTAACCGTGAAAAGCTTCTTCAAGCATTACGCGAAATACGAGGCAGTCAACGCGTAACAAGTCAAAACCCGGAGAATACTTATCGTGCTTTAGAGCAGTATGGCAGAAATCTGGTGGAACAAGCACGCAGAGGTAAACTCGATCCCGTTATTGGACGTGATGAAGAAATTCGAAGAGTCATTCAAATTCTTTCCCGTCGTACGAAAAACAATCCAGTTCTCATAGGGGAACCCGGTGTCGGGAAAACAGCTATAGTTGAGGGCCTTGCCCAGCGGATTGTTCGCGGAGATGTTCCGGAAACAATTAAGGATAAAAAACTGATTGCTTTAGATATGGGTTCATTGATTGCGGGAGCTAAATACCGCGGCGAATTTGAGGAACGTTTGAAAGCTGTCCTTAAAGAAATCCAAGATCGTGAAGACGTTATTTTGTTCATTGATGAATTGCATACTGTCGTAGGTGCAGGGGCAGCTGAAGGGGCGATGGATGCCAGCAATATGCTGAAACCAATGCTGGCTCGCGGCGAACTTCGCTTAGTCGGAGCAACAACACTTGACGAATATAGGAAGTATATCGAAAAAGATGCGGCTTTAGAACGTCGGTTTCAACCTGTTCTTGTTGAAGCACCATCAGTTGAAGATACGATTTCCATTCTTCGCGGGCTTAAAGAACGTTATGAAAGACATCATGGTGTACGAATTACCGATGGGGCTGTTATTTCTGCCGCTGTTTTATCTGATCGTTATATTAGTGACCGCTTTCTTCCGGATAAAGCCATTGATCTTATTGATGAAGCAGCGGCCCGCATGCGAATGGAAATTACCAGTGATCCCTTTGAATTGGATCAGATTAAACGCCGCATTTTGCAATTAGAAATTGAACGCGAAGCACTCAAAAAAGAAAAAGACGAAGCCAGTAAACAACGTCTTTCGAAAATTGAAGGGGAACTGGCCAACCATAAGGAAGAAAAAAGTGCACTTGAAGCTCAACTGCAAGGTGAAAGAGAAATATTGAGTCAAATTAAAAAGCATAAGGATGAGCTGGATCAAGCACGAATTAAAATGGAACAAGCTCAGCAAGTTTATGACTACAACAAAGCTGCGGAACTTCAATATGGTGTATTGCCCAAGCTCGAAAAGGAGCTTAATGAATTAGAGCAGCAATTAGCGGCGCGTAAAAATTCTTTGCTGAAACAGGAGGTTGATGAACAAGATATAGCTGAAGTTGTAGCAAAATGGACAAATGTACCCGTTACGAGACTGCTCGAAAGTGAAAAAGAAAAGCTGGTTCAAATGGAGGATCGCTTACACCAGCGCGTTATAGGCCAAGAGGAAGCAGTTAGAGCAGTAGCAGATGCTGTAAGACGAGCTCGGGCTGGTTTACAGGATCCAAACCGTCCTTTAGGTTCTTTCCTCTTCCTGGGGCCAACCGGAGTGGGCAAAACAGAACTTGCTAAATCATTAGCTGAGTTTCTCTTCGATGATGAACAATCGATGATTCGTATTGATATGTCCGAGTATATGGAAAAGCATACTGTAGCGCGTCTAATTGGGGCTCCTCCAGGTTATGTCGGATATGAAGAAGGCGGACAATTAACTGAAGCTGTTCGCCGTAAACCCTATAGTGTCGTGTTATTTGACGAAATTGAAAAAGCGCACAGCGATGTTTTCAATGTATTACTGCAGCTTCTTGATGATGGCCGCTTAACGGATGGCCAGGGGCGCATGGTTAATTTTAAAAACACGGTAGTTATTTTAACCAGTAATATTGCGAGCCCAGCTATACAGGAAATGACTCAAATATCCGCTTCTCAAACGCAAATAAAAAATCGAGTCTTTGAAGAACTTAAGAATTACTTCCGTCCCGAGTTTTTAAATCGATTGGACGAGGTTATCGTTTTCCATCCGCTTGGAATTGAGCATATCGGCAAGATTGTGGATCTTCAACTTCAACAGCTGCATGATCGGCTGGCAGATCGCAAGCTGATCCTAGAGCTTAGTAAGGAAGCTCGTCATCTGCTCGCCAAAGAAGGCTATGATCCGATTTACGGAGCTCGGCCCCTTAAACGAGTAATTCAGCAACGTCTTCAGAATCCCCTTGCGATGAAACTTCTCCAAGGGGAATTCAAGGAAGGACAGCACATTTACGTAAATATTGATTCGGAAGGCAATCTTACCTTTTCAGCCTAAATATTAAGATGAAACCGCTGCTTTCAAAAGGCTCGCATGCTTTAAGGTTATGCGAGTCTTTTATTTTACTATAAAATTAAAGAGCTTAACTGCTCAAAGACATAAACTTGCAGTTGTAAGTTTATCAGTATAAACTAATACTTGAAACTTTTTCTAATTAAAGTATTGATATTGAACGTATTAAATAATAAGAGAAGATTGCAAAAGCTTAAAGGAAGAAAAACGCTGAGCAGAAAGGAGATTCGCTGATGAGCATTAGCGATCTTGGTAAATTTTTTCTGGATAAAACGAAATTAATCAATTTAGATCCCGTCCCGCAAAGCAAAGGAATACCTCAGCCTGCTCTGGAAAGTCCAACAAATTCCGGGCAATTAAAGATTAGACTTACTCCGCCTGAAAAAATAAATTTTGGCAAAAAGGAATTCAGGCAGCTGCTTGAACAAAGACGAAGCTTACGCAAATATGCTGCAACCGCACTTGCTTTAGATGAACTTGCTTACCTTCTCTGGTCCACACAAGGCGTTCAGAAAACTACGGATACGCTTACCCTTCGAACAGTTCCATCTGCAGGTTCTCGTCATGCGTTTGAAACGTATCTATTAGTTACAAATGTAAAAGGGCTAACTCCTGGCGTTTATCGTTATCTTGCTCTAGATCATCAACTTGCTGAATTTGATTTAAGTGAAAGAATCGTTAATAATCTCATTGAAGCTTCGCGAATGAAGTTTATTGAAAATGCTCCAGTTACTTTTATATGGGCAGCAGTGACAGAACGAATGACCTGGCGTTATGGTGATCGTGGATACCGATATTTATTCTTGGACGCCGGGCATGTCTGCCAAAATTTATATTTAAGTGCCGAATCTATAGACTGCGGAGCTTGTGCCATTGATGCCTTTAATGATGATAAAATGAACCAATGGCTTCACTTAAATGGCGAAGATCAATTTGTAATCTATATGGCCTCAGTGGGTAAAAAGAATTAATATGAAACATTGGATTTATAATTACGGCTCAGGCCGTGTTAATCTTAAGCTTCAACTTTATGATACAGGGAATGGACTTCAGGGACTGCTTACAGGGGGAGAAACGCCCCATATAGGGGGTGTTGTTCTCGCTGTACCGCGTAAAAGTCTGACAGGGGAAGGATGGAGTGCGGATCTCTATATTACCCCTGTTCCGAATCATAAAGATGTAGATTTTGCATATCCGTTAGCAAATTCTTTAGCTCGCTTAAGTCACTCACCTGTTGTTATTACGGCCGGCATCCATTCAGATTCAATTACGTCTGAAGAACTTGATCAGCTAAGAAGCAGCCTTGATGCAATGATGAAACAGGTTTTTCAAGAACTTGAACAATATTTTAATTCTAAGATAAACCAATAGAATGTGAGGTAACATAAGTCATGCATATCAATTTACGCAGTTTTATGGATACCCTACGCAAAGAAAACCAGCTCATAGAAATTGACGCAGAAGTTGACCCCTATTTAGAGCTGGCTGAAATACATCGTCGAGTTATCGAGGAGGAAGGACCTGCTCTTTTATTTAAGAGAGTAAAAGGGAGTCCCTTTCCTGTCGTTACTAATCTTTTCGGAACTCGACGCCGCGTCGATTTAGCGGTAGGTCCTAAACCCGAAGAGATTGTAAAACGGGCTGTCCAGGCTTTAAATCAGTTAATGCCGCCAAAAGCCAAAACCCTCTGGAAAGAGAAAGATTGGCTTCTCGCACTCGCGAAAATTGGATTAAAGCAGGTACAGCCGTCGCAGGCCCCCGTCTTACAAGTTCAAGAAAAAGAAGTCAATCTTCACACTCTTCCGGTTCTTACCAGCTGGCCTGAGGATGGCGGTCCATTTGTTACCTTGCCTCTTGTTTATACTGAACACCCTTTGACTCATGAACACAACTTAGGAATGTACCGTATTCAAATTCATAGTGCAAAGCAAACTGGCATACACTGGCAGATTCAGAAGGGCGGGGGCTTTCATTATTATGAAGCAGAACAGTTAGGGCAGGATTTCCCGACCACTTTGTTCTTAGGAGGGCCGCCGGCCCTTATGCTGTCCGCTATTGCTCCTTTACCGGAAATGTTGCCGGAGCTTTTGCTTACCTCATTTTTAATGTCTGAAAAGCTCACTCAGGTTCAAGCTTCCAATCATCCGCATCCCTTAATTGCAGAGGCAGAATTTGCATTCTGCGGAACAGTACCCGCACACCTGCGTAAACCCGAAGGGCCTTTCGGTGATCACTATGGTTACTACTCCTTAAAACATGATTTTCCGGTATTTAATATTCACACAATGTATCGCCGTAAAGATGCTGTCTATCCGGCTACAATCGTAGGCAAGCCCCGCCAGGAAGATTACTTTATTGGCGAATACTTTCAAGATCTCTTGTCCCCAATGTATCCTTTAGTTATGCCCGGTGTTAAGACACTTTGGGACTATGCTGAAACAGGCTTTCACTCCTTAGCGGCGGCTGTAGTTCGAGAAAGTTACCATCGAGAAGCATTAGGGCATGCCTTCCGAATTTTAGGAGAAGGGCAATTAACCCTAACAAAGTTTTTAATTCTTACGGATAAATCCATAGATCTTCAAAATTTCCCATTACTTCTTGAGACTGTCCTTAAACGTTTTGAACCGGAAAGCGATCTAATCATCATTCATGAAACTTCAATGGATACATTGGATTATACTGGGCGCAGACTAAACCATGGAAGTAAAGCAATTATGCTGGGAATCGGTGAGCCGAAGCGGGAGCTCCCCGCAACTTTCAACGGAGAGCTGCCTAAAGGCGCAACCTTAGCCCAGGCCTTTTGTCCTGGGTGTTTGATGCTCAGCGGTCCCGGCTTTTCAGAGAATCTAAATTGGGCTGATGAAATTCTTAAGCAGGAAAGTCCCGAGAACATAAATTCTTGGCCGTTAATCATTTTACTGGATGATCTTAAACTTGCTGCAAAAACTTCAGGTTTTCTCTGGCAAGTTTTCACCCGTTTTGATCCTGCTCATGACATATACGCGAAGACAGAAATTAGGCATCATCGCTTAATTTATCATGGACCCATTGTGATTGATGCACGAATGAAACCAGACTATCCCGGGGAAGTGATTCCTGCTCAAGAAACAGTTGATCTCGTCAATCGACGCTGGAAAGAATATAATATAAAGATATAAGACAGTAAAGGCTTGGCAGAATTTTGCCAAGCCTTAGTCAGCTTAGGATGAAGGAGGAGTGATCATATGTGGTCTTTATTAATAAGTGTCAGCACTGAGGTAGAAGCAGATATCATTAAGGGGTTGCTCGATCAAAGTCAGATCCAAGTTCAAAAAAAGTATCCTTTAGGAAGTCTTAAGGATTCCTACGGGATTGAAAATGGGGTTGAGCTTTGGGTTCCTAGTGATGTATTAGATCAAGCCCGTACCTTGATCGATACACTGACCAAGGATTCAGAGACAATCAATGAAGATGTAGACAAAGATCATAATGGAAGAGGAGAAGATGGGGAAAACGAAAAGGAAGAACAAGAAGCTAAACCTATGTATAAAACAAACTCATCGATTAATAAACGGGTTTTATTAGCAATTCTGCTTTCATTGATAATTATCCTTTACTGGCTGATGAGAGGGTCGGAGATGTTTTGATCAGCTTATAATTCTAGTGTCTGACGTAGAATTTCAAGTTGATTAAGTGCCTTTTCCATTAGAAGCTCGAGTTCATCCTTTTGTTCAGTAAGTTCTGAAATTCTCTCTGTTAATTGATTTAAAGATTCAAGAGCTTGTTCTTCCTCTTCTTTAAGTTCAGCAATTCTTTGTTTGGCTTGTTGTTCTGTTTCACTATAAATTGCTTCTGCCTCAATTTTGGCATTTTCTAATAATGTTTGGGCAGCACGGTCAGCCTCATCTTTAACTTGGCCTGCGATACGCTGAGCACTAAGCATTGCGTCTCGAAGGTCTTTTTCCATGCCTTCATATGAATTCAAACGATTTTTCAATTCTGTATTTTGTTCTCGTAAGCTATTGATTTGGAGACGCAGTTCACGGTTTGAAGCATTAGCCTCTGATAGGTTGTTTTGAATTTCTGCATAGGCCTTATCTACTTCCTCGGGATCATAACCGCGCATAATTTTTTTAAAATTGAGAGACTCCATTATTTGCATCAATCCTTACTTAATTTAATTTTCGTTAATCTTTATTATAGTTTATTTTATTTGCCTTTGACAATAATTTGATATTAAAGTGAATAATTTCTTCGTTTTTTACACATTCTTAATATGAAGTTAAATCCTTTAATGGAGGGATAATGATGCAATATAATGAGTCTGAAGTAAAAAATATTCTGGACGAAGGAATGATAACCCGCAGCTTGATTGAGACTGAAGTCTCAATGAAAAAATGCAACCTCTATAGTGAAATGGCGACAGATCCTACCGTAAAATCGTTTTTCAAAGATCAGGCTAAAGGCCTTGAAAACGTTACGCATTTTTTTAAAAGCGGAATAAGCGAATTCAAATAAGAAAAAGAAAGGCGTGAACAGGAATGAACACATTTACCGACTTAGATATGCTGTATGATTATGAAAAAGATGTTGCAAGTGCAGCAACTGGTTATATGACTTTAGCTACACGTGCTCATCATAATGAATTACGTGATCATTATTTGCGTCTGGCAAACGAAGCGACAAATGCCCATTCAAAAGTGAGCAAGCTTATCACTAAAACCGGAGGCATAGCCTAATTAAATATAAAAAACGGAATACGAGGGTATTCCGTTTTTTTATACTATTATCAGATTTTTATCGTTTTATCGGTATATATAGTATAAGCGCAACTAATGCTTTCGCCTGCGTAAAGCTAACAAGTGCAAAGACAGTGTCTTCGGGCGAAAGTGAAGTTTTCTTTATCCTGCTTCTTGACGAGACCGATAGGCTTGCGTTTTTCGACGAATACGTTGAATTGCATTGTCCAGAGATTTCGGACTCATTCCCAGCTCTTGTGTCATTTCACGTTGCTTCATACCCGCAAGAAAATGATAGCGAAAAACATTTAATTCTAAATTTGAAAACTGGCGAGTCAATTCTTGTAAAAAAAGGCGAGTTTCATCAAGAGATATGATCATGGCTTCAGGATTTTGATTTTCACCATTATGAATTGTATTTAGAAAGCTTTCTTCTTGGTCGTCAGTAATTGTATTATTTAAAGAGTAAGCCATATTTAAATTAAGATGTTTTTGCCGGTTATATGCACGTAAACTATCAATCAGTTTGCGTTTAATGACCATGCGTAAAAAATGTAAAAAGGGAATTTTTGAAGCAGGATTATAGGATTTAATGGCCTTAAAAATTGCGATTCGTCCTTCCTGAAGTAAATCCTCATAATCAGCTCTAGGCAAAAAATATTTACATGCAATTTTACGAATCTCAGGTTCATAATGCGTAATAAGCTGATTCATTGCGAGATGATCCCCAGAGCGCGCAGCTATGAGCTTTTGATAATATTGATCCTGTTCAAATTGATTTTTTTGAGAAGCCATCGCGCTCATCTCCTTGATAGAAAAAATACCTTACCATAAGAGTCTAAAAAATAAGCACTTATTTGGCAAGGTATTTTTATTGGAGACAGCTCCAGATAATCTCATTAATTCCTTTTTCTTAACTTGAAATCTTCATAACACTGAAATCTTGACTATTATAGAAGTTTTAATAAATTTGCGGTTTCAATTGCGGTTACAGCTGCGTCAAATCCTTTGTTTCCGCCTTTAGTTCCTGCACGTTCAATAGCCTGTTCAATTGAATCCGTTGTTAAAACTCCGAAAATAACTGGAGTACGAGTTGCTAATCCAACGTTAGCTACGCCTTTGCTGACTTCAGCGCTCACATATTCAAAGTGGGGAGTAGCTCCGCGAATAACAGCCCCTAAGCAGATGACGGCATCATATCGTTTGCTTTCCGCCATTTTTTGAGCAATAAGGGGAATTTCAAATGCTCCAGGAACCCAAACGATCTCAACATCTTCTTCTGTTGCTCCATGACGATATAATGCATCTAAGGCACCGCTTACCAGTTTTCCTGTAATAAATTCATTAAAACGGGCAACGACAACCCCGAACTTCAAACCTTGGGCGACTAAATTTCCCTCATAAGTCTTCATAAATTAAAACATCCTTTCATCACTATAACGTTATTAAAAATATAAGCTTAACGGATTTCCGTTAAATAATGTCCCATTTTTGTTTTTTTAGTAGCCATATATCGTCTATTTTCTTTTTTCAGAGGCATTTCTAACGGTACACGCTCAACAACTTCTAAGCCATATCCCTCAAGACCTACAATTTTACGAGGATTATTGGTAATCAAACGCACTTTTTTAATTCCTAAATCAGCGAGAATTTGAGCACCTACCCCATAATCCCTTAAATCTGGGGGAAAACCAAGGGCTATATTTGCTTCAACAGTGTCTTTTCCTTCTTCTTGAAGCTTATAAGCTTTTAATTTATTGAGTAAGCCAATGCCACGCCCTTCTTGGCGCATATAGAGAAAAACTCCGCGGCCTTCAGCTTCAATTTCATTCATAGCTGCACTTAACTGATCTCCGCAGTCACAACGCCGTGAATGGAATACATCACCTGTTAGGCACTCGGAATGGACGCGTACTAATACGGGTTCTCCGTCATTCACATTTCCCTTAACTAGAGCGATATGCTCCTGCCTATCTAATAGGCTGCGGTAACCAGCTGCTTGGAATTCCCCGTAATCAGTAGGCAATTGAACCGTTTGAACCCGTTCCACCAAAATTTCCGTTCTGCGGCGATAACGGATTAATTCTTCAATTGTAACTATTTTTAAACCATGCTTTTCAACAAACTTCATTAGCTCTGGTACTCTAGCCATAGTCCCGTCATCATTCATAATTTCGCAAATGACTCCGGCTGGTTCCAGCCCTGCAAGGCGGGCAAGATCGACCGCTCCTTCAGTATGACCGGCACGAACGAGGACTCCGCCTTCCCGTGCACGTAACGGGAAAATATGTCCGGGTTGGTGTAAATTCTCCGGCTTACTATTCGGGTTAACCAATACTGCAACAGTTTCAGCTCTTTCAAACGCGGATATACCGGTTGTACTTGTTTCACTATCTACACTCACTGTAAAAGCCGTACCCTTAGGATCGGAATTATGAGCAACCATTTGGTCTAATTTCAAAGCACTTAGACGTTCACCCGTCATAGGAACACAAACAAGTCCGCGGGCATGCTTAACCATAAAGTTGATCGCTTCTGGTGTTACCTTTTCAGCAGCCAGTACTAGATCACCCTCATTTTCTCTGTCTTCATCATCGACGACAACGATCATACGACCTTGTTTAATCTCTTCAATTGCTTCTTCGACTGTATTGAATCCCATAAACTATCACTCCTTATTGTTTATATTTTTATTTTAGAGAAAACCATGCTGAGCTAAAAACTCCATTGATAAATTTTGGGGTTCTTCTTTGCCAGAACCCTTTTCTAAAAAGCGTGCAACATACTTTCCAATTAAATCGGTCTCAAGATTAACTTTTGATCCTACGCCTTTTAACCCTAAAGTTGTTTCTTGGCGGGTATGAGGAATTAAGGAAACAGAAAAAAATTGAGACTCTGCTTGCACTACGGTTAAGGAAATTCCATCAATTGCAACAGAACCTTTCGGCAAAATGAAGTGCAGCAGGGCAGGGGAAGTGGATATTTCAAATACTTCAGCTATTCCTGCTTTACTTATTTTTTGAATTGTTCCTATCCCATCAACATGGCCGCTTACTAAATGTCCGCCTAAGCGCGTTGAGAGCTGCAATGCACGTTCAAGGTTAACGCGGCCGCCACGGGTTAATTCAGCTAGATTCGTTTTCTTTAACGTCTCTGACATAACATCGACTGTAAACCGTGTATCTTGAAGTTTAACTACAGTTAAACAAACACCGTTGACAGCTATGCTGTCTCCAATCTGGGTACCTTTTAATACTTTGTCAGCTTCGATCGTTAAGTAGGCCGCATCAGGAAGGATTTGTATATCAGCAACTAAACCTAATTCTTCAATAATTCCTGTAAACATCAAAACACCTTCTTTAGCAGTTCGCCAGACGATTTAGAACTTTTGCCCGGATTCTAAGATCCCCGGTTTCCAGGCTGATTTCCTTAAGTTTTAAAGGGATAGCTTCTGCCATTTTGTCGATTTTCAGTCCGGATAGGAGGGAGGGTCCTGTTCCTCCTATTAATTTGGGAGCAAGAAAAAATTCTACTTCATCGACTAATCCTCCGTTGAATAGTGCTCCGGCTAAACCACCGCCGCCTTCCAGTAAAACACTATTCCAGCCTTTAATCACAAGATCGCACATTAACTGTTTCAACGGAACTTGTCTTGGCTCCGGATATTGCCATACCTCCACGCGAGACATTCCTTTCAGAATTTCAAGCTTTTCTTGAGGGGCAGCAAGGGATGTAGCAATAATACACGGTGATAAAGTGCTTGCAGTAAGGACTTGAGCTGTGAGAGGAATCTTTAAAGTCCCATCAACAACTACTCTGACAGGGTCACGTCCTTCAGGCAAACGACAGGTCAGAGCAGGATCATCTTTTAATACTGTTTCACTTCCAACGAGAATGACATCCAGTTGATTTCTTAATTCATGGACTAACCGACGGGAAGATTCATTGCTGATCCATTTAGAATCGCCAGTCTCTGTAGCAATTTTTCCATCCAAAGTTGCGGCTGCTTTATATAGAAGATAGGGAAGGCCAGTTTGTATCGCTTTTAAAAAAGGACGATTGATTTTTTCAGCCTCTTCAGCCAACAAACCCACTTCAACTTGAATTCCAGCCTTTCGAAGACGGGAAATCCCCTCACCGCTCACCCGCGGATTTGGATCTTGCATTGCTACAACAACTCTTTGAAGCCCCGCCTTGATTAGAGCATCAGCACAAGGCGGGGTTCTGCCAAAATGGGAACACGGTTCCAGTGTAACATAAGCTGTTGCTCCTTGAGCTTCTTCTCCCGCTTGTCGCAGGGCATGGACTTCAGCATGCGGTGTTCCAGCTTTATGATGATATCCCTCTCCGATAATTTCGTTAGCTTTAACAATTACACAACCCACTAGAGGGTTTGGACTTGTCCGTCCGGCCGCAAGAGTAGCTAAATGCAAAGCATAACTCATAAATTCTTCATCCGTATTTAATTTTTGGTCTCTCTGCATGATTATTTCCTCGAAATTCTTCATTATAAATACTCCGTTTTAAGTAGATTTCCCCATTCTGACTAAATAATTAAATAAAAATAAAAAGCATCTGAAAACCTCCAGATGCTTTAGGCGCACAATAAAAAGAACATGCCAAACACAGTTAAATCTATGTTTAACTCCTCTTTCCATCCAGACTATACTGTCGGCTCTGGAATTACACCAGATCTGCCTTAAGGCTCGCGGGCTTTACCGCCGGTAAGGAATTTCACCTAACCCCAGAGGTTAAACTTAACTTTATTATTGAATTAAGTATATAATACTTTAAATGGTGTTGAATTTCAACCTTTCTTAAGAAATTCGGAAGAAAGGATTCCAAAAACTAATGCATCTCGATATTCACCTTGAACAAAACGAGCTTCCCTTAGTTTTCCTTCGCAAATAAACCCTAATTTTTGGTATGCTTTAATAGCACGTATATTCCCATCCCAAGTATCAAGACTAATACGGTGAAAATTCCACTGTTGAAATAAAAATTGAAGAAATATTTTTAGGGCATCAGTCCCATATCCTTGTCCCCAATATTGTTTATTACCTATGACAATAAACACTGTAGCCGAGCGTGCTGGAATATTAACTTCTCTAAATCCTATAGTACCCATAATTTCTTTGTCTAAATTTAAGATCGCATAACGATGCTCATCCGAATTTTCCAAATAACGATCTTGTATTTCTTCTTTAGACAATAATGTATTTAAAGGCCAGGAACCGCTGGACCAATAATTAACTTCAGGATCATTATACCATTGGTAAAAAGCTTCCATATCTTCTTCTTCCAATGGACGGATTATTGTTTTATTACCGTTTATCATGGATTTACCTCGATTCTTTTGTAAACTGATTACTATTTCTATAATACATAAACTAATAATACGCTTCAACTAACTCAGGATGGTTAGAATAGCAAATCCTATCAATAAAAAGCTTGACAGTCTATTCTAGGTTTGTTAACATATAATTCGTTCGACAAACGGGGCGTAGCGCAGCTTGGTAGCGCGCTTGGTTCGGGACCAAGAGGCCGCAGGTTCGAATCCTGTCGCCCCGACCATTGTTAATAAAAAGGTTTCCTAACCGGGAATCCTTTTTTATTTAATGATCTTTGAAGGAATATACACTATATTTCTTATTTTATTATTTACTAAGAACATTTTTATATAACATTTATTGATAATTTATATTTTAGACTATAATTGATAATGAGCTAAGTCTCAAAGTTATAAAAACTAATACCGATATATAACTAAAGTATAAATTGGGGAGGGAGATACTTTGCCCAAAACCGCTATTGTTATGGACTCAACAGGGTATCTTACACCAGATATCCTTAAAAAAAGTAATATTAAAATTGTAGCTTTAAATGTAACAATTGAGGATGAAACCTTTCCGGAAGATAAACTGTCCGTTAAAGATTATTTCAACAAATTAGGAAAAGGCACCTCCAAAACTTCACAGCCTTCGGTTGGCGCATTTCTGGAAGTTTATAAATCCCTAAAAACATCAGGTTATGAGGAAATTGTCAGCATCCATTTATCTCAAAAAATCAGCGGAACAGTTACCGCTGCTCGGATTGCTCAAGAATTGCTGCCTGATGTATCGATAAAAATATTTGATTCCGGTTCATCAGCGTTAGGATTGGGGCTGCTCGCATGGGCTGCTGCTGACTGGGCGGAAACGGGTTTAGATTCGGCTGAAATTATTCGCTTGTTAACACTACTTAAACCCCACACAGAATTATATTTCATTGTTGATACCCTAGAATACTTGCAACGAGGTGGACGAATCGGCGGAGCGGCCGCTTTAATGGGAACATTGCTTCAAATTAAACCCATACTTTATTTCAATTCATCTGGAGAAATTGATGTTTTCGAAAAGATTCGTTCAAAAGGCAAAGCGTGGCAAAGGGTATTGATTGAACTTGAACGGGCCCTCTCAACGGGTAAATCCTATCGGATTGCCGTCATACACGTAGGATTGCCGGAAGAGGGAATAAAAATCGCACGTGAACTTCAGGAGAGATATCCTAAACAGGATATCCGTATTTTTGAGGCGGGACCTGTTATCGCTACTCATGTAGGCCCTGGTGCGACAGGATTAGCCTTTCACCCCTGGCCCATATAATAGGATATAGTTCTAACTTTAAATAAGATTATTCCTTTTTACGATTGGAAACTCTATCAAAAGGGAGGGACAATATATGCTTGAACGTAATGCCGTTCTTGAAGTGGTAGCTCTTCTTTTGATTCAAGGGGAGAAGGTTCTTGTTGCACAACGCCCTAAAAAGGATCGGCTTGCCTATAAATGGGAATTTCCTGGAGGTAAAATCGAAAAAGGGGAATCACCGGAAGACGCTTTAATTCGTGAAATTCAGGAAGAATTAGGCGTTTCGATTCGAGTGTTAAGTCATTTTAAAACTATTGAGCATTTAGAGCCTCCTGTTCCACTTCGTCTTTATGCTTATTTTGCGCAACTTCAAGGGGGAAATCCCGTACCGCAAGAACAACAAAATATTCAATGGATTCCTTTTAACGAACTTCTTTCTTTAGACTTTGCTCCAGCTGATATTCCGTTAGCTCAATATTTAGTTAGCTATTTAAATACTGTGGATCAAGAAGATGGTCCTTCTGAATCACTTTAAGTAAATCTATTAGTCATTTAAAGATTCCTATTGTCGTTAAACGATAATAGGAATCTTTGTTTATATAATTATAATTTCACAAAGAAGGAATATTTGCAGCATACTCGAACCATTTATGTAATATATTGTAAATTATCTCAAGTTAAGTTTCTGAATATTTCGAAGTTTATTGGTAAATTAGAAAACAGTTGTCATAAAAATTACGGACTGTACTTATGATTAGAATGAAATTACCAAATATATTTTTAAATAGAATATACAAAATGATTTTAAAATTTCATTATAAAGAGTTCTGTAATTTTATAACAATATTTTGTATTTTTAGAATCGCTTATTTTATTAAAGATAGGGGTGAACTAAGATGAAAATAGCTATATCTGGCAAAGGAGGGGTTGGCAAGACAACTTTTGCAGCGAATTTAGCTTTTTGGCTTTCAGAACATAAGACACATGTTTTAGCTGTAGATGCCGACCCTGATTCGAGTTTGGGAACCGTATTAGGCTTCTCCGATAATATACTTCAGGACTTAAAGCCAATTGTTGATATGAAAGATCTTATTGAGGAGCGTATGGGAGGAAGCGGTGCATTTTATCCTCTTAATCCTAAGGTTGATGATATTTTAAACGACTATTCAATTACGAGAGGGACGATACGCTTTTTCAGAATGGGAAATATCAAAGGTGGCGGTACTTCCTGTTATTGCAAAGAAAACAGTTTTCTCCATGCCCTTGTCAATTCCTTGATTCTTGGCGAAGAAGACACAGTTATTCTTGATATGGGAGCCGGGATTGAGCAGTTAACACGGGGTACAGCCCAAGGAGTCGATATTCTCATAATTATTACAGAAGCAAGTACTGTAAGCATACATACAGTTCAAGTTATCCAAAAACTTGCTTTTGAACTTGGTATAAAAAAGGTTTTTGTGGTTGGTAATAAAATTCGCAATTCCAAAGAAGAACATTTCCTTAAGAATCAAATCCTGCCTGAAGCTTTATTGGGCATTATTCCCTTTAGTGAAGATTTATTGGATATGTCTGTAGACACAGGTCACCCTAATTTACCCTATGGTACACCGGGTTTTTACCTTGAAAATATATTTAAAAAAATAGTTGAAGAAGGGAGATGAAGAAAATCGGGGTAAATTCCTAGAAAATCCTTAGCCGAAATACTGAGTATTTAGAAAGAGGAGGTTTGAATTATGCCCAGATATCGGGATTTAACACACACGGCAAGGCCTTCGGATGCGCCGCGTGTAATCGAGCCTAAAAATCCCTTGCGCTCAGTTGACCCAGGTGCTCTGGAAATGCTCAAAGTTGCTCAGGAACAGAATATCGAAACTGTTTTTGACAGATTTGTAGCTCAACAACCTCAATGCGGATTCGGTTATAAAGGCATTTGCTGCAGAATTTGTATTGCAGGTCCATGTCGTGTCAAAACTGAGGAAGGACCTGGCAGTAAAGGAATATGCGGTGCTACTGCCTTCACTATCGTTGCCCGAAACTTAGTACGAATGATTGCCGGCGGAACAGCTTCTCATTCAGAACATTCTCGGCATGTCTTACACACCGCTCATGCTATGGTTGATGGTGAAGCCCCGAGTTATTCGATAAAATCTCCGGAAAAACTTCACAAATTAGCTTCTCAACTTGGAGTTTCCACCATAAATCGAGAAGATCGTGAGATTCTTAAAGATGTAACCGAAATTGCATATTCTGATTTTGGTCGCTATCAAGACCGGCCGCTAGCTTTTTTAGATAGTTTTCTTACTGAGCAGCGACGTAAGAAATTCCAACATACCAATATTACGCCTCGTTCAATTGATGGCACAGTAACGGAGCTCATTGCCCAAACAGCTATGGGCGTTGACAGTGATCCTGTTAATTTGATTTTTGGAGGCTTAAAAGGTTCTTTGGCTGATTTAGCTGGGGAATATATCGGTACAAAGTTAAGTGACGTTCTTTTTGGCATTCCGGAACCCATCGTGTCGGAGTCCAACCTTGGTGTAATCAATTCTAAGATGGTGAATATTGCTGTTCACGGACATAATCCGGTTTTAAGTGAAATGGTTGTTGCCGCTGCCCGTCAGCTGCAAGGAGAAGCTCAAAAGGTTGGGGCGGAAGGAATCAACATCGTCGGAATTTGTTGTACCGGTAATGAGCTTTTAATGCGAGAAGGAGTTTATCTTGCCACTTCATCCGCTTCCCAGGAAATGGCCATTATGACAGGTGCTCTTGATGCCATGGTTCTTGATATCCAATGTATTTACCCTGCGGTTCAGCAATTAACAGAGTGCTTCCATACTAAAGTTGTAACAACCGAAGGGATCATGAAAATGCCTGGGGCTCAACACATAGCATTTAATGCCGAAACAGCTATGGAAGATGCCCAAAAACTTGTGCAAATTGCAATTGAGGCTTATAAAAACAGAGATCCAAAGAAGATTTCAATTCCTAATGAACGTCATAACCTCGTTGCCGGTTTCAGTATAGAAACCTTGACTGATATTTTCTCAAAAGTCAATTCTGATCGTCCTATGTCTGTTCTCACCGACGCTATCATGAATGGTCAAATCAAAGGTGTTGTTCAAATGGCAGGCTGCAACAATCTAAAACGGCCTCAGGACGAGTCCCATGTTGTTATTTTGAAAGAACTTGTCAAAAATGATGTTCTTGTTGTCGCTACCGGCTGTTCAGCAGGAGCATTTGCTAAGTTAGGGCTGATGAGCCCGCTTGCTGTTGATGCCTATGCCGGGGAGGGTCTTAAGAGCTTTATTCGGATGCTGGAAGATGCAAATCCACAGCTCACAACCGGCTTACCGCTGATCTTTCATATTGGAGCCTGTGTCGATAACAGCCGTGGCATGGATCTTGTTATGGCAATGGCAGAAGAGTTGGAAGTTGATGTACCGAAGGTTCCTTTCGCTGCATCTGCTCCTGAAGCAATGCACGAAAAAGCAGTGGCTATTGGTACTTACTGCGTCACAATGGGGCTGCCCACCCATGTCGGTTCGATGCCTTTCCTTGAAGGAAGCGATCTAATCTACGGTATTGCGACTCAAATCGCCCATGACGTTTTTGGCGGCAACTTTATATTTGAAATGGATCCACAAGTAGCAGCTCAGAAAATCTTAGGTGCATTAGAATATCGTAGCTGGAAATTAAAAATTCATAAGCATGCCGCGGAAAAGTTCAACACGGAAATAGCTCAAGGTTGGTAAAGAAAGGAGGATTAATCCAATGTCAATGGAGCAAATTTACGAAGATGCCATAAAGGACCCTTCTCAAGAACCTAAAAAGCTATTGCGTAAAGCCTACGACGGTACGATTACGGCAATGACCTATGCGGAAATTCTTCTTAACCGTGCTCTTAAAGATTATGGAAAAGCGCAGACGATTGGTTATCCTGACACGGCTTATCATCTTCCCGTCATCACCTGCTTATCCGGTGAAAAGGTAACAACTCTAGGTGAACTTGTTCCGATCCTTAATCGTATGAGAGCACAAGTTAAAACAAGACTAACCTTTGAAAATGCACGTCTTTGGGGAGAATCTGTTCTTTATGCTGCGGAGATTATCGAAACAATTCATTATTTGCAAGGCGATGAACCGAAAGTAGCACCTTGGACAGGATTTTTGGGAGACCCAATCCTCCGTAAACATGGAATCAAAATGGTAGATTGGACCATTCCCGGTGTTGCCGTTATTTTAGGGCGTGCAAAAGATTCGAAAGCCGCTAAAAAAATTGTGGATAACCTTATGGGAAAAGGATTTATGTTGTTTCTTTGCGATGAAGTCATTGAACAGCTGCTCGAGGAAAATGTAAAAATTGGGGAAGATTATATTGCTTTCCCATTAGGAAACTTTACTTCTGTAATACATGCGGTTAACTATGCTTTTCGTGCAGGCCTTGCTTTCGGCGGAATTCCTGCAGGCGAACGAGAAAACCACCGTGACTACCAGCGTCGTCGTGTTCGGGCCTTTGTGCTTCATCTGGGCGAACTTGATGATGTGAAAGTTGCCGCAGAAATGGGTGCAATTTTTATGGGTTTCCCAGTGCTCACTGACCAGGAACTCAATGCAGATCTGCAAATTCCCGATTGGTATATCTCTGAACCTGATTACGAAAAAATTGTTCCCCTTGCTTTAGAAGTTCGCGGGATTAAGTTAACCAATATAGAAGTACCGATTCCAGTTAACTTTGGACCCGCTTTTGAGGGAGAGACCATCCGTAAGGGCGATACCTATGTTGAATTCGGGGGTGGTAAAACGACGGCTTTCGAACTTGTCCGAATGATTGGACCGGATGAAGTCGTTGACGGAAAAATTACGGTCATTGGTCCGGAAATCGATGCGATTCCTGAAGGAACCCGCTTACCTCTGGGCATAATGGTTGATATCTATGGCCGAAAGATGCAAGAGGATTTTGAAGGGGTTCTCGAAAGGCGCATTCACTATTTCACAAACTATGGTGAAGGAATTTGGCATGTTGCTCAACGTGATCTCTGCTGGGTTCGTATTTCTAAAGATGCCCGATCGAAAGGTTTCTTAGTAAAACATATCGGGGAACTCCTCCTTGCCAAATTCAGGCAAGAATTCCCTGCAATCGTCGACCGTATTCAAATCACAATTATGACGGACCAAGCCGCAGTTGAAGAGAATATTGTCAAAGCACGCGAGCGTTATCGTGCACGGGATGCACGTTTGAAGACTCTAACCGATGAATCCGTTGAAGAATTCTATTCGTGTTTGCTGTGTCAATCCTTTGCACCGAATCATGTATGTATCATTACACCCGAGCGTGTAGGACTATGTGGTGCAGTAAGCTGGCTGGATGCCAAAGCTGCTTATGAAATTACACCGACTGGACCTAACCAGCCGATAACAAAAGGGATTGCAATTGACGACATCAGAGGAATGTGGCAAACTTGTAACGACTATTTAAGACCTGCCTCAAACAACACATTGGAAGAAGTCAATCTTTATACGCTGATGGATAAACCCATGACTTCTTGCGGTTGCTTTGAAGCGATTATGGCTATTGTTCCAGAGGTTAACGGACTTATGATTACAACCCGAGAACATAGCGGCATGACTCCATGTGGTATGACCTTCTCAACTTTGGCTGGAACCGTTGGCGGCGGTTTACAAACTCCCGGATTTATGGGTATTGGCCGTTCCTATCTTGTCAGTAAGAAGTTTATACCCGCCGATGGAGGAATCGCCCGTATTGTCTGGATGCCTAAAGAACTTAAAGAATTTCTTTGCGAAGATTTTATTCAACGTTCTCTTGACGAGGGACTTGGTGAAGATTTTATCGATAAGATTGCGGATGAAAGCATTGGCATAAGCGTTGAGGAGATCATGCCTTTCCTTGAGGAAAATGGACATCCGTGCTACTCCCTTGAATCTTTAATTTAAATTGAAACCAAGAAGAAAGGGGTAACCGACTCATGGGATTATCAGGACTGGAAATCTATAAACAGCTTCCCAAGAAAAACTGCGGAGAATGCGGAACTCCAACGTGTCTTGCTTTTGCAATGGCTTTGGCAGCCGGCAAGGGTGCATTGGATACCTGCCCCTATGTAACTGATGATGCGCGAGAGGCCCTCGAATCAGCTTCAGCCCCACCTATAAAAGCTATTAAATTTGGAAACGGATCTGTCCTCGGTGACGAAACGGTACTATTTCGCCATGACAAAACCTTCTATCATCCTACAACGTTATTAATCCAGGTTTCCGACATCCTGTCTGATTCTGACATAGAGGCTAAAGTTCAGGAAATTAACTCCTTAGAGTTTGATCGGGTAGGCTTACATTATAGTATTGATGGTATTGCCATAAGCAACGAATCAGACGATCCTGCCCGTTTTTCCTATGTGGTAGACAAGGTTGCTTCAGCAACGGCACTTTCATTGTTAATCCTCAGCGAAAATCCCGACTCATTAAGTAGTGTTGTTTCAGGAATAGCTTCCCGTAAACCTTTAATTGGACCAGCCACAGCTGAGAACTTTGAAAAAATAGTTAACTTAGCAAAGGAATACAGTGTTCCTGTAATTCTTAAGGGGAACGGTCTTGACTCTCTATGTACCTTGGTAGAAAACGCACAAAAACTGGGCTATAAAGAATTCGTTCTTGACCCAGGTTCTCGAACACCAAGTCAAACCTTAGCCAACCTAACTCACTTGCGCCGTTTAGCTATCAAAAAGAAATTTCGTCCTTTTGGTTATCCGGTTATTTCCTTTACAACTAAATGTGAACCTTTGGATGAAATTGCAGAAGCATCTGTATATGTTGCCAAATATGCCAGCGCTGTTGTTTTAAAGGCATCAAATAAAGCCCAAATACTCCCATTGATGGCCTTGCGTCAAAATCTATATACCGATCCTCAAAAGCCAATTCAAGTTGAACCTAATCTTCATTCTGTAGGAGAAGTCAATGAGAACTCACCCGTATATGTTACAACTAATTTCTCGCTGACCTACTATAGTGTAGAAGGAGAAGTTGAATCGAGTAAAATCCCAAGCTATATTCTTCCGATTGATACAGATGGTACTTCAGTTTTAACCGCTTATGCTGCCGGAAAATTTGAACCCGAAAAAATTGCTGATGCTCTTGCCGCTTCAGGTGTGGCAGATAAAGTTAAACACCGCGAAGTCATTATACCTGGTTATGTTGCCGTAATCTCTGGTAAGCTCCAAGAAAAATCGGGTTGGAAAGTTGTTGTTGGTCCTCGAGAATCAAGTGGAATTGTTTCGTTCTCCCGCTCTATTTAAATAACTCATACCAATTAAGAGAAAAGGTTAGCTTGGCTGCCATTTGAAGGCGTCGAAAAAGGAGAGGGGGGATATCATGGCCCAATATCAAGTTACAATCATGCCTGATCGTCAAATTATAGAGGTTGAGCAAGGTACCTCCCTGCTTAAAGCCGCTTCAAAAGCAGGAATCTATCTTAAATCAAGCTGCGGGGGAGAAGGAACGTGTGGTGCCTGTAAGTTGACTGTTCTTGCCGGTCAAGTTCAGATCATGGGGACCGGTAATCTAAAACCTGAGCAAATTGCACGTGGTGTTCGGTTAGCTTGTCAAACTTTTGTTCAAGAAGATGTAACCATAGAAATTCCGCCCGAATCCCGTCTCAAAGAGCATCAAGTTCTTTTGGGTGATGTAAAAAAAGGACTTGTACAGGAAACGACAAACGATCTTTTAGCTACCTATGGTTTTCAACCTCTCGCCCGTAAAATTCGAGTTCAACTTTCAGCACCTACTTTAACGGACAACGCAAGTGATTGGTCGAGACTATTAGTTGAACTCAAACGAATTTTACCTCAAGCTAAAAAAATAGAAATTCCATTGTCAATTCTCCGCCAACTGCCTGAAGTCCTACGCCAAGCAGATTGGAACATTTCAATCACATTAAGTGAACTAGAAGGCTACTGCATAATTACGCATGTCGAATCTGGAAATGATCAACCCGCATATGGTTTAGCTATTGATATTGGCACAACAACAGTCGTCGTTTATCTTGTTAATCTCAAAACTGGAGAAATTGAAGATAAACAAGGGGCATATAACAAACAAGCTAAATTTGGGGATGATGTCATTTCTCGAATCGTTCATGCTGTTGAAAACGATGAAAGTTTAGCAGAAATTCACAAGGCTGTAATGGATACAATAAACGAATTAATGGATAGCTTGCTTGAAAGAAAAGGACTATCCCAGACGAATCTATCTGCTGCCGTTATCGCAGGAAACACCACGATGACCCAACTCTTTCTGCAAATTAACCCTCGTTACCTTCGCTTGGAGCCCTATATTCCCACAGTAAGTATTACTCCTTCTATTCCGGCAAAAGAAATCGGTCTGCATATTTTACCGGAAGCATTAGTTCACTCCTATCCTTCTGTTGCAAGTTATGTAGGGGGCGATATCGTTTCCGGTACTCTTGTCACTAATATGGCACATAAAGAAGATATTTCGCTCTTTATAGACATTGGTACAAACGGTGAAATTGTGCTTGGCAATCAGGATTGGCTTGTTTCTTGCGCCTGCTCTGCCGGTCCCTGTTTCGAAGGAGGAGGAATTAGTTTTGGCATGCGTGCTATGCCTGGGGCAATAGAACGAGTCAATATTGATCCCCTGACTTTAGACGTAAACCTATCTGTTATCGGAAGGATAGCCCCTGTCGGAATTTGCGGCTCAGGACTCGTCGATTGCCTTTCTAAACTTCGTGAAGCCGGCATAATTGATCGAGCGGGTAACTTTCAAATTGAACATACTTCTAAAACTGGACGTTTGCGGCAGACTTCTGATGATAAAGAATTTGTACTTGCTTGGTCTCACCAATCCGGCGGGGATAAAGATGTAGTCATTACCGAAAATGATGTTAAAAACCTAATTCGAGCCAAAGGAGCAATTTATGCCGGGATTCGTTCGCTGCTGCAAATGGTTTCTCTGGAGATCGGAATGATTGATAAGGTCATCATCGCCGGAGGCTTCGGAAACTATTTAAATGTACGCGATTCCATTCAAATTGGTTTGCTTCCGGATTTACCCTTGGAAAAGTTTGAATTCATTGGCAATTCATCTGTTAAAGGGGCTTGCTTGGCTTTATTATCACAAAAAGCCTGGCATGAAGCAGCTGAATTGGGACAGAAAATAACGTATGTAGAACTCTCTATTGGAAACACATTTATGGATGAGTTTGTTTCTGCACTTTTCCTGCCTCATACCGATTTAACCCTATTTCCAACAGTTGAAGGACAGGAGGAATAGTAACATGGCAAAATATGTAGCTGTTGCTGGAAAAGGCGGGGTAGGAAAAACAACATTTACAGCACTCCTTCTCCGTCAAATTGTAAAAAATAATAAGGATATTTCTATTTTAGCCGTAGATGCTGATCCTAATGCCAATCTCAATGAAGCCTTAGGACTTAAAGTTACTGCAACAATTTCTGATCTTCTGGAGGAAACGAAAAATCCTAAAGCTATACCCACTGGGATGCCAAAGGATGTGTTTGTTGAATACAAACTTCAACAGACACTTATTGAATCACAAGATATCGATTTGCTTGTGATGGGGGGGCCTCAAGGTCCCGGTTGCTATTGCTATCCAAATGATCTTCTGCGTAAGTACTTAGAAAGTTTAGGCAGCAATTATGATCTGGTTGCTGTAGATACAGAAGCTGGTTTAGAACATATAAGCAGGCGAACCATTTCTCATATAGATACGATGTTTGTTATCAGCGATTCTTCTGCACGTGGAATTCGTTCTGCCGGCCGCGTTCATGATTTAATTAAGGGTTTACGTTCAGCAGTAGGAGAAGTTTACTTAGTTGTTACAAAGACTTCTCATGATAGTTTAGATTTGCTTTCTGAAGAAATTGAGAAAACCGGACTCAAGTTAATCGGGGATATACCGATCGATCCTTTAGTAACAGAACTGGATTTAGAAGGAAAGGCCCTTTATTCTCTTCCGGATCAATCTCAGGCTGTTCAATCTGTACAAAAAATACTCGAAAAAACTCACCTCATTAATCTTTAAGTTTTAAAAAGCTCCTAATAACTTTAAATAAACATAAGAGAGGAGAGAAATGCGATGCCCGTTGCCCTCGTTAAAGAAAAATATCCGAGTAAAGTGGGTCAAGTTATCCTTGGCGCTACCCCAGAACAAGGAGGTACACGGACCAAAGTAGTAACAGTTGGCGGGGACAGTGCCTTACCTTTCCTCCATTTTGAGGGTAAGGTAGAAAACCGTTCGTTAATTGCGATGGAAGTAACCGATATTATTCCGCCGTGGAATGATTCAATTAAAGAGCAATATGGTAATGTTTTAAATAATCCAGCCGCATGGGCCCAAAAATGTGTAGATGAATTTAACGCGGATCTCATTTATATAAAGTTAATTGGTGCGAATCCTGAAGGGGAAAATCGCAGTCCGGAAGATTGTGCTCGGGTGGTTAAAGACGTTTTAAGCGCAGTAGGAGTTCCCTTGATTGTCGTTGGCTGTGAAGATCCAGACAAGGATAATGAAGTCATGGCTGCGGTCGCCGAAGCAGCTGCCGGAGAAAATTTGCTAATCGGTCTGGCAGAACAAGATAATTATAAATCCATAACCGCCGCAGCTATGGTTCATAAACATAATCTCATCGCGCGATCGCCGCTCGATATCAATATTTGCAAACAACTCAATATTTTAATTAGCGAAATGGGATTACCCCTTAACCGAATCGTTATCGACCCGATGATCGGCGGTTTAGGATATGGGATTGAATATGCCTATTCAATCATGGAACGTGCTCGCTTAGGATCCCTTGCAAACGATAAAATGCTATCTATGCCGATGATCTGCACGGTTGGCTATGAAGCTAATCGAGCGAAGGAAGCCAATGCATCTTCCGAAGAGTTTCCGGGTTGGGGCGAACTCTATGATCGATCCGTTCTCTGGGAAACATTAACAGCAACAGCTTTGCTTCAAGCCGGTGCAAGTATACTTTTAATGCGTAATCCTGCTGCAGTTCGTCTTGTACAGCAAAACATTACTGATCTTATGGAAACGAATGCATAATCCATGAAGTTTTATTCTTGATAAGAATGAAGAAAGGGTGTGTCTGACTTGATCATCATTGGTGAACGGATTAATGGTATGTTTAAGGATATTGGAAATGCTCTTCGCGCTAAAGACCCAAAACCTATTCAAGAATGGGCACTAAAACAGCAAGAAGGAGGGGCTCATTATCTTGATGTTAATTCCGGACCGGCAATTCCGACAGAGGAAAGACCTTCCGCTTATGAATGGATGGTTGATGTCATTCAAGAAGTTTCTGATTTGCCCCTTTGTTTAGACTCGACAAATTATGATGCGATCGAGGCGGGTCTAAAATTGGTAAAACGTCCTGCAATGATTAATTCGGTTCCGGCAGAACGTCCTAAAATTGAACGTGTTTTTCCCATGGCAGTTCAGTATAACGCGTCAGTCATTGGTTTAACCATGGATAAAGCAGGTATTCCCAAAGATTCGGAAAATCGGCTCGTCTTCGCAATGGAACTCGTAGCTGCTGCAGATGAATATGCCTTACCGATGGAAGATCTATTTATTGATCCTCTAATCTTACCTGTCA